>NZ_JBHFCS010000013.1:0-164259 GCF_044143025.1 Pseudomonas sp. TR47 | reverse complement strand
GTTCCACACCGCTCTCGGGCTTGGTGGTGAATCTGTGGGAGCCGGCTTGCCGGCGATGAGGCCAGTACAGAAATACGCGATCAGGCGCGCTTGTTGAAACTTGCAAGCGCTGGCAGCAACTGCTTGTCGATCGCCTGGCGCACCGCCGGCAGAATCGTCGCACTGCCTGTGTACATTTGCTCGACCATGCCCTTGAGCGCCCGCGCGTTAGGCTCGGTCAGCCCACGCACCACCGCCTCGCAGGCCTGCTCGGCACTGGCCCCGGCAGGGATGTCGAACCCGCGCGCGCGCAGTTGGCCGGCGAGGTCGTCCTGATCAATCAAATCCGCATGCATCATGGCTGTTGTCCCTTTTATCGCGAAAAGAGTGCTGCTGTGATTTACGATCGATTCTGTGTCGCCAGCGACACGGCCGCAACCACAGAATGCCGGCATGACTGCTTTGGCTAAGAACAGGTCGTTCCCGGCTAATTCCCAGTGCCGGGAAGATCGCACACTGGCCTCATTCACGGTACCGCAGGGTTTGGTCACCCTCACACATGCACAGTGGATGTTGCTCGCTCTTGGCCCCGCTGGCTCACGGCTTTGCGGGGTTATTTTTTGGGCAGGCCAATCACACGTCCCACATAGGCTGGCGCTGGAAGATGACGCTGTTCATCCACCAGGCCCTGCAGCAATGCCATGCTGCCCTCGCTGAACGGCGCCGCCTTCGGCCCTGCCAGGTCCACATGCAGCAGCATCTGCTCGCTGGCCGCCAGCGCTTCGTCGAACCCTGCGCGGTGCAGGCTGTGGTAAACGTGCAGGCGCTTCTTGTCGAACCCGATGATCTGCGTCTGCACCCACACATCAGTGCCAAGCTTCACTTCATGCAAATAGTTGATGTGCGCCTCCAGGGTGAACAGCGAATGCCCACTCTGCCCACGGCTATCGGCATCCAGGCCGATGCGCTCCATCAGCGCATCGGTGGCGTAGCTGAAGATCAGCAGGTAATAGGCATCGCGCAGGTGGCCGTTGTAGTCGACCCAGTCCTCCTGGACTGGGGTGCGGTAGGTGATCAGTGCGGGCATCGTGGTCTCCTCAGTCGCTGAACGACATGCCGTGGCTGGCCTTGCTGGTCCTCACCGCTTCCAGCACCGCCAGCAGGGTGTCATCACGATAGCGCTCCAGCGCGGCGATGCTGCGTTCGCCCAGTTGCTCGGCGGTGCCGTCCACCACATCGTCGATCAGCTTGTCGGTAAGCTCCGGTGCCGGCAGGTAGGTCCAGGGCAGTTTCAGCGCCGGGCCGAACTGCGACATGAAGTGGCGCATGCCGGCATCGCCACCGGCCAGGGTGTAGGTCAGGAACGTGCCCATGAACGACCAGCGCAGGCCAGCGCCGAAGCGGATGGCATCATCGATTTCGCCAGTAGTAGCCACACCGTCGTTGACCAGGTGCAGCGCCTCGCGCCACAGCGCTTCGAGCAGGCGGTCGGCGATGAAGCCGGGGACTTCCTTGCGCACGTGTAGCGGGCGCATGCCGAGCGCGGTGTAGATGGTTTTTGCGGCGTCGATCGCCTCAGGCGAAGTATGGTTACCGCCGACGATTTCCACCAATGGCAGCAGGTAGACCGGGTTGAACGGGTGGCCGACCACGCAGCGTTCGGGGTGAGTGGAGGCCTCATAGAACTCGCTGGGCAACAGCCCCGAGGTACTGGAGCCGATGATCGCGTTCGGCTTGGCCGCGGCGCTGATCTTTGCATGCAGGTCGAGCTTGAGGTCCAGGCGTTCGGGTGCGCTTTCCTGGATGAAGTCGGCGTCACGCACACACGCCTCGATGGTGTTGACGAAGGTCAGGCGCTCCTGTGCTGCGCCAGGGGCCAGGCCTTGTTTTTCAAGCGCCGGCCAGGCGTTGGCGACACGCTTGCGCAGGGCCTGCTCGGCGCCGGGTGCCGGGTCCCAGGCGACCACATCCAGGCCATGGGCCAGCGCGCGGGCAACCCAGCCGCTGCCGATCACGCCGCTACCCAGGGCGGCGAAGGTCTTGATCTCGGTGATGAAAGGCATATCGGACTCCGGGGTATCAGCGGCGTTTGAGGTTCATTTTTTCCCGGCCTTCTGCCGGGGTGAGGATGCGCCCACCCATGCGGGTGATGATTTCGCTCGCGCGCTCTACCAGTTGGCCATTGCTGGCCAACACGCCTTTGTCCAGGTACAGGTTGTCCTCAAGGCCCACCCGTACGTTGCCGCCCAGCAGCACCGCCTGTGCCGCCATGGGCATCTGCATGCGGCCGATACCGAAGCCGGCCCAGGTGACGTCGGCAGGCAGGTTGTCGACCATCGCTTTCATGGTGGTGGTGTCGGCCGGTGCGCCCCACGGTATGCCCAGGCACAGCTGGAACAGCGGGTCATGCAGCAGGCCTTCCTTGATCATCTGCTTGGCGAACCACAGGTGGCCGGTGTCGAAGATTTCCAGTTCGGCTTTCACGCCCAGTTCGGTGATGCGTTTGGCGCCGGCGCGCAATTGCGCCGGTGTGGAGACGTAGATGGCGTTGCCGTCGCCGAAGTTGAGGGTGCCGCAATCGAGCGTGCAGATTTCCGGCAGCAGTGCTTCGATGTGGGCCAGGCGCTCCAGCGGGCCGATCAGGTCGGTGCCCGGGCCAAATTCCATGGGCGACTCGCCCGGGCCGATTTCCAGGTCGCCGCCCATGCCGGCGGTGAGGTTGACGATGATGTCCACGTCGGCTTCGCGGATGCGTTCCATGACCTCGCGGTACAGGTTCACGTCGCGGCTGAAACGGCCGGTTTGCGGGTCGCGGACGTGGCAGTGGACCACGGTGGCGCCGGCTTTGGCGGCCTCTACGGCGGACTCGGCGATCTGCTTGGGGGTGACCGGGACCAGGTGGCTCTTGGCGACCGTGTCGCCGGCGCCGGTGAGGGCGCAGGTGATGATGACGTCGTGGTTCATGGTGGTTCCTTGTCAGGGTTGTGGTGGCCCAATCGGCGTAGGAGCGGCCTTGTGTCGCGAAGGGGGCGCATAGCGGCCCTTGGGTTTGTGCAGCGCGCACAGATCCTGGGGCCGCGTTGCGGCCCTTTCGCGACGCAAGGCCGCTCCTACAGGCGATGGGGCCCTGTCAGTTGGCGGTGAGCTTGAGGTTGTCCGCTGCAGGCTTGCCATCGAAGGTGGTTACCCCTTCAAGCCAGCGCGCCTTGTCCTCGGGGTGGTCCTTGAGCCACTGGCGGGCCGACTCCAGCGCGTCCTTGTGGTCGAGCAGCGGCTGCATCATGCGGCTCTCGTCTTCGGCGCTGAATTTCAGGTTGGCCAGCAGGCGATGCGCGTTGGGGCAGCGTTGGGCGTAGTCCGGTGCGGTGACGGTCCACACCGTGGCGCGGCCTTCGTCAGGGCCCAGGGCATCCTGGCTGTCACCCAGGTAGACCATGTCGATGTTCACGTTCATCGGGTGCGGCGCCCAGCCGAAGAACACCACGGCCTGCTTGCGGCGTACGGCGCGGTCGACTGCGGCGAGCATGCCGGCCTCGCTGGACTCGACCAGCTGGAACTTGCCCAGGCCGAACTGGTTCTTGGCGATCATCGCCTTGATCTGGGTGTTGGCGCCGGACCCGGGCTCGATGCCGTAGATCTTGCCGCCCAGCTCTTTCTCGAACTTGTGGATATCTGCGAAGCTCTTCAGGCCTTTGTCGGCCAGGTACTTGGGTACGGCCAAGGTGGCCCGGGCATCTTCCAGGCTGGGTGCGTCGAGCACCTTGACCTGCTGGGCATCGATGAACGGCGTGATGGTCTGGGTCATGATCGGGTTCCAGTAACCCAGGAACATGTCCAGGCGCTTGTCGCGGATGCCGGCAAAGATGATCTGCTGCGAGGCGCTGGTCTGTTTGGTCTGGTAACCCAGGCCGTCGAGCAACACTTGCGCCATGGCGCTGGTGGCGATGACGTCGGTCCAGTTGACCACGCCAAGGCGTACGTTCTTGCAGGCCGCAGGTTCTGCGGCGAAAAGCGGTGTGGCAACGATGCTGCTCAGGGCAAGTGACAACAGGCTGCGGCGGATCAAGCTGTGCATGGTGGCTCTCCATCGGCAGTGCATATTGTTATTGAGGGCGGCCTCTGCGGACCGTGTGAATACGCTACGCTGGCGCCAGGGTGGAAAATCGCACCCTGGCGACCAACACTTGCACGGAAGCGACCACCTGTGACGTGGAGCAAGCAATGCCGCAACTGATCCATTTCCTGCTGCTGCCGGGGTTCTCGGCCATGGGCTTCATCAGTGCCCTGGAGCCGCTGCGCGTGGCCAACCGGTTCAAGGCGCCGTCGTACCGCTGGCGGGTGCTGAGCCTGGATGGCGGCGCGGTGGAGGCCAGTAATGGCATGTCGGTGAATGCCGATGGCGCGCTGGGAGAAGGAGAGGCGGGCGCAATACTGTTGATCGTCGCCGGCTTCGATCCGCTGGCCAGCTACGGCCCTGCGTTGCAGCAGGCGTTGCGCCGCCTCGATCACGAAGGGGTCATCCTTGGCGGGATCGACACTGGCCCCGTGGTGCTGGCCGAGGCGGGCTTGCTCGACGGCCATCGCGCCACCCTGCACTGGGAAGCGCTGGACGCCTTCAAGGAGCGCTACCCACGCTTGCAGGCGACCCAGGAGCTGTTCGAGATCGACCGTCGGCGCATCACCTGCGCCGGGGGCACGGCTTCTATCGACCTGATGCTCGACCTGATCGCCCAGGCCCACGGCAGCGAGCTGGCGGTGCAGGTATCGGAGCAGTTCGTGCTCGGGCGTATCCGCCCGCGCCAGGACCACCAGCGCATGCAGATTGCCAGCCGCTATGGCATCAGCAACAAGAAGCTGGTGAAGGTGATTGGCGAGATGGAGCGCAACACCGAGCAGCCGCTCAATACGCAGGTGCTGGCCGATGCGGTGCAGGTGACCCGGCGGCAGCTGGAGCGGCTGTTCCGCCTGCACCTGGATGACACACCAAGCGGCTTTTATCTGCGCCTGCGGCTGGACAAGGCACGGCAGTTGTTGCGCCAGACTGAGATGAGTGTGCTGGAGGTGGCGGTGGCGTGTGGGTTCGAGTCGGCGTCGTATTTCACCCGCTGCTACCGGGCGCGGTACGAACGCTGCCCCCGGGAGGATCGGTTGGCCAGAACGGTGTGAAGATCCGTGCCCGGGCGCTGGCCGCTCCTACATGGGGATTGAGTTGCAAGTCGATGTTTACTGCTGCCCTATGGACTGCAGGTATTCCGAGCGGTCATCACTGCGCTGCGCCACGCAGTTATTCCATGCGGCTTCAAACGCCTTGCTGCCAGGCTGCTCGGCGTAAGTCTCGACCTTGCAATCGGCATCACGCAGCTGCGTCCAGAGCTTTTCAGCGGCTTCCATGCGCCCGCTGAGCGCGTTGGCCTTGTCCGCTTCGTCGGCATACTGGTCGCCAATACGTTGGATCAGGTCATCGTAAGCCGATTTCAGCTCACGCTCGGCGGTCTGCTTGTTGAATGCCGCGCAGGCGAACATCTGCTGGTCGGTCTCGACATTGTCGCAAGGCGTGCTTTCTTCCTCACCGGCCTGGGCCCCGCTCATGATGGCCAGCAGCACCAGCCATGCCATTGATTTCATCCGTTTCTCCTCAACAGGCTGTCGAATCGCCAAGATTCTCGCTCAGCTGCAGAGTTGGCGATAGCTCCCCAGGCAAATGTTCATGCAACGGCCGCAAAGGGTCGTTATCGAGACTGTCTCGCATCCCCGAACGGCATGCCAGACGCGGTCATGTCGCGCATTGACGCTTTCGGCAAACCCCCTGTCGTTTTTGCATCGGGGCGCCCTTGGGCACAGGCATATGCTGGCCCCAAAGCGCCGGCACAACGTTCGGCACGAACCCACTCAATAAAAGGGGACAGCCTGATGAGCCCAGCCGAGCTTCACGCCGACAGCATCGTCATCGACGGTTTGATCATCGCTAAGTGGAACCGCGAACTGTTCGAGGACATGCGCAAAGGCGGGCTGACCGCAGCCAACTGCACGGTGTCGGTCTGGGAAGGCTTCAAGGCCACCGTCGACAACATCGCTGCCAGCCAGAAGCTGATCCGCGACAACAGCGACCTGGTGATGCCAGTGCGCACTACCGCCGACATCCGCAAGGCCAAGGAACTGGGCAAGACCGGTATCCTCTTCGGCTTCCAGAATGCTCACGCCTTCGAAGACCAGATTGCCTACGTGGATGTGTTCAAGCAGCTGGGCGTGGGCATCGTGCAGATGTGCTACAACACCCAGAACCTGGTCGGCACAGGCTGCTACGAGCGTGATGGCGGGCTGTCCGGTTTCGGCCGCGAGATCGTCGCCGAGATGAACCGCGTGGGCATCATGTGCGACCTGTCCCACGTTGGCTCCAAGACCTCCGAAGAGGTCATCCTGGAGTCGAAAAAACCGGTCTGCTACTCCCACTGCCTGCCCTCGGGCCTCAAAGAACACCCGCGCAACAAGTCGGATGAAGAGCTGAAGTTCATCGCCGACCATGGCGGCTTCGTCGGCGTGACCATGTTCGCGCCGTTCCTGGCCAAGGGCATCGACTCCACCATCGACGACTACGCCGAAGCCATCGAGTACACCATGAACATCGTCGGTGAAGACGCCATCGGCATCGGCACCGACTTCACCCAGGGCCACGGCCAGGACTTCTTCGAGTACCTGACCCACGACAAGGGTTACGCCCGTCGCCTGACCAATTTCGGCAAGATCATCAACCCGCTGGGCATCCGCACCGTCGGCGAGTTCCCCAACCTCACCGAGACCTTGCTCAAGCGCGGCCATTCCGAGCGTGTGGTGCGCAAGATCATGGGCGAGAACTGGGTAAACGTTCTCAAGGACGTCTGGGGCGAGTAAGCCGCTCTCCAAGCCTTAAGGCCCCGGCCAGCAACGTCGGGGCAGCCAAAAACAAATTTTTATGGAGTTGAGTTTCCATGGCCAAGATCGCCCCGCAATTGCCAATCGAAGTCGACAGCGAAACCGGTGTCTGGACCAGCGACGCCTTGCCGATGCTGTATGTACCGCGCCATTTCTTCGTCAACAACCACATGGGCATCGAGGAAGTGCTGGGTGCCGACGCCTATGCCGAGATCCTCTACAAGGCAGGCTACAAGTCGGCCTGGCACTGGTGCGAGAAGGAAGCCGAGTGCCATGGCCTGGAAGGCGTGGCGGTGTTCGAGCACTACATGAAGCGCCTGTCCCAGCGTGGCTGGGGCCTGTTCGAGATCCAGGACATCGACCTGGACAAAGGCACCTGCAGCGTCAAGCTCAAACACTCGGCGTTCGTGTACGTGTATGGCAAGTGCGGCCGCAAGGTCGACTACATGTTCACCGGCTGGTTCGCCGGCGCAATGGACCAGATTCTCGCTGCCCGTGGCAGCTCGATCCGCACCGTGGCCGAGCAGGTCTATGGCGGGTCGGAAGAAGGCCACGAAGATGGCCTGTTCGTTACAAAGCCGTTGTAAGCCGGAGATAGCGTCATGGCATTCGAAGCAATGTTCCAGCCGATCCAGATCGGCAAACTGACCATCCGCAACCGCGTGCTCAGCACCGCGCACGCCGAGGTCTACGCCACTGACGGCGGCATGACCACCGACCGCTATGTGAAGTACTACGAAGAGAAGGCCAAGGGTGGCATCGGCCTGGCGATCTGCGGCGGCTCGTCCGTGGTGGCCATCGACAGCCCGCAGGAATGGTGGTCGTCGGTCAACCTGTCGACCGATCGCATCATCCCGCACTTTCAGAACCTGGCCGACGCCATGCACAAGCATGGCGCCAAGATCATGATCCAGATTACTCACATGGGCCGCCGCTCGCGCTGGGACGGTTTCAACTGGCCGACCCTGATGTCGCCTTCCGGCATCCGTGAACCCGTGCACCGCGCCACCTGCAAGACCATCGAGGTGGAGGAGATCTGGCGGGTGATCGGCAATTACGCGCAGGCTGCGCGGCGCGCAAAAGAGGGCGGCCTGGACGGTGTCGAGCTTTCGGCTGTGCACCAGCACATGATCGACCAGTTCTGGAGCCCGCGGGTCAACAAACGTACTGACGAGTGGGGCGGCACCTTCGAAGGCCGCATGAAGTTCGGCATGGAAGTGCTCAAAGCGGTGCGAGCCGAAGTCGGTGACGACTTCTGCGTGGGCATGCGTATCTGTGGTGACGAGTTCCACCCCGATGGCCTCAGCCACGAGGATATGAAGCAGATCGCCGCCTACTACGATGCTACCGGCATGATCGACTTCATCGGCGTGGTCGGCTCGGGTTGCGATACCCACAACACCCTGGCCAACGTCATTCCCAACATGAGCTACCCGCCAGAGCCGTTCCTGCACCTGGCAGCCGGCATCAAGGAAGTGGTCAAGGTCCCGGTGCTGCATGCGCAGAACATCAAAGACCCGAACCAGGCCACGCGTATCCTCGAAGGCGGCTACGTGGACATGGTCGGCATGACCCGTGCGCACATCGCCGACCCGCACCTGATCGCCAAGATCAAGATGGGCCAGATCGACCAGATCAAGCAGTGCGTCGGTGCCAACTATTGCATCGACCGCCAGTACCAGGGCCTGGATGTGCTGTGCATCCAGAACGCCGCGACCTCCCGTGAATACATGGGCGTGCCGCACATCATCGAGAAGACCACCGGCGTCAAGCGCAAGGTGGTGGTGGTCGGCGCCGGCCCTGCCGGCATGGAAGCGGCGCGCGTTGCTGCCGAACGCGGCCACGACGTGACCCTGTTCGAGAAAAAGGACCAGATCGGCGGGCAGATCACCATTGCCGCCAAGGCGCCGCAGCGTGACCAGATTGCCGGTATCACCCGCTGGTACCAGCTGGAGCTGGCACGCCTGAAGGTCGACCTGCGCCTGGGTACTGCCGCTGACGTGGCGACCATTGAAGACCTGCGCCCGGACGTCATCGTGCTGGCAGTAGGCGGGCACTCGTTCCTGGAACAGAACGAGCACTGGGGCGCTGCCGAAGGCTTGGTGGTCAGCAGCTGGGACGTGCTCGACGGCAAGGTTGCGCCGGGCAAGAACGTGCTGGTGTACGACACCATCTGCGAGTTCACCGGCATGTCGGTGGCCGACTTCATCGCCGACAAGGGCAGCCAGGTCGAAATCGTCACCGACGACATCAAGCCGGGCGTTGCCATGGGCGGCACCAGCTTCCCGACCTATTACCGCAGCATGTACCCCAAAGAAGTGATCATGACTGGCGACATGATGCTGGAAAAGGTCTACCGCGAAGGCGACAAGCTGGTGGCGGTGCTGGAGAACGAATACACCGGCGCCAAGGAAGAGCGCGTGGTCGACCAGGTGGTGGTCGAGAACGGTGTGCGCCCTGACGAAGCGCTGTACTACGCGCTCAAGGAAGGCTCGCGCAACAAGGGCCAGATCGACGTGGAGGCGCTGTTCGCCATCAAGCCACAGCCGATCCTCAGCCAGCCGGGCGAGGGCTACCTGCTGTACCGCATCGGCGACTGCGTGGCCCAGCGCAACGTGCATGCGGCGATCTACGACGCCTTGCGCCTGTGCAAGGATTTCTGATCGCACCGCCTCTCTAGGGGCGGGACCGGCCCCCCGTGTAGGAGCGGCCTTGTGTCGCGAAAGGGTCGCGAAGCGGCCCCAAGATCTTCACAGCACTATAGATTTTGGGGCCGCTTCGCGACCCTTTCGCGACACAAAGCCGCTCCTACATGGGGTCCGCGCTGGCCTTCGGGGCAGCGCAAGAATCCAGCTGTTGTGGGAGCCCCCCATGTTGAACACCCTGTTACCCATCCTGCTGTTCGCTGCCCTTGGCCTGGCGGTGCTCGGCGCCCTGCGCCGGGTGCGCATGTGGCGGCGTGGCCGAGCCTCCAAGGTCGACCTGATCGGCGGCTTGCTGGCCATGCCGCGGCGCTACCTGGTGGACCTGCACCACGTGGTCGAGCGCGACAAGTACATGTCCAAGACCCACGTGGCCACTGCGGGCGGCTTTGTACTGTCGGCGGTGCTGGCAATCCTGGTGCACGGCTTCGGCCTGCAGAGCAAGATCCTTGGCTACGCCTTGCTGGTGGCGACTGTAATCATGTTCACCGGTGCCATCTTCGTCTTCAAGCGCCGGCTCAACCCGCCATCGCGCCTGTCCAAAGGCCCATGGATGCGCCTGCCGAAAAGCCTGCTGGTGTTCGCCGCAAGCTTCTTCATCGCCACCTTGCCGGTGGCCGGCATCCTGCCCGCCAACACCGGCGGCTGGGTGATGGTCGCGGTACTTGGCCTGGGCGTGCTGTGGGGCGTGTCGGAGCTGTTCTTCGGCATGACCTGGGGCGGCCCGATGAAACACGCCTTTGCCGGGGCTCTGCACCTGGCCTGGCACCGCCGCGCCGAACGCTTCGGCGGTGGCCGTTCAACCGGCCTGAAACCGCTGGACCTGGAAGACCCGAACGCCCCGCTGGGCGTGGAAAAGCCGGTGGACTTCACCTGGAACCAGCTGTTGGGCTTCGACGCCTGCGTGCAGTGCGGCAAATGTGAGGCGGTGTGCCCGGCGTTCGCTGCGGGCCAGCCGCTGAACCCGAAAAAACTCATTCAGGACATGGTCATCGGCCTGGCCGGTGGCACCGATGCCAAGTTCGCCGGCAGCCCGTACCCTGGCAAGCCGATCGGCGAACACGGCGGTAATCCACACCAACCGATCGTCAACGGCCTGGTCGACGCCGAAACACTGTGGTCGTGCACCACCTGCCGTGCCTGCGTCGAGGAATGCCCGATGATGATCGAGCACGTCGATGCCATCGTCGACATGCGCCGCCACCTCACCCTGGAAAAGGGCGCAACCCCGAACAAGGGCGCCGAGGTGCTGGATAACCTGATCGCGACCGACAACCCGGGCGGCTTTGCCCCTGGCGGGCGGATGAACTGGGCCGCTGATCTCAACCTGAACCTGCTGTCTGACGTGAAAACCACCGAAGTGCTGTTCTGGGTCGGTGACGGCGCGTTCGACATGCGCAACCAGCGCACCCTGCGGTCGTTCGTCAAAGTGCTCAAGGCCTCGGGCGTGGACTTCGCCGTGCTCGGCCTGGAAGAGCGTGACAGCGGCGATGTGGCGCGCCGCCTGGGTGACGAAGCGACCTTCCAGCAGTTGGCCAAACGCAATATCCAGACCCTGGCCAAGTACAAGTTCCAGCGCATCGTCACTTGCGACCCGCACAGCTTCCATGTGCTGAAGAACGAGTACGGCGCGTTGGGCGGTGACTACCAGGTGCAGCACCACAGCACCTACATCGCCGAACTGATCGCAGCCAGCAAGCTCAACCTCGGCCAGCACAAGGGCGGCAGCGTCACCTATCACGACCCCTGCTACCTGGGCCGCTACAACGGCGAATACGAGGCCCCGCGGCAAGTGTTGAAGGCGCTGGGTATCGAAGTGCGCGAAATGCAGCGCTCGGGGTTCCGTTCCCGCTGCTGCGGCGGTGGCGGCGGTGCGCCGATCACCGACATCCCGGGCAAGCAACGTATCCCCGACATGCGCATGGATGACATTCGCCAGACCCAGGCCGAGCTGGTGGCGGTGGGATGCCCGCAGTGCACTGCGATGCTCGAAGGGGTGGTCGAACCGCGCCCACAGATCAAGGACCTCGCCGAGTTGGTAGCCGATGTGCTGATCGAAGAGGAAACGCCCGCGGCCCCAAAGTCGCCAACGGTAGAACGTGAACCTGCGGAGGTGCACTGATGAGCGACATCATCCGCCGCGACCCACGCGCCGAGTGGATCGCCCGTAACCGCCTGCATCCGCTGCATGCGGCGCTGCAGACGCAACAAACCCGCTGGCTGGGCCCCAATGGCCTTATGCGCAAGAACCCGCATGCCATTGCCGCCGGTTTCATTGGCCCCAATGGCCTCAAGCGCATCGACCGTAGCGGTGCTCAACAGGGCACCGCTGGCGGCGGGCGGCGTAGCGCGGCGGCCGAAGTGCAATTGCCGCTGCATCAGGTGCCAGCGCCTGCGTTCTACATCGCCGTGGTGCCCGACATGGTGGGCGGCCGCCTCAGCAGCCATGACCGTGACCTGCTCGGCCTCGCCCACAGCCTGGCCGGCAGTGACGGCGCGGTATTGGCCGTGGTGTTTGGTGAGCACAAGGAAAGCAAGTTTTCCACAGCAGGTGTCGACCGCTTGCTGGTCATCGACGGCGAACAGTTCGAAGGTTATGCACCGGAGCAACGGGTGCAGGGCCTGCGCGCTGTGGATAACCAGTTCACGCCACGCCATTGGTTGTTGCCCGATAGCCGCACCGGGGGTGGTGAACTGGGCCGGCGCTTGGCTGCAGCCTTGGGCGAACGCCCGGCGACGCGCGTCTGGCAGGTCAAGGACGGCCAGTGCATCGGCCGTGCTGGTGCGGGTCAGCAGGACTTGCAACGCGCGGTGCCGCGCCTGATCCTGGGCGCCGCCGAATGCGCCGAACCGGTCAGCGAAACCCGGCACGAAGCATTGCCGGTGGAGTTGTCCACAGGCGTGGTGCGCAGCCTGCCGCGCATCGAGGACCTTGGCTCGGTGGCCGTCGACCCGGCGACCATCGCCATGGCCGAGGCCGAATTCATCGTCTCGGGGGGCAACGGCGTCAAGGATTGGGACCTCTACCACCAGGCGACTGCTGCCCTGGGGGCAACCGAGGGTGCTTCGCGGGTGGCGGTGGACGATGGCTTCATGCCGCGTAACCGCCAGGTGGGCGCAACCGGCACCTGGGTTACCGCACGGGTCTATGTGGCTGTGGGTATCTCTGGTGCGATCCAGCACCTGCAAGGCATCGGTGCCTGCGACAAAGTGGTGGCGATCAACATGGACCCAGGCTGCGACATGATCAAACGGGCCGACCTGTCGGTGATTGGCGACAGCTCGGCGATTCTGAAGGCTTTGATCGAGGCTGTGGACAACTTCCGCAGCGGCGGCCAGCGCGACGCAGCATAGGGGCATGAGCATGAGTACTAAAGTCATCAGCCTGGTTTCCGTCGGTGCCCACCCGAGCTCCGGCCGCGCCCGCCGCGCCGAGCAGGATGCCCGTGCGGTGGAGCTGGGCTTGCAGCTGGCTGGGGATAACTTGCAGGTGGTGCATGCTGGCGACCCGCATGAAGAGGCGTTGCGTGCTTACCTGGGCATGGGCCTGGACCACCTCGATGTGCTAGAGCAGCCGGCAGGAGCCGATGTGCTGGGCGTGCTTGGGGATTACCTGCGTGATGCCGGTGCGCAGCTCGTGCTAACGGGTAGCCAGGCTGAAACCGGCGAGGGTTCGGGCATGTTGCCGTTCCTGCTGGCCGAGAAACTGGGTTGGCCGCTGATAGTCGGCCTGGCCGAAGTGGAATCGATCGACAACGGCACCGCTCAGGTCCTGCAGGCGCTGCCTCGCGGGCAGCGGCGCAGGCTGAAGGTACGTCTTCCGTTGCTGGCAACTGTGGATAACGCGGCGCCCAAACCGCGGCAGAGCGCGTTCGGTCCGGCCCGGCGCGGTGTGTTGGCGGCGCGCAATGTCGCCATCGTCGAGGATGAACTGCTGGGCGAAGCGCAGTTGCAACCAGCCCGCCCAAGGCCCAAGCGCCTGAAGGTGATCAAGGCCAAAAGCGGCGCCGACCGGATGAAGGCCGCGACGGCCAAGGCCAGTGGTGGTGGCGGTAAGGTCTTGAAAGACGTTTCTCCACAGGAAGGCGCCGAGGCGATTCTCAAGTTGCTGGTGGAGGAGGGCGTATTGCGCTGAGGTTACCCACGGAATCTGTTCGCCAAGGTGTGGATAAAGTGTTTGTCAAACGCTGCAAGCCAGCAAGGACGCCGTCTTGAAGGATATGATCAAATAATCGCCAATTACTTCAAACCTGGGTCTAAACACCACGGCCCCTAAGGTTTTGCTTTGTTATCCACAGCAGTTATCAACATCCCTATGACTTGCCCACAATGTCTGTTAGTCAACCTGTGGGCAAGTTGTTTGGTAAGTGCTACAGCCATTGCTTTCAAAGGCTTGCAGGGTTTTGATCAAAAAATGATCTGACGAGGCTGACCTTCGCTCCGGTCCAGCTGTAACTGTCATTTCTGCCAGTTAACGTTCCATACAGCCCTTGTTAACGTTAGGGCACAAATGGTCTGGAGCGTTGCCATGGGCACGACCACACTGCTGGCGACTGATCTCCAGCGCACCGTGCTGCGCAGCGGGAATCCCCTGCATCGACGCTATACCCCCTATGGCGGGTTCAGGCCGAATGATGGCGCTTGGTTGGGGTTTTCAGACGCCCACCTCGATCACGCCAGTGGCTGCTACCTGCTGGGTAACGGGCACCGTGCCTTTAGCCCGGCACTGATGCGCTTTGGTTCGCCTGACCGACTCAGCCCGTTCGCTCGGGGTGGCCTGAATGCTTACGCTTATTGCCTTGGAGACCCGATCAACCATCGCGATCCGACAGGCCAGGAGGCCACTGACTATCTGTTTCCCATCCTGAGCATCCTTTCCAACCTTGCGGGTGCGTTCACCAGTGGCCTACGGCTGCGATCGATGTGGCGAACCCGCCAGATGCACCAAGCAACGGGATCCTATCCTGCCAGCCGTGGTGGCTTTATGACCTATGGCACCGTGGAAAGTCATACATCACCGCCGTCATCGGTCGATTGGGCGTTCACAGGGATAAGTGGTGTCAGTGCCGCTTTAGGCATCACCCTGGGCATCAGCCGAACCGTGGAGCCAGGAGAAGACTGGCAGACATGGGCGTTGGCGACCCTGACCGTCATATCGCTGGGCACATCGGTCAAAGAGGTGTGGTCGTTGGCCCAGGCCAGGTCGTGGGAGCGATATCCCATTACCGCTCGGTGGTACGGCACCAACCGGGCAGGTTCAGCAAGCCCGATGCCTTCGGCCGTTAGGCGGAACAGCGCGGCTGTAAACGTCATAAGGCAATCTTGGAGCGAGCTTGAGCCAGTGGCGGGCGCCACTGGCCGAAGGTGAACGGCTACTTACTGAGCCTGCACTTCCTTGAGGTACGCAGCCGGCTCTGCACCAAGGTTCTCCAGCACGCGCTGGCTGTACCAATCGATGAAGTTCACCACGCCAAACTCATAAGTCTTGGAGTACGGCCCCGGCTGGTAAGCCGTGGAGTTGATGCCCCGCTGGTTCTCTTCCGCCAATCGGCGGTCCTGGTCATTGGTGGCATCCCACACCTTGCGCATACGTTCCGGGTCGTAATCGACACCTTCCACGGCATCCTTGTGCACCAGCCACTTGGTGGTGACCATGGTCTCCTGGGCGCTGATCGGCCATACGGTGAAGACGATCATGTGGTCGCCCATGCAATGGTTCCACGAGTGCGGCAAGTGCAGGATGCGCATCGAGCCCAGGTCCGGGTTCTTGATACGGCCCATCAGCTTCTGGCAGGCCTGCTTGCCGTCCATGGTCATCGACACGGTGCCCTTGAGCAGCGGCATGCGCACGATGCGGTTACGCAGGCCATGGCTCTTGTGCAGGTACGGGATCTTCTCGGCTTCCCAGGCTGCGGCGGAGGCGGCCACGTGGTCCTTGAATTCCTGGCTGGCGCGCGGGTCGTTGGTGTCGTCCCACTCCAGCAGGGTTTGCAGCAGCTCCGGGTGTGAGCCGGAGCAGTGGTAGCACTCGCGGTTGTTTTCCAGCACCAGCTTCCAGTTGGCTTTTTCCATCAAGGTGGTTTGCACTGCCACCTTGGTGTTCTCCATGTCATACGGTTCCATGTAGTGGTCCAGGGTGGCCAGGAACTCGTCGATAGCAGGTGGGTTTTCCGCCAGGCTGATGAAGATGTAGCCACCGGCGACCTTTACGTTCACAGGTTTCAGGCCGTACTCCTTCATGTCGAAGTCGGCGCCCATTTCAGTACCTGCGAACAGCAGGCGGCCGTCCAGTTCATACGTCCACTGGTGGTAATGGCAGACCAGCTTCGCCACTTTGCCTTTCTCGCTGACGCACAGGCGCGAGCCGCGATGGCGGCAGACGTTGTGGAAGGCATGCACCTTACCTTCGCTACCGCGCACCACGATGATCGGGTTCTTGCCGATCTGCAGGGTGATGTAGTTGCCCTTGGCCGGGATTTCGCACGTCATGCCGGCAATCAGCCATTCCTTGTGGAAGATCTCCTGCATGTCGATCTGGAACAGACGCTCGTCGGTGTAGAACGGCTGGGGCAGCGAGTAGGTGCGCTCGCGGGTCTGCAGCATCTCGGCGGTGGCCTTGCGTGCAGGTTCCAGTGGATCGCCCAGGCTCAGGGTTGCGGTGACGTCCATCGTGTAATCCTCGGGGCCGTATGCGGCCGGCAAAAGGTGGCTAATCGTTGTTGTGGTGCCGCAAGAGCATCTGTCAAAAAACAGCAGGTTCTTTTGCCGTGGAGTGTGCGTCCGAAGACGCCGCGAACCGTATCCATGGGCGACATGGCCGATTTGAATTACGACGCCCCAGCCCTTGTAGCACGGGGCTGGTCGCGATAAGCACGCCGATGTCGCAGGCAGGAATGTGCGGCGCCTTCAGCTTGCGCATTATCGCAGCCATGAAAAGGGCCAATTGTCGGCCGCTGGAGATGAACATGTCCGATACTTTCCTCAATCCGGTCACCACCCAGACCTGGGCCAATGGCCGCCACATCGTGCGCTGCGTCAAGGTCATCCAGGAGACCTGGGACGTGCGCACCTTCTGCTTCATGGCCGACCAGCCGATCATGTTCTTCTTCAAGCCTGGGCAGTTCGTCACCCTGGAGCTGGAGATCGAAGGCAAGCCGGTGATGCGTTCCTATACCATCTCCAGTTCGCCGTCGGTGCCCTACAGCTTCTCGATCACGGTCAAGCGGGTGCCAGGCGGGCATGTGTCCAACTACCTGCACGACACCATGCACGAGGGCTTTGAAGTGCCGGTGCACGGCCCTGTGGGGCTGTTCAACGCCATCGACTTCCCGGCGGGCAAGGTGCTTTACCTCTCCGGCGGTGTCGGTATCACGCCGGTGATGTCCATGGCGCGCTGGTTCTACGACACCAACGCCAATGTCGACATGGTCTTCGTGCACAGCGCCCGCTCGCCCAAAGACATCATCTACCACCGCGAACTGGAGCAGATGGCGTCACGCATCCCCAACTTCAGCCTGCACATCATTTGCGAGAAGCACGGGCTGGGTGAGCCTTGGGCGGGGTATCGCGGCTATCTGAACCAGCGGCTTATGGAGTTGATCGCGCCTGACTACATGGAGCGCACGGTGTTCTGCTGCGGCCCGACGCCATACATGACCGCGGTCAAGCGCATGCTCGAAGCTGTCGGCTTTGACATGAAGAACTACCACGAGGAGTCGTTCGGCGCGACGCCGGCAGAGGCCAAGGCCGATGCCGTGGAGCATGCCGAGCAGGCGGCCGATGCGCCGGAAGTGGACGTGTCCGAGCTCAACCTGGTGGAGTTCATCGGCAGCGACAAGAGCATCCGGGTTGCCCCAGGCGAGACCGTGCATGCGGCGGCGGCCAAGGTTGGCCTGATGATTCCCAAAGCCTGCGGCATGGGCATTTGCGGGACGTGCAAGGTGCTCAAGCTGGGCGGGGAAGTGGAGATGGAGCACAACGGCGGTATCACCGAAGAGGACGAAGCCGAGGGCTACATCCTGTCGTGCTGCAGCGTACCGAAAGGGGATGTGCGGATCGATTACTGATCCGGAAACTGCTGGGGCTGCCTTGCAGCCCAATCGCCGGCAAGCCGGCTCCCACAAGGTTCGGCAGCGCTGCTGTCAATGGCACAGCTGGCACAGATCTTTGTGGGAGCCGGCTTGCCGGCGATTGGGCCGCAAAGCGGCCCCGGCGATGTCAGGTACGAAAACGTGCCACCAGCCCATTCAAATCCACAGCCAGGCGCGACAGCTCGGCACTCGCTGCGCTGGTCTGGTGCGCGCCGGTTGCGCTCTGCACCGACAGGTCATTGATATTCACCAGGTTGCGGTCCACTTCCCGCGCCACTTGGGCCTGTTCTTCCGCCGCGCTGGCGATTACCAGGTTGCGCTCATTGATCTGCGCCACTGCCCCGGCAATGGTGTCCAGCGCCATGCCGGCACCCTTGGCGATGTTCAGCGTCGACTCGGCGCGTTCGGTGCTGGTGCGCATCGATTCGACCGCCTGTTCGGTGCCGCCTTGGATGCTGCCGATCATCCGTTCGATTTCGCTGGTCGACTGCTGGGTGCGGTGGGCCAGTGCGCGCACCTCGTCTGCCACCACGGCAAAGCCACGGCCTGCTTCACCCGCGCGGGCTGCCTCGATCGCGGCGTTGAGCGCCAGCAGGTTGGTCTGGTCGGCCAAGCCACGGATGACATCCAGTACCTTGCCGATGTCGCGCGACTGTTCGGCCAGGTGGGTGATCAGTTTGGCGGTAGCCTGCACATCACCGCTCATCCGCTCGATGGCACCCACGGTTTCCAGCACCAGGTCACGGCCGTCGCCGGTCGAGCGGCTGGCTTCGCTGGAGGCTTCGGAGGTGCTTACCGCGTTACGTGCCACTTCCTCGACGGCGCTGGTCATTTCGGTCACCGCCGTGGCGGCCTGCTCGATTTCGTTGTTCTGCTGTTGCAGGCCACGCGCGCTTTCGTCGGTAACGGCGTTCAGCTCTTCTGCGGCCGACGCCAGCTGGGTAGCGGAGCCAGCAATCAGCTGCAGGGTGTCGCGCAATTTTTCCTGCATGCGCGCCATCGCGCGCAGCAGGCGCGCGGCCTCATCGGTGCCTTCGGCGCGGATGGTATGGGTCAGGTCACCGTCGGCAATCTGCTCGGCGGCTTTGAGGGCTTCGTCGATGGGCTTGACGATGCTGCGGGTTAGCAGCAACGCGCAGAGGAAGGTCAGCACGGCTGCGGCAATCAGCAGGCCGATCACCAACGCGAAGGCCGCGGCATACTGATTGGCAGCGGTTTCGTTGGTTGCGCGCGTCTGTTCTGTGTTGATGCGCACCAAGGTGTTCATGACTTTGTTGATCTGCTCGGAGTTGGCCAACAGGTCGCGGTTGAGCAGGCCACGCAGTTCGTCGGTGCGGTTGGCCTGGCTCATGCTGCGCATGCGTGCTTCCAGTTGGCGGTACTGGTTGAGCAGTTCGGTGTACTGGTCGAAGGCGGCCTGTTCGTCAGCCGCGCTGATCAGTGGCAGGTAGGCCTGGCGAGCACGGTCGATCTCGGCGTTGCGCTGGTCCAGCAGGTTGAAGGTGTCGCGCTGGACTTCCGGCTCGCGGTTGAGCAGCAAGCGGTAGGAGAGGGTGCGCAGGCGCAGGTTGAGCGAGGTCAGTTCGTCCAGGGTCTTGATACTGGGCACGCTGATGTTTTCGATGGCAAGGCCCGCCTGGCGGATGTTGCCCATCTGCATGAGCGAGAAGACACCAAGGCCGAGCATGAGCAAGCCGATCAGGGCGAACCCGAGCAAGGCGCGCGGGGCGATATTCATGTTGCGTAGGGACATGGAAGGAGGAATCCAGACAGAGAAGTGGACGCGTTCCATGCGACGAAATATGACTTGCCTGGCTATCGGTCGTGACCGGCCAGTCTTGAGCGTGAACGGCGAAAGTTGTGAGCCAGCTATCCATTTACCTGACCAGCGGTTGACCCAGGTCGGAACAAGGGGCCCGATACCCTGTCAATCTGCGGGTTAGAAACCTTGAGAATCCGATATTTAATGGCGATGGCTCACACTTTTCTTTATCGTGTGCGCCCTTTGCAACAACCCGAGATAGACCCCATGCTGGAAGCCTCCCTGAATCAACTCGAGCAACTGGTCAGCGACCTGATGCAGAAAAACGCTCAACTCACCGAGCAGAACACCACCCTTGGCCAGGAACTGGCCCAGGCCAAGGAAGAGAACGAAACCCTGCAGCTGTCGCTGATGGAGCAGGAAGAGAAGCACGGCGCCACCGCCGCGCGCATCCAGGCGTTGGTTGAGCGCGCCAGTGCAGGTGTTGTCGGCGCATGAGACTGCAAGCGCAGCCGGTCAATGTCGTGTCGATCCTCGGCAACGACTATTCGATCAAGGCGCCCGAAGGCCAGGAAGAAACCCTGGCGCAGGCGGTACGCATGCTCAACACCGCCCTTGCCGAAACCAAACGTTCGTACCCGACCCTGATCGGCGACAAGCTGCTGGTGCTGGCCGCCCTGAATCTGTGTTCCAAGCAGGTTGAACTGCAGAAGGAACATCAGCAGACCCTGGAGCGTACCCAGGCGCAGATCGACGCCACGGTGGACGCGATCGTTCGGACCATCGCCGAACAGTAAGAGCCACCTTGAACGCTGTGGGGACGGGCTTGCCTGCCCCACCGCGTCTTCATCCTTGTTGCAGATCACTGGTACAACTGGATACCTGAGTGTATACACTTTCCCCCAAACAAAAATTCCTGGGGAGGAAGGGGCATGGGTATCTGGCGTCGAAGTATCCAGTGGCAGTTGATCGCGAGCATGGGCGCGGCCCTGCTGGCGAGCATCCTGGTGGTCGTGATCATTTTCACCGTGGCGCTCAACCGCCTCACCGATCGCTACCTGGTGGACACGGCGCTGCCGGCCAGCATCGAAGCCATCCGCAATGATATCGAGCGAATGCTTGGCCAGCCGCTGGTAGCCGCAGCCGACATCGCCGGCAACACGCTGCTGCGTGATTGGCTGGCAGATGGTGAAGACGCTGGCGAACTGCCGCGCTTTGTCGAATACCTGCAGGCCGCCAAGCAGCGCAACCAAGCCTTCACCACACTCTTCGCCTCGACCGAGACCGGCCACTACTACAACGAGAATGGCCTGGACCGCACCCTCAGCCGCGACAACCCCAAAGACAAGTGGTTTTACGGCTACATCGACAGCGGCGCCGAGCGCCTGATCAATATCGACATCGATGGTGCCACTGGCGAGCTGGCGCTGTTCATCGACTACCGCGTGGAAAAGGACGGCAAGCTGGTCGGTGTGGCCGGCATGGGCCTGCGCATGACCGAGCTGTCGAAACTGATCCACGACTTCAGCTTTGGCGAGCACGGCAAGGTGTTTCTGGTACGCAACGATGGCTTGATCCAGGTGCATCCGGACAATGCCTTCAGCGGCAAGCGACAGCTCGCGCAGCAGCTTGATGAAAAGGCCGCCAAGGCGGTGATCAGTGGTGAGCCGGGTTTGCGCACCAGCCGTTTCCAGCGTGATGGCGAAGACTATCTGGCCTTGGGCTTGCCCTTGCGCGACCTGAACTGGACCTTGGTTGCCGAGGTGCCGGAGGCAGAGATCTATGCGCAGATGCGTCAGGCGCTGTGGCTTACCACGTTGATCGGTGGGGGTGTGGCGCTGCTCTCGTTGTTGCTGGTGGTGCTGCTGGCGCGGGGGCTGGTGCGGCCTATTCGCCGTGTGACCGCCGCATTGGTGCAGATTGGCAGCGGTGCCGGTGACCTCAGCCATCGCCTGGACGATTCGCGTCAGGACGAACTGGGCGATCTGGCACGCGGCTTCAACCGTTTTCTCGACAGCCAGCGCGGGCTGATCGGCGAGGTGCTGCGCACCACCGAGCGCTTGCATCGGGCGGTCGAACAGGTGACTCAGGTAGTGGACAACACGGCCGAACGTTCCGGACGGCAGCAGGAAATGACCGAAATGGTTGCCACCGCCGTGCACGAAATGGGGCTGACCGTGCAGGACATTGCGCGCAACGCCGGCGATGCTGCGCAGGCTTCGCAGTCAGCGCGCGAGGAAGCCTTGCAGGCGCGTGAGGTGGTGCGCCGGTCGATCCAGGGTATCGAGGGCATGTCGGGTGACATCGGCAAGGCTGCGGATGCGGTGGCGCAACTGGCCGACGAAGTCGCTTCTATCGATGAAGTATTGGCGGTGATCCGCAGCATTTCCGAACAGACCAACCTGCTGGCGCTCAATGCTGCCATCGAGGCGGCGCGGGCAGGGGAGATGGGGCGCGGCTTTGCCGTGGTGGCCGATGAGGTGCGGACGCTGGCGCGGCGTACCCAGGTGTCCACGGATGAAGTTCAGCAGATGATCCAGCGCCTCAAGCACGGGGCAGGTTCGGCGGTCACGTCGATGCAGGCGGGGCAGCAGGCGACGGGCAGTGGCGTGGAGTCGAGCCAGCGAACCGGGGCCTCGTTGGGGGCGATTACCGACCAGGTCGAGCACATCAGCGACATGAACCATCAGGTGGCTACGGCGACGGAAGAGCAGTCGGCGGTGACCGAGGAGATCAACCGGACGGTGCAGGGGATTTCTGACCTGGCCAGGGAAACGGCGGCGGAAGTGCAGGGGTGTCGCGAGGAGTGCCAGGCGTTGCGTGGGCTGGCCGATGATCTTGCGCGGCAGATGGGCGGGTTCAAACTTTAGATCGCTGGGGCCGCTTTGCGGCCCATTCGCGACACAAGGCCGCTCCTACAGACGATTGGAGCGGCCTTGCGTCGCGAAAGGAGGGCAAAGCCCTCCCGGCAAGCTGTCAGGCGCCGATGATGTTGCGGATATCCGCCGCCAGCTCGCGCACGCGTGCCTCTTCGGTATCCCAGGAGCACATGAACCGCGCCCCGCCACTGCCAATGAAGGTGTAGAACCGCCAGCCCTTGCCACGCAGTGCTTCCAGCGCCGGCTCCGGCATCTGCAGGAACACCCCGTTGGCCTCCACCGGGAACATCAGCTCCACCCCCGGCAGGTCACTCACCAACGACGCCAGCAACTGCGCGCAATGGTTGGCGTGGTTGCCATGGCGCAGCCAGGCGCCGTCTTCCAGCAGCCCGACCCAGGGCGCCGACAAAAAGCGCATCTTCGAGGCCAGTTGCCCGGCCTGCTTGCAGCGGTAGTCGAAGTCTTCGGCCAGGTCGCGGTTGAAGAACAGGATCGCTTCACCCACCGCCATGCCGTTCTTGGTGCCGCCAAAGCACAGCACATCCACGCCCGCCTTCCAGGTCAGCTCGGCCGGGCTGCAGCCTAGGAATGCGCAGGCATTGGTGAACCGCGCGCCGTCCATGTGCAGGTTCAGGCCCAGCTCCTTGCAGGTGGCGCTGATCGCCTTGAGCTCATCGGGGCGGTACACGGTGCCCACTTCGGTGGCCTGGGTGAGGGTCACCACACGCGGCTTGGGGTAGTGGATGTCCTGGCGCTTGAGCGCCACTTCACGGATCGATTGCGGCGTCAGCTTGCCGTTGACGCTAGGCGCGGTGAGCAGCTTGGAGCCGTTGGAGAAAAACTCCGGCGCGCCGCATTCGTCGGTCTCGACGTGGGCGGTCTCGGAGCAGATCACGCTGTGGTAGCTCTGGCACAGCGAGGCCAGGGCCAGCGAATTGGCGGCGGTGCCGTTGAAGGCGAAAAACACTTCGCAGTCGGTTTCGAACAGCTCGCGGAAGTACTGGGCGGCACGCTCGGTCCACTGGTCGTCGCCGTAGGCGCGGTCGTGGCCCATGTTGGCCTTTTCCATCGCTGCCCAGGCTTCGGGGCAGATACCGGAATAATTGTCGCTGGCGAATTGTTGGCTTTTATCTGTCATGACACGGTCCTGTGAACAACGCAGAACAGCACTCTAAACCATCGATTCAGCGGTTGCCTATGTAGGAGCGGCCTTGCGTCGCGAACGGGTCGCGATGCGACCCCAGCCATTGCTTAAGCGCTGCTGAAGCTTGGGGCCGCTGCGCGACCCGTTCGCGACGCAAGGCCGCTCCTACAGGGATTTGAGCAACCGACGGGCGAATGTCGTAAACGCGCCATTGCAAGGCGTGCGCAGGCATCTGACCCACCCCGGCCAGTCATACCATCGCCATAAAGGGCCACAGTGCCTTACAGACAAGAAACGATCGCTGCCGGGAGAACCACGATGTTCAGCAAGCAAGACCAGATCCAGGGTTACGACGACGCACTGCTGGCGGCGATGAATGCCGAAGAACAGCGCCAGGAAGATCACATCGAGCTGATCGCCTCGGAGAACTACACCAGCAAGCGCGTCATGCAGGCCCAAGGCAGCGGCCTGACCAACAAGTACGCCGAAGGCTACCCGGGCAAGCGCTACTACGGTGGCTGCGAGCACGTAGACAAGGTCGAGGCGCTGGCCATCGAGCGCGCCAAGCAGCTGTTCGGCGCCGACTACGCCAACGTTCAGCCACACTCCGGCTCTTCGGCCAACAGCGCCGTGTACCTGGCTCTGCTGCAGGCCGGTGACACCATCCTGGGCATGAGCCTGGCCCACGGCGGCCACCTGACCCACGGCGCCAAAGTGTCGTCCTCGGGCAAGCTCTACAACGCCGTGCAGTACGGCATCAACACCGACACTGGCCTGATCGACTACGACGAAGTCGAGCGCCTGGCCGTCGAGCACAAGCCGAAGATGATCGTTGCCGGCTTCTCGGCCTATTCCAAGACCCTCGACTTCCCGCGTTTTCGCGCCATCGCCGACAAGGTCGGTGCGCTGCTGTTCGTCGACATGGCCCACGTTGCCGGCCTGGTTGCCGCTGGCCTGTACCCGAACCCGATCCCGTTCGCCGACGTGGTGACCACCACCACCCACAAGACCCTGCGCGGCCCACGTGGCGGCCTGATCCTGGCCAAGTCGAACGAAGAGATCGAGAAAAAGCTCAACGCCGCAGTATTCCCCGGCGCCCAGGGCGGCCCGCTGATGCACGTCATCGCCGCCAAGGCTGTGTGCTTCAAGGAAGCTCAGGAGCCTGAGTTCAAGAGCTACCAGAAGCAGGTCATCGACAACGCCCAGGCCATGGCCCAGGTGTTCATCGACCGCGGCTACGACGTGGTCTCCGGCGGTACCGACAACCACCTGTTCCTGGTCAGCCTGATCCGCCAGGGCCTGACCGGCAAAGATGCCGACGCTGCCCTGGGCCGCGCGCACATCACCGTCAACAAGAACGCCGTGCCGAACGACCCGCAGTCGCCGTTCGTCACTTCCGGCCTGCGCATCGGCACCCCGGCTGTCACCACCCGCGGCTTCAAGGTCGCCCAGTGTGTGGCCCTGGCCGGCTGGATCTGCGACATCCTCGACAACCTCGGTGACGCTGACGTCGAAGCCGATGTGGCGAAGAACGTTGCGGCCCTGTGCGCCGACTTCCCTGTTTACCGCTGAGTGGAGTAAACGACCATGCAACGCTACTCGGGCTTCGGCCTCTTCAAACACTCCCTCAGCCACCACGAGAACTGGCAGCGCATGTGGCGCACGCCGACCCCTAAAAAGGTCTACGACGTGGTCATCGTCGGCGGTGGCGGCCATGGCCTGGCCACGGCCTACTACCTGGCCAAGGAACACGGCATCACCAATGTCGCGGTGGTCGAGAAAGGTTACCTGGGCGGCGGCAACACCGCCCGTAACACCACCATCGTGCGTTCCAACTACCTGTGGGACGAGTCGGCGCAGCTGTACGAGCACGCCATGAAGCTGTGGGAGGGCCTGTCCCAGGACATCAACTACAACGTGATGTTCTCCCAGCGCGGCGTCTACAACCTGTGCCACACCCTGCAGGACATTCGTGACTCCGAGCGCCGCGTCAGCGCCAACCGCCTCAACGGCGTCGATGGCGAACTGCTCAACACTGCCCAGGTCGCGGCCGAGATCCCGTACCTGGACTGCTCGAAGAACACCCGTTACCCGATCCTCGGCGCTACCGTTCAGCGCCGTGGTGGCGTCGCCCGTCACGACGCCGTGGCCTGGGGTTACGCCCGTGCCGCCGACGCCCTGGGCGTGGACCTGATCCAGCAGACCGAAGTGATCGGTTTCCGTAAGGAAAACGGTGCAGTGATCGGTGTGGAAACCAACAAAGGTTTCATCGGCGCCAAGCGCGTCGGCGTGGTCACTGCCGGTAACTCCGGGCACATGGCCAGGCTGGCCGGCTTCCGCCTGCCGCTGGAATCGCACCCGCTGCAAGCACTGGTGTCCGAGCCGATCAAGCCGATCATCGACAGCGTGATCATGTCCAACGCCGTGCACGGCTACATCAGCCAGTCCGACAAGGGCGACCTGGTGATCGGCGCCGGTATCGACGGCTGGGTCGGCTACGGCCAGCGCGGTTCGTACCCGGTGATCGAGCACACCCTGCAGGCCATCGTCGAGATGTTCCCCAACCTCTCGCGCGTACGCATGAACCGCCAGTGGGGCGGCATCGTCGACACCTCGCCGGACGCCTGCCCGATCATCTCCAAGACCCCGGTCAAGAACATGTTCTTCAACTGCGGCTGGGGCACCGGCGGCTTCAAGGCGACCCCGGGCTCGGGCAACGTCTTCGCCGCAAGCCTGGCCAAAGGCGAGATGCACCCGCTGGCTGCGCCGTTCTCCATGGACCGTTTCTACAACGGCGCACTGATCGACGAACACGGCGCCGCCGCCGTCGCCCACTAACCGGAGACACCGTCATGTTGCATATTTTCTGTCCCCACTGCGGCGAGCTGCGCTCCGAAGAAGAGTTCCACGCCTCTGGCCAGGCGCACATCGCCCGCCCGCTGGACCCCAACGCCTGCTCCGACGAGGAGTGGGGCACCTACATGTTCTTCCGCGACAACCCGCGCGGTATTCACCATGAACTGTGGGACCACGTTGCCGGCTGCCGTCAGTACTTCAACGTCACCCGCGACACCGTGACCTACGAAATTCTGGAAACCTACAAGATCGGCGAGAAGCCGCAGGTGACCGCAGGCGGCAAGCAAAGCAGCGCACCGTCGACCGCCAAAGGCCAAGGGGAAAAAGTATGAGCCAGACCTATCGCCTCGCCAGCGGCGGCCGTATCGACCGCAGCAAGGTCCTGAACTTCACCTTCAACGGCAAGACCTACCAGGGTTATGCCGGTGACAGCCTGGCCGCCGCGCTGCTGGCCAATGGCGTCGACATCGTTGGCCGTAGCTTCAAGTACTCGCGCCCACGCGGCATCATCGCCGCCGGTACCGAAGAGCCGAACGCCATCTTGCAGATCGGCTCCAGCGAAGCCACGCAGATCCCCAACGTGCGCGCTACCCAGCAGGCGCTGTACGCAGGCCTTGTCGCCACCAGCACCAACGGCTGGCCGAACGTCAACAACGACGTCATGGGCATCCTCGGCAAGGTCGGCGGCAGCATGATGCCGCCGGGCTTCTACTACAAAACCTTCATGTACCCGAAATCGTTCTGGATGACTTACGAGAAGTACATCCGTAAGGCGGCAGGCCTTGGCCGTGCGCCGCTGCAGAACGACCCGGACAGTTACGACTACATGAACCAGCACTGCGACGTGCTGATCGTCGGTGCCGGTCCTGCAGGCCTGGCCGCAGCCCTGGCCGCTGCGCGCAGCGGTGCCCGGGTGATCCTGGCCGACGAACAGGAAGAGTTCGGTGGCAGCCTGCTCGACAGCCGCGAGACCCTCGACGGCAAACCGGCCGCTGACTGGGTCAACGCCGTGGTCAAAGAGCTGGAAAGCCTGCCGGAAGTGACCCTGCTGCCACGCGCCACGGTCAACGGTTACCACGACCACAACTTCCTGACCATTCACGAGCGCCTTACCGACCACCTCGGTGACCGCGCCCCGATCGGCCAGGTTCGCCACCGTGTGCACCGTGTACGTGCCAAGCGCGTTGTACTGGCCGCCGGCGCCCACGAGCGCCCGCTGGTGTACGGCAACAACGACGTGCCGGGCAACATGCTGGCCGGTGCTGTCTCCACTTATGTGCGCCGCTACGGCGTGGCGCCGGGCCGCAAGCTGGTGCTGTCGACCAACAACGACCATGCCTACCGCGCTGCGCTGGACTGGCATGACGCTGGCCTGCAGGTCGTCGCCATCGCCGACGCCCGCCACAACCCCCGTGGTTCGCTGGTTGAGGAAGCCCGTGCCAAAGGCATCCGCATCCTCACTTCCAGCGCTGTGATCGAGGCCAAAGGCAGCAAGCATGTCACCGGTGCCCGCGTGGCGGCCATTGATGTGCAGGCACACAAGGTCACCAGCCCAGGCGAAACCCTCGAATGCGACCTGATCGCAACCTCCGGCGGCTACAGCCCGATCGTCCACCTGGCCTCGCACTTGGGCGGTCGCCCGGTATGGCGTGACGATATCCTTGGCTTCGTGCCCGGTGATGCGCCGCAGAAGCGCGTGTGCGTGGGTGGCATCAACGGCGTGTATGCACTGGGCGATGTGATTGCCGATGGTTTCGAAGGCGGCGTGCGCGCCGCCACCGAAGCCGGCTTCAAGGCTACCACCGGCACGCTGCCAAAGACCGTTGCACGCAAGGAAGAGGCCACCGTGGCGCTGTTCCAGGTGCCGCACGACAAGGGCAGCAAGGGGCCGAAGCAGTTCGTCGACCAGCAGAACGATGTGACCGCCGCCGGTATCGAACTGGCCACCCGCGAAGGCTTCGAGTCGGTCGAGCACGTCAAGCGCTATACCGCGCTGGGCTTCGGTACCGACCAAGGCAAACTGGGCAACATC
Organism: Pseudomonas sp. TR47; assembly: GCF_044143025.1. Classification (NCBI taxonomy): domain Bacteria; kingdom Pseudomonadati; phylum Pseudomonadota; class Gammaproteobacteria; order Pseudomonadales; family Pseudomonadaceae; genus Pseudomonas; species Pseudomonas sp. TR47. Next base: position 135,906 of record NZ_JBHFCS010000013.1, on the reverse strand, counting down.
AACGGCCTGGCCATCGCCGCCCGTTCGATCGGTATCACCATTCCGGAAATGGGCACCACCATGTTCCGCCCCAACTACACGCCGGTGACTTTCGGTGCGGTAGCGGGCCGTCACTGTGGCCACCTGTTCGAGCCCGTGCGCTTCACTGCCCTGCATGCCTGGCACGTGAAGAACGGCGCCGAGTTCGAAGACGTCGGCCAATGGAAGCGCCCTTGGTACTTCCCCAAGGCCGGTGAAGACATCCACGCTGCCGTGGCCCGTGAGTGCAAGGCCGTGCGCGACAGCGTGGGCCTGCTCGACGCCTCGACCCTGGGCAAGATCGATATCCAGGGCCCGGATGCCCGCGAGTTCCTCAACCGCATCTACAGCAACGCCTGGACCAAGCTCGACGTGGGCAAGGCCCGTTATGGCCTGATGTGCAAAGAAGACGGCATAGTCTTCGACGACGGCGTGACCGCCTGTGTCGGCGACAACCACTTCTACATGACCACCACTACCGGCGGCGCCGCACGCGTGCTGCAGTGGCTGGAGCTGTACCACCAGACCGAATGGCCAGAGATGAAGGTGTATTTCACCTCGGTTACCGACCACTGGGCCACGCTGACCCTGTCTGGCACCAACAGCCGCAAGCTGCTCAGCGAGCTGACCGACGACATCGACCTGGACAAGGACGCGTTCCCGTTCATGACCTGGAAGGAAGGCACTGTCGGTGGCGTACCGGCCCGTGTGTTCCGTATTTCGTTCACCGGTGAGCTGTCGTACGAAGTCAACGTGCAGGCCAACTACGCCATGGGCGTGCTGGAAAAAGTCATCGAAGCCGGCAAGAAGTACAACCTGACCCCGTACGGCACCGAAACCATGCACGTGCTGCGTGCCGAGAAGGGCTTCATCATCGTTGGCCAGGACACCGACGGCTCGATGACCCCGGACGACCTCAACATGAGCTGGTGCGTGGGCCGCAACAAGCCGTTCTCGTGGATCGGCCTGCGTGGCATGAACCGCGAGGACTGTGTGCGGGAAAACCGCAAGCAACTGGTGGGCCTCAAGCCTGTGGACCCGACCAAGTGGCTGCCCGAAGGCGCCCAGTTGGTATTCGACCCCAAGCAGCCGATCCCGATGGACATGGTCGGCCACGTCACCTCCAGCTACGCGGCCAACTCCCTGGGTTATTCGTTTGCCATGGGTGTGGTCAAAGGCGGCCTGAAACGCATGGGCGAGCGCGTTTATTCGCCGCAGGCCGATGGCAGCGTGATCGAGGCAGAAATCGTGTCTTCGGTGTTCTTCGACCCGAAGGGTGAGCGGCAGAACGTTTGACTCCGGGCCCTGTGACGAGCCGGCTGGCCCAATCGCCGGCAAGCCGGCTCCCACAGGATCGATGCAGTTGTGAAGGTAGGTGCGGTCCCTGTGGGAGCCGGCTTGCCGGCGATGAGGCCGGCAAACACACCCTGCAAGCTGCGTCGTATCGACGACCAAGAATTCAAGGCAGGTAAGAAATGAGCGCTATCAACGTCTTCCAGCAAAACCCCGGCGCCGACGCCAAGGCTCAGTCGCCGCTGCACCACGCCGACCTGGCCAGCCTGGTTGGCAAGGGCCGCAAGAACGCAGGCGTAACCCTGCGTGAAAAGAAATTCCTCGGCCACCTGACCCTTCGTGGCAATGGCCACGACCCGGAGTTCGCCGCAGGCGTGCACAAGGCCCTTGGCCTGGAGCTGCCAGTGGCCCTGACCGTGGTCGCCAACAGCGACATGTCGCTGCAGTGGCTCGGCCCTGATGAGTGGCTGCTGATCGTCCCTGGCGGCCAGGAGTTCGCCGTCGAGCAAAAGCTGCGCGCGGCCCTTGAAGGCCAGCACATCCAGGTGGTCAACGTCAGCGGCGGGCAAAGCCTGCTGGAGCTGCGCGGCCCGCACGTGCGCGAAGTGCTGATGAAGTCCACCAGCTATGATGTTCACCCGAACAACTTCCCGGTCGGCAAGGCGGTGGGTACCGTGTTCGCCAAGTCGCAACTGGTGATTCGCCGCACGGCCGAGGACACCTGGGAGCTGGTGATTCGCCGCAGCTTCGCCGATTACTGGTGGCTGTGGCTGCAGGACGCTTCTGCCGAATACGGCCTGAGCATCGAAGCCTAAGGAGAGCAACATGAGTCGGGCACCGGATACCTGGATTCTCACCGCCGACTGCCCGAGCATGCTCGGCACCGTCGACGTGGTGACGCGTTACCTCTTCGAGCAGCGCTGCTACGTCACCGAGCACCACTCCTTCGATGACCGGCAGTCGGGGCGCTTTTTCATCCGCGTCGAGTTCCGCCAGCCGGACGATTTTGACGAGGTCGGTTTCCGTGCCGGCCTCGCCGAGCGCGGTGATGCGTTCGGCATGGCGTTCGAGCTGACCGCACCCAATCACCGCCCCAAGGTGGTGATCATGGTGTCCAAGGCTGACCACTGCCTGAACGATTTGCTCTATCGCCAGCGTATCGGGCAGTTGGGCATGGACGTGGTCGCGGTGGTGTCCAACCACCCCGACCTCGAGCCACTTGCCCACTGGCACAAGATTCCCTATTACCACTTCGCACTCGACCCCAACGACAAGGCCGGGCAAGAGCGCAAGGTGCTGCAGGTGATCGAAGAGACCGGCGCCGAGCTGGTTATCCTTGCCCGCTACATGCAGGTGCTGTCGCCTGAACTGTGCCGGCGTCTGGATGGCTGGGCGATCAATATCCATCACTCATTGTTGCCGGGGTTCAAGGGCGCCAAGCCTTATCACCAGGCGTACAACAAGGGTGTGAAGATGGTCGGCGCCACGGCGCACTACATCAACAACGACCTCGATGAAGGGCCGATCATCGCCCAGGGCGTCGAGGTGGTGGATCACAGCCATTACCCCGAGGACCTGATTGCCAAGGGGCGTGACATCGAATGCCTGACCCTGGCGCGGGCGGTCGGGTATCACATCGAGCGGCGGGTGTTTCTCAACGCCAATCGTACTGTCGTTCTCTGACCAATTCTGGGGCTGCTGCGCAGCCCTTTCGCGACACAAGGCCGCTCCTACAGGCGATTCGCGTCCCCTGTAGGAGCGGTCTTGTGTCGCGAAAGGGCCGCAAAGCGGCCCCCGCTTTTGGCCTGCCGTAAAAAGGCATCCCCCTGTCGTTTTCAGTCAGTGCCTTGCGCTCCATCAAGCCCACAATTCCCTGCATTCCAGCAACACATGTCGCCCATGGACGGCGGCGCTTCAACCAACGCTGCATAAATACAAATCAAGCGAGGTAAGAGCATGTCTGGCAATCGTGGAGTGGTGTACCTGGGCGCTGGCAAGGTCGAGGTGCAGAAGATCGACTACCCGAAGATGCAGGACCCGCGCGGCAAGAAGATCGAGCACGGCGTCATCCTCAAGGTGGTCTCCACCAACATCTGTGGCTCCGACCAGCACATGGTCCGCGGCCGCACCACTGCCCAGGTCGGCCTGGTCCTGGGCCACGAAATCACCGGTGAAATCGTCGAGATGGGGCGTGACGTCGAACGCCTGAAAATCGGCGACCTGGTGTCGGTGCCGTTCAATGTCGCCTGCGGCCGTTGCCGCTCCTGCAAAGAGATGCACACCGGTGTCTGCCTCACCGTCAACCCGGCCCGTGCCGGCGGTGCCTACGGTTATGTCGACATGGGCGACTGGACCGGCGGCCAGGCTGAATACGTGCTGGTACCGTATGCCGACTTCAACTTGCTGAAACTGCCGGATCGCGACAAGGCCATGGAGAAGATCCGTGACCTGACCTGCCTGTCCGACATCCTGCCAACCGGCTACCACGGTGCCGTGACTGCTGGCGTAGGCCCAGGCAGCACCGTTTACGTCGCAGGTGCTGGCCCGGTCGGCCTGGCTGCCGCCGCCTCTGCCCGCCTGCTGGGCGCTGCCTGCGTCATCGTCGGCGACCTCAACCCATTGCGCCTGGCACACGCCAAGTCCCAGGGCTTCGAAGTGGTCGACCTGTCCAAGGACACCCCGCTGCACGAGCAGATCGTCGACATCCTTGGCGAGCCGGAAGTGGACTGTGCCGTCGACGCCGTCGGCTTCGAGGCACGTGGTCACGGGCATGAAGGCGCCAAACATGAAGCACCGGCAACCGTGCTGAACTCGCTGATGCAGGTGACGCGCGTTGCCGGCAACATCGGTATCCCGGGCCTGTACGTGACCGAAGACCCAGGCGCGGTGGATGCTGCCGCCAAGATCGGCGCGCTGAGCATCCGCTTTGGCCTGGGCTGGGCGAAATCGCACAGCTTCCACACCGGCCAGACCCCGACCATGAAATACAACCGCCAATTGATGCAGGCGATCATGTGGGATCGCATCAATATCGCCGAGGTCGTAGGCGTGCAGGTGATCAGCCTGGATCAGGCGCCAGAAGGGTATGGCGAGTTCGATGCCGGGGTGCCGAAGAAGTTTGTGATTGACCCGCACAAGACGTTTAGCGCGGCATAATTTAAAAACAGAAAGCCCCACGAGAGTGGGGCTTTTTGCTATCCGTTAGTCCCAACGTGACGGAGCCTTTGGGAACTTATCAGTGGGCTCCCTGATTTCGCTAGCCTTGGAATGAAACCTCGACCGCTGTGATTCAAAAAAGCTTCTGGTGAACTGCGGCTGCTGGGGCACCGGGCTCACGCTGCGTGATCCTGCAGGTGAGCTATCCGTCGATGCTATTGGCGAGTCGGGCGTTGGCATTTTTGGGATTGTAGGGGTCGAATCCCGTCGGACCGCTGTTTCGCCCGACGTTAGTCCGGCTTCTTTATGAGCGGTGTGCCCTCCGGCTTGAGAAGAGGGTGTCAGCGAACTATTCGACGAACTTTTTGCTGTTGACGGACCGATATTCACGGCGATGTTCTTGCTAACCTTGAATATCTCGCCATTTGGGAGTTCAACCCGCCTCACTCTAGGCGGTGGATTAAAAACCCTTTTTGGCATATGCCCGCTTGAGTCGATGAAATTGACCGGGTCGCCTTCGCAATAGCAGTAAGCATTCAATCCACCCTGCCCGAATGGGCTCCAGCTGTCTGCAGCCAGGAAACGTCTCAGGCGCGGAGAATAGCTGCGGTATCCAAGCCCAAGTAGGTAGGAGGCCGCACCTGGCACGTAAGCTTCGCCATTGAAGCCAAGCGTTATTCGCATCGCGGGCAAGTTCGGATCATGCCCGTAGGCTGAAAAGTTGTGGCCTTCCAGGTCCTCCGTATCTTGAACGTTGAGAACGGAACCCTTGTCATCGGTTGCCAGCAACCCAGTGCCAACTGTTTCGCCGGTTTGAACCTCAGCCAAGGGCATGTCGTCATTGCGCAAGATGGCGCGTTGCTGGTTGCCCTGTTTTACGGTGACGAGCTTCCCGTTTTGGTAGAAGAAGAGAGAGCTGTTCGCGGGCTGATTCATGATTCGGTCACCTGTTGATCTAATTGTCGATTTTGGTTCTGGCGCTGGTCTGAGTTGTAATGATGGTTGATTTGGTGGGCGTGGCAGGCAAGCCATATTGTACGAGTGCTGTTATTCGTGGCGAATGTCGCGGGCAGTTTGGGACGGCCATACGTCTTGATTGGGCGGAGCCGAAGTAAAATGTGGCGCTGGCTCTAGCCTGTGTTTGGTAGTTAAATCTTGGATAAGCTGTTTTCTATTATTAAAAATTTCAAGTCTTTCTGAGAATAACTTAGCGGGTACAGTTGAGAGATCGTATGTATAAAAATCTCGGAGGTCGGATTGCTGCAGTTGCAAAAGGCCTTGACGGTCAAAGCGAGCTATCTGCTGTACGTATGGATTTGTTGAAGGTTCTTTTTGTTTTCTTGCCGTTTCCGCGGGGCTATTTTTTCGTGATGTTTCCTGTTCAACCGGAATGCGCTGCGATTTGGGCGTGCGACCAAAAAATTTGTTTTTGATGCCCTTGTAGAAACTTCTGAACGGCTTGAGAAAAACAGGTACGTGGCCGGAGGGGTCAACTTTCCCTACAGGGTCACCGTTACAATACATGTAAGAATTCAAGCCGCCCTCCGCGAAGGGGCTAAGGCCGTCAGGAGCATAGAAACGCATCAGAGCAGGGTCATAGGTGCGATATCCATTACCTAGCACGTAGTGTCCATATGGTGTCGGATGCTGGCCGTTGAACCGTAATATAGCGCGCGCGCTAGCGTTGGCAGCGTCGTGCCCATAAGCGGTATACACCAGTGGTTCTCGTTCTCCGTTGCAACTTCTACCCAGTACAGAGCCACTTTGGTCTATAGCTAGAAGGGCAGGGCCTCCCGCCAGTTTGATATCACTTTCTGCTAGTGGAGCCTCGCCGGTACGAAAGATCGCGTGCTGTTGCGCAGCTTGTTTGATGGTGATGAGCTTTCCATTCTGGTAGAAAAATTGTGCAGTATCCGCCTGCCTTTTCATTAAGGACCTCCCGGGACCATCACTAGTGCTGATTGGTACTACAGCAGGATATTGGTCGCGAGCGAGATCGGCGGCTACTGGCAAAAATGATAGGTATGCGGAAACTGCCCACGTAGCGATGGGTAATTTCCTACTTACTCGTTGAGGTAGTAGGAAATACCCTACGCATTCTGTCGACCGCCGTCTGATTGCCCCTGGAATCCTCACCCTCTAGCCTGTTCGAGTCGCTGAATGGCTCAGCGATCGGGCGTGGAAACCCGGTAGTCATGTGGAAGTTGTCGTTATGGCAGCTGTACGCGGGAGGTCTTCGGACCTGCCGGGTTTTCCACATGCCTGGTTTTCCACCCCGTGTACAGCTGCCGCCCAATGTGTGGAAACGAAGGGGGCAGCTCACAAATGTGGAGCTGTCATGAAAAAAATAGTCCCCGATCCACCCCGTCTCAAACTGTTCAACACCCTCTATTCCTCCATCCACCCCGAGCTGATCCCACCCGAGGCCTTGGCGGTCGCCAGCGAGATGCTGCTGGGTATTTCGGAAGTCGTCGGCGAGTATTGCCGCGCGCATACCGGCGAGCCGGGCGTGCACATGCTCACCAATGCCGTGCACAGCGCCGATACCGCACATGCGTTGATCGAGCATGCGCTTGAGCGCATGTGAAGGTTTGGGGGCAATACGATGAGTGAAGACACACACGCAAACATGACCGTTGGCGTCGAGACGTTCTGCGAGGCCGGTGACAAGCCCTGCCATATTTTCCGGGTGATGCCGGGCGTGCCGTTCGAGCACGCCTATGAACAGGTGTCGGTGCTGCTGGGGTACATCAAGCACCTGGTGCGCGAAGGTGATATGGAGGATGACCACAAGCTGCTCGGTGCGGCGGATTACCTGAGTGCATTTGCCAAGGCAATCATGGATGACATCGAAATTGCCCGGAACAGGGTGCGTTGATTACCTGAGGCTGGCAGTCGGGCTGCTGGGGCCGCTTTGCGGCCCTTTTGCGACACGAGGCCGCTCCTGCAGCTGAACGGGGGCTGATGCGGGCCTGCCCGATGCGCGGCCCGGAACAAACCTCTGAACACTCAGTCGAATGCCTCGTTTCCCAGGCCATTCCGGCCTACGAGGCCCCCCCCGATGAAAGCATTCACCCTGGCAACCCTGATGACCCTGGCCGCAAGCCCGGTGTTCGCCTTCAACCTCAGCGATGCCGCCAATGCTGTGTCGGCCGTGCAAAACCAGAATCAGCAAACCCAGGTGCAGGCGCCTGAGGCCCAGGCCAATCTGCTCAACACCCTGGGCAGCGAACTGAACATCACCCCGGAACAGGCCGTGGGCGGGGCAGGGGCGATGCTGGGGCTGGCGCGCAACAACCTGAGCAGTGACGACTACGGTCAGCTGACCCAGGCTGTGCCGGGGCTGGACTTGCTGTCTGGAGCCGCCATGTTGGGCGGGTTGAGTGGGCTGGGCGAAATGCTGGGCAAGAACAGCCAAAACCAGTCGGCATTGAGCAATGCATTGGGTAACAACGTTGAGAACCGCAGCGACCTGGACAATGCCTTCAAGGCGCTGGGGATGGATACCGGAATGATCGGCCAGTTTGCCCCGCTGATCCTGCAGTACCTTGGCCAGCAGGGTATCGCCGGGGCGCTGCTGCAGAACCTGGGTAGCCTCTGGACCACGCCGGCACCGGCGAGTACGCCTTCGGTCTGAACCCGCTCAGAGATGTCCATATGCAACCGTACCCCAGTAGATAGTTCGCGCAAGGCGGTCAGTGGGTTCATGCTTCCGGTATTTTGCTTCTCAGGCGATCGGCTGCATCGCGAAGGTCAAATAGCTGCTGACGCCTGTCCGCGATCTGATTGCCGATAAGCCTCAGTTTTCCTGCGCTTAGTTTCCCTGGTGGTCGTCTGGCCTGGTCCGATCTTCCGGAGTAGTAAAGCGCTCCTGCATAGTGCCGTTCTAGCTCAAGGAGTTGCCGGTAAACCTCACCCGCCTGTATCGTGATTTTCTTTCTCTGCTTGAATGTTTTTATCGGCGAATCAGAGGGTTTCGATATGAGTATCGGCGCCTCATCTTTATGAAAAGTGGTGACTTCAGTTGTGTCGAGGAATCTGACTTGACGTGTAGTGCGACGCTCACCAGGCGGTTTGGTTGGTGGTGATTGATTCAGGGTTCTGGCAGGCTGCTTTTTAAATGGTGGCGTCCTCAGCCAAGCTCTGGGCTTATGCCCCGTCGGGTCCGAATAGTTGGCCGGATCACCGCCACAATAACCATAGGCATTGACTCCGCCATCACCAAACGGACTCAGGCTGTCAGGCGCCTGGAAACGCCTCAGAATCGAGTTGTAAGCACGATACCCCTGACCCAGCAGATACGCCCCGGTAAGATGCTCACGGTATTCACCGTTAAAGCCCATACGGGGCGCAGTGGGTTCTGCGCGTGAGTCATGCCCATAGGCCGTGTAGGCATACACCCTTTGAGCCTGCCCGATGTGCATCTGCAGTAACGACTTCTGCACATCCGTCATCAACAACCGGGTTTCAGCTCCCAGGTTGTCGCTGCGCCGTTCAGCCAACGGCTGATCTGCTCCCCGCAGCAGCGTCAGACTGTTCATACCCTCAATCTCAACGGCGAGCTGTTCACGATGGTAGAAGTACAGGCGTTGATTCACGATGGAGGGCTCGTGCGGGGGCTGTGTTCAGTCCAGTCTCCCCGCCAGATGCATCTGCCACAACTGACAAAAATGCCAGGTAGACGGCACCGCCGTGCCGAGAATGGTTCTGAAGGCTAAGTCCGCCTCGGAGAAGTTCACCAGCCTGACCACAGTACTGTGTGGCCGGCTTGCCGGCGATAGGGGCTTTTCAGGCAAATGACTCAGGCCATCTCCCCACGCAACCGCTCTATCCGCTGATCCTTTTCCATCCACAACTGGTTCACCCAAGCCTGTACGGTCTGTCGGAATTGCGGATCATTCTCGTAATCCCCTGCCCACAACGCCGGGTCCAATTCACGCACCTGAATGTCGATGATCACCCGGCTGATGCTGCCGTTGAGCAGGTCCCAAAACCCCGGAGCCTTGTTGCCGGGGTAAACGATGGTCACGTCCAGCAGCGCATCCAGCTGCTCGCCCAGCGCCGCCAGCACGAACGCCACGCCGCCGGCCTTGGGCTTGAGCAGGTAACGGTATGGCGACTGCTGTGCCTGGCGTTTGGCCTTGGTGAAGCGGGTGCCTTCGAGGTAGTTGACCACAGTCACCGGCTGGCGCTTGAACAGTTCGCAGGCGGCTTTGGTGATTTCCAGGTCCTTGCCCTTGAGCTCGGGGTGCTTCTCCAGAAACGCCTTGCTGTAGCGCTTCATGAACGGGTAGTCCAGGCCCCACCAGGCCAGCCCCAGCAGCGGTACCCAGATCAGCTCCTTCTTGAGGAAAAACTTGAAGAACGGCGTGCGGCGGTTGAGGCTTTCGATCAGCGCAGGGATGTCTACCCAGGTCTGGTGGTTGCTCACGGCCAGGTAGGAGGTGTCCTTGCGCAGGCTCTCGACGCCGCGGATGTCCCATTGGGTAGGGATGCACAGGGCGAAAATGGCCTTGTCGATTTCCGACCAGGCTTCAGCGACCCACATTACGGCAGCGGAGGCATAATCACGCCACCGGCCCGGCAGCACCAGTTTGAGCAGGGCGAAGACCAGCAGCGGGCAGATCAGCACCACGGTGTTGAGCAGCAGCAGGATGGTCGTAAGAATGCCGGTCAGCAGGCGACGCATAGGGAAACTCTTGTTGTGGGATTTGAACGGGCGGCAATGATAAGCAGCGCCGCAGCCTACGCCAAATGTCCAATGCCCAGCGGCGCGGACAAATGTTTCACATTATGTTGTTTACCCTTGTGACAGCGAACCTATCCTGCTTGCACAGTCTAAGCACTGACCCCATTCAAGGAAGCCTGCCTGTGAAACCAATGCTAGCCCTGTTGTCGCTGTTGGCGCTGCCGGTAATGGCCGCAGAACCTACGCTTTACGGCCGTTATGAGAACATCTCCCTGCCTGAACTCGGCGAAACCCTGAAGGCCAAGATGGACACCGGGGCGTACACCGCTTCGCTGTCGGCCAAGGACATCGAGCGCTTCACGCGCGATGGCGAGGACTGGGTGCGCTTCCGCCTGGCGACCAAAGAGTCCGACGGCAAGGTGTACGAGCATAAGGTTTCGCGCATCAGCAAGATCAAGAACCGCGCCGACGAAGACGATGAAGGCGATGCGCCCGAGCTTTCGCGCAGGCCGGTAATCGACCTTGAGTTGTGCCTGGGGGATGAGAAGCGCACCGTGGAAGTGAACCTGGTCGACCGCAGCAGCTTCAACTATCCGTTGCTGGTGGGGGCCAAGGCGTTGCGCGAGTTCAAGGCTGCGGTAAACCCGGCCAAACGTTTCACTGCGGGCAAGCCTGACTGCTGATCCGCAGGGCGACGCGCTCCTACAGAGGATTGCGTCTTCATTCAAACTTGCCTATATGTCCAGCTTCGCTCTCAGCAAGGCCGGATGCCATGCCCCACATTCTCATCGTCGAAGACGAAGCCGCCATCGCCGATACCCTGATCTACGCCCTGCAGGCCGACGGCCACAGCACCGCGTGGGTGACCCTGGGCACCGCGGCCCTGGAGCAGCAGCGCCAGCGGCCGGCCGACCTGGTGATCCTCGACATCGGGCTGCCCGACATCAGTGGTTTTGACACCTGCCGCCAGCTACGCCGGTTCACCGAGGTGCCGGTCATGTTCCTCAGCGCCCGAGACGGTGAAATCGACCGGGTGGTAGGCCTGGAAATAGGCGCCGACGACTACGTGGTCAAACCCTTCAGCCCGCGGGAAGTGGCGGCTCGGGTGCGGGCGATCCTCAAGCGCATGGCGCCACGGGCCGCGCCACCCGCCGAAACGGCAGTGTTCCAGCTCGACACCCTGCGCATGCTGATCAGCTACCGCAGCCAGCCGCTGAGCCTGACCCGCCACGAATTCCGTTTGCTGCAATGCCTGCTGGAGCAACCGCAGCGTGTATTCAGCCGCGAACAGTTGCTCGATGCGCTGGGAGTGGCCTCCGACGTGGGTTACGAGCGCACCATCGACAGCCATATCAAGAGCCTGCGCGCCAAGCTGCGGCAGGTGGCTGCCCATGCCGAACCGATCCAGACCCACCGTGGGCTGGGTTACAGCTACAGCCCGGAACACGCCTGATGCGCCTGGGCATTCGGATCTTTCTGGTGTACTTCCTGTTCGTCGGCTTGGCGGGTTACTTCCTGCTCAATACGGTGCGCGAGCAGATTCGCCCCGTGGTACGCCAGTCTTCCGAGGAAACCCTGGTAGACACCGCCAACCTGCTGGCCGAGATCCTTCACGATGACGTCAAGGCCGGCACCCTTGCCCAGAGCCGCCTGCCTGAGGTGCTCAAGGCGTATGGCTTGCGCAGCCCCGGCGCGCAGATCTGGGGCCTGGCCAAAAACCAGGTCAGCCACCGCATCTACGTTACCGATGCCCAAGGCATCGTGCTGCTCGATTCCAGCGGCCAGGACCTGGGCAAGGACTATTCGCGCTGGAACGACGTGTACCTGACGCTGCGCGGCCAGTACGGTGCCCGTTCCACCCGCAGCGTCGAAGAGGATGAAAGCACCTCGGTGATGCACGTGGCCGCGCCGATCGTTGACCAGGGCAAGGTTATCGGCGTGGTCACCGTGGCCAAGCCCAACAGTTCACTGCAGCCGTACATCGACCGTTCCGAACAGCGTTTGCTTGGCCTGGGGTTGGGGCTGATCGGCATGGGCCTGTTGGTCGGCGCCGCGCTGTCCTGGTGGCTGGCCCGCTCCCTGCGCAGGCTGGCCCGCTATGCGCAGGCGGTCAGCGAAGGCCAGCGCGCCGCGCTGCCTTACTACAAGGGCGGTGAGCTGGCGCACCTGGCCAATGCGGTGGAACGCATGCGCACACAGCTTGAGGGCAAGGCGTATGTCGAACGCTACGTGCATACCCTGACCCACGAGTTGAAGAGCCCTTTGGCGGCTATCCGCGGTGCGTCTGAATTGCTCCAGGGTGATATGCCGGCCGAGCAGCGGGCGCGTTTTGCCGGCAACATCGAGCGCGAAAGCGAGCGGCTGCAGCAGATGATCGAGCGTTTGCTCAACCTGGCGCGGGTCGAGCAGATGCAGGCGCTGGAAGATGAGCAGCAGGTTGCCTTGGCGGCGTTGGTCGATGAGCTGCTGCTGGCGCATGCCGCCCGCATCGACGCAAGCGGCTTGCAGGTGCGCCAGCGGGTGCCGGCGGGGTTGTGGCTGCTGTGCGATCCGTTTCTCATGCGCCAGGCACTGGCCAACCTGCTCGACAATGCGCTGGACTTCACCCCGCCGGGCGGCGCGCTGCTGTTCGAGCTGGAGCGCGATGGCGAGCGTGTGGCGCTGAGCCTGTTCAATCAGGGGGAGGCGATACCCGCCTACGCCATCGGCCGGGTTGCCGAGCGTTTCTATTCGCTGCCGCGGCCGGGGAGTGGGCGCAAGAGTACCGGGCTGGGGCTGAACTTCGTGGCCGAGGTGATGCAACTGCATGGCGGGGCGCTGGCGGTGAGCAATGTCGATGGCGGGGTACGCGTCAGGCTTTGGCTGCCGGAGCGGCGCATCAGCTGAGGTTGTCGGGGCCGCTGCGTTGCCCCAAAAAACACCGAATCTCCACACAATCTCCCCAAGGCCTCCACGCAGGGCGCAGACACTGCGCCCACTGCCACAGGAGGCCCCATGAACAAGACTCTCGGTTTCAAGCTCGGCACCATTGCCCTGCTGATTTTGCTGTTGCTGATTCCCCTGTTGATGATCGACAACCTGATCGACGAGCGCCAGAACCTGCGCGACGGTGTGTTGCACGACATCGCCCGTAGCGCCAGTTTTGACCAGCAGATCAGTGGCCCGCTGCTGGTGGTGCCGTACCGCAAGGTGCAGCGCCGCTGGATCGACAAGGACGGCCAGAGTGTGCAGGAGACCAGCACTATCGCCGGCCACTTGTACTTCCTCCCGGAAACCTTCGATGCAGACCTAGGGGTGGACACCGAACTGCGTAAGCGGGGTATCTACCAGGCGCGGCTGTTCCATGCCCAAGGGCGTCTTTCGGGGCGTTTCCAGCTGCCGGAGCGCTGGGGCATCGACAAGGACTTCGATGACTACCGCTTCGACAAGCCGTTTCTGGTGGTTGGCATCAGCGACATCCGCGGCATTGAAAATGCCCTGGAACTCAACATCGATAACCAGCGCCTGGCGTTTGAAGCCGGTACCGGGCTGGACTGGCTGCGCAGTGGCGTGCACGTCGCGCTGCCGCAACTGGATGGCCAGCATGCCCGCGGGTTCAACTACGGTTTCGATCTGGCACTGCAAGGCACCGGGCAACTGCACCTGTTGCCAGTGGGCCGCACCAGCAGCGTGGACATGCGCGCCAACTGGCCGCACCCCAGCTTCGTTGGCAGTTACCTGCCCAACCGCCGCGAAATCGACGACAAAGGCTTCAGCGCGCACTGGCAGACGTCATTCTTCGCCACCAACCTCGAAGATGCCCTGCGCCAATGTGCCAGCGGCGGGCAGTGTGCGGAGTTCAGCGAGCGGACCTTCGGGGTAAGCTTCATCGACCCGGTGGACCAATACCTCAAGAGTGAGCGGGCGATCAAATACGCGTTGTTGTTCATCGCCCTGACCTTTGCCGGTTTCTTCCTGTTCGAGGTGCTGAAGAATCTCAGTGTGCACCCGGTGCAGTACATCCTGGTGGGGGTGGCCCTGGCGTTCTTCTACCTGCTGCTGCTTTCGTTGTCCGAGCACATCGGGTTTGGCCTGGCGTATGGCCTGTCGGCCTCGGCCTGCGTGTTGCTGCTCGGCTTCTACCTGAGCCACGTATTGCGCAGCCTGGTGCGTGGGGTGGGTTTTGCGGCGGGGTTGGCGGTGTTGTACGCGATGCTCTATGGGCTGCTCAGTGCCGAGGACTATGCGCTGTTGATGGGGTCGCTGCTGTGCTTTGGCTTGCTGGGTGTGTTCATGGTGCTGACCCGTCGCCTGGACTGGGCGCGGGTGGGGAGGGCGGCATGAGGGAGGACAGAGAGATCGGGCGGTGGCTGGCTCGCAGGATTGGGCAGTTGTTTCCTGTGATACCCCGCTGAGGCCGAGGGTTGCCTTGCGGCCCAATCGCCGGGAAGCCGGCTCCCTCCTTGTGGGGGGCGGCTTGCCGGCGATTGCGGTGTATCAGGTGTCGGGTGCTGTGGCGACCATCGACGGCCGCTTGGCCACCTCGGCATACCACGCTGCCAACCCGGGCTGGCGCTCACGCCAGCCAAAACCAGGCTGACGCAGGTCCAGGTACCCAAGCGCACAGGCCACGCCAATTGCGGCCAGATCAAAGCCGGATATCAGCTCTGCCAGGTGCTCCTGCTCCAGGTTGGCCAGGCTGCGGCGGATTTTCTCGCTCTGCGCTTCAAGCCAGCCGTCCCAGCGCTTGTCCTCAGGCCGCAGGACGCTCTCATAGCGGCTGGAAACCGCCGCATCCATGATCGCATCCGCCTGCGATACCAGCGTCATGCGCCGCCAGCGTGCCGAGCCCTCGCGCGGCAGCAACGGCAGGCCGACATGCTGCAGGTCGAGGTATTCGCAGATGACCCGGCTGTCATGCAGCACAGTGCCGTCTTCCAGGCGCAGGGCCGGGATCTTGCCGATCGGGTTGCCGTGGTTGAGCTGGTCGTCGCCGCTGACCGGGGTGATGTTCACCCCCTGCAGCGCAACGCGCTCAAGCTGCCCGGTTTCGTGCAGCACGACCATCACCTTGCGCACGAATGGCGACAGCGGTGAGTGGAACAGGGTCATCGTGCTCATGGCTCAGTTGCCTTGCAGGCTGGGTGGCAGGCACACGCCGGTGCCGCCGATACCGCAGTAGCCGTCCGGGTTCTTGGCCAGGTACTGCTGGTGGTAGGCCTCGGCGAAGTACACGGTCGGCGCCTGGTCGATTTCGGTGGTGATCTCGCCGTAACCGGCTTTGTTCAGCTCGGCCTGGAAGGCGTCGCGGCTGGCGTTGGCTTCTTCGAGCTGTTGTGGCGAGGTGCAGTAGATGGCCGAGCGGTACTGGGTGCCGACGTCGTTGCCTTGGCGCATGCCCTGGGTCGGGTTGTGCAGTTCCCAGAACATCGCCAGCAACTCGCGGTAGCTGACCTTGTCCTTGTCGAACACCACGAGTACCACTTCAGTGTGGCCGGTCAGGCCCGAGCAGACTTCTTCGTAGGTGGGGTTCGGGGTGAAGCCGCCCGCATAGCCGACCACGGTGCTGACCACGCCTTCACGCTGCCAGAAGCGGCGCTCGGCGCCCCAGAAGCAACCCAGGCCGAAGATGGCGAAGTCGATGCTGCCTTCAAAGAACGGGCCGAGCAGTGGAGTGTCTTTGAATACGTAGTGGAACTCGGGCAGGGACATTGGCGTTTCGCGGCCAGGCAGGGCCTGCTCCGCGGTTGGCATGACGTTTTTGTTCACCAGGATTTCCGAACGCAGGACCATGGCCGTTCCTCTGTGTTTTTCAGTTGGACAGGTGTTGGCCTCATCGCCGGCTTGCCGGCGATGAGGCCCGAATGGGTTCTATAGTGCCCGAGGATTACGCAGCTGTCAGGCCATTGGACCGCGCGGATAGCGCTTGAGTCTTTCGGCCAGCTCCCGCCCCGGGATCGGCCGGTCGAACAGATACCCCTGGCCCACATCGCAACGGTGCCGGCGCAGGAAGGCCAGCTGCTCGGGCGTCTCGATCCCTTCTGCCACCACCTTGAGCTTGAGGTTGTGAGCCATGGCCACCACCGCCGAGGTGATCTCCATGTCGTCCTGGTTGTCGGGGATTTCGTTGATGAAGCTGCGGTCGATCTTGATGATGTCGATCGGGAATTTCTTCAGGTAGCTCAGCGACGAATAACCGGTGCCGAAGTCATCCATGGCCAGGGTCAGGCCCAATGCCTTCAGTTCGTCGAGCTGACGGTGGGTGTCCTCGGTCGCTTCCAGCAGCAGGCCCTCGGTCAGCTCCAGCTCCAGCAGGTGCGCAGGCAGGGCTTCCTCGTGGAGGATCGAGGCGATCGAAGCCACTAGGTCGGGGTCGGAGAACTGCTTGGGCGACAGGTTGATGGCCACGTGCAGGTTGCCCATGCCGGCCTCGCGCAGTTGCTGGCTCATGCGGCACGACTGGCGTACCACCCACTTGCCGATGGGGATGATCAGGCCGGTTTCTTCCGCCACGCTGATGAACTGGTCCGGGCGGATCATGCCGCGCTCGGGGTGGTTCCAGCGCAGCAGTGCTTCCAGCCCCAGCAGGCGGCCGCTGCGCAGACACAGCTTGGGCTGGTAGAACACCTCCAGCTCGTTCTGGGTCAAGGCGCGGCGCAGGTTGTTCTCGACGAACAGCTTGTAGCTGGCTTCGGCATTGAGCACTTCGGTGAATACCTGCACCTGATGCTTGCCGTTGGCCTTGGCCTTGTGCAGGGCCAGGCCGGCATTCTTCATCAGGGTGGTCGGGTCACTGCCGTGCAGCGGCGCACAGGCCAGGCCAACCGAGGCGGTGACGTTGATCAGCTGGTTGTCGACGAACATCGGCTTGTCGAGGGTGCGCAGCAGTTGCTGGGCGACGCCCTGGCCGTCTTCCAGGCTGGTGTCGTCGAGCAGCACGGCGAATTCATTACTGGCAAAGCGGGCCAGCACGCCGCCAACGCTGAGGCTGTTGCGCAGGCGCCGGGCCAGGCTGATCAGCAGCTTGTCACCGGTCTGGTGGCCAAGGCTGTCGTTGATCCGCTTGAAGTTGTCGATGTCCACCAGCAGCAGGCAGATCGGGCTCTGGGCATCGCGGGCGAAGCGCTCGTCAAGGCTGCGGATGAACGCCGGGCGGTTGCCCAGGTTGGTCAGGTTGTCGGTGTAGGCCAGGCGCTCGATGCGTTGCTGGGCCAACTTGGTCTGGGTGACGTCTTCGTAGATGCCGATGTAATGGGTTAGCTCACGGTTGTCGCCATACACCTTGGAAATCGACAGCTGGCCCCAGTAGGGCTCAAGGTTCTTGCGCCGGCTTTTGAATTCG
Organism: Pseudomonas sp. TR47; assembly: GCF_044143025.1. Taxonomy (NCBI): domain Bacteria; kingdom Pseudomonadati; phylum Pseudomonadota; class Gammaproteobacteria; order Pseudomonadales; family Pseudomonadaceae; genus Pseudomonas; species Pseudomonas sp. TR47. The sequence continues at coordinate 118,429 of NZ_JBHFCS010000013.1, read as the reverse complement.
CCCTGCCAGCTGTTGCCCATGGCCAGGCTCGACGGGGTATCGAACAGCAGTTCGCTGAGGTTCTCCAGCGCGGGCAACTCTGCCAGGTGGTGGCCTTGCACCTCATCGGTGCTGTACTGGGTGATCGCGGTGAAGCTGGGGTTGACGTACTCCACCACGCCGTCGCGGTTCACCAGCAGGAAGGCGCTGGCGCTTTGCTCCACCGCACGTTGGAACAGGTGCAGGGCGCTGGCGGCGGTACGCCGGTTATGGTTGGTGATGACCTGGGCGAACTGGTCGGCCAACTCACCGGCAAAGGCGATTTCGTCCGACTGCCAGGCCCGCGGCTGGCCAGTCTGCTCCAGGCACAGCACACCAACCACCTGGCCATCGACGCGGATACTGGCATCGAGCATGGCATTGTTGTCGGCGTACAGGCTCTCGGCCAGTTCACGGGTGCGCGGGTCGTGGTTGGCGTTGTGGGCATCGATGGCGCGGCTGGCGTGCAGGGCGTCGAGGTAATCGGGGAAGCGGCTGGCATCGATCGCTTCGGGCAGGCGATGCACTTGCTCATTGCGCAACCAGGCGCTGATCGGCTCCAGGCGCTGGTCTTCCAGGTGCCAGATGCTGGCGCAGTCCACCTTGTAGATCTCGCAGGCGCTGCGGGTAATCAGTTGGGCGGCTTCGAGCAGCGAGTTTTCCGCGCTGTAGCGCTGGCGGGCGAGGCGCAGGATCAGGTCCTGCTGGCTGCGTACGCGCTCAAGGTGTTCCAACTGCTCCTGCTGGGCGCGCTGGTTGAGTTGCAGGGCAAGTTGCAGGCGGCTGTTACGCGATTCGAGGTCGTCGGCGTCCACTTCGACAGCGTCTTCAGGCTGGTCGTCGAGTACCGTCAGAAAGCCGCGTAACAGCTGGCGGTTGTGCTGCTTGTAGGCTTCACCCGCTTCGAGCAGACGCAGCGAGCGCGGCTGGGCGTGCAGGGTGTAGCGCACCCGATAGTAGCCGCGAGTGCTCAGTTGCCGCTGGATCTCGTCGTGCAGCCGGTAGCGGGCTTCAGGCTCCATCAGGCTGGCGTACGGCGAATCGATCAGCGCGCACAGCTGGGAGGCCGCCAGCCCGAACTGGCGTTCGCAGGCCGGGTCCAGGTAAAGCATTGCCCAGGTGGCTTCGTTGAGCCTTTCGAAACGCAGCATGCCGAGCCGTGAAGGCACGGGAAGCTGCGTGACGACCTCGGCCGCCACACGGCTGGCGGCATCGGGTTGGCTTTTCATCGAAGACTCGCTTGAAGAGGGTGACGCGGCCTGGGCGGCGGCGCATCTGGCAAGGTTGCATCATGTCCCGAAGGCTGGCAAGCGGCCATGAGGGATGTCATGTATATGTTTTCGGCTGCGGGGCGGGAATCCTTAGGGCTGCTGAAAAACGGGGGCCGCTGCAGGCAAAAAAAGCCCCGCCAATTGGCGGGGTTGAGGTACGAGCGTGGCAGCTCGAAAAGGGTACCTGCCCCCTTGAAGGAGGGCAGGCTGGCTGCGTGTTACAGCAGCATGGTGCGGATATCCGCCAGCACGTCGCCCAGGCGCTTGGTGAAGCGCGCGGCGGCTGCGCCGTTGATCACACGGTGATCGTAGGACAGCGACAGCGGCAACATCAGCTTGGGCTGGAAGGCCTTGCCATCCCAGACGGGCTGCATGGTTGCCTTGGACACACCGAGGATCGCCACTTCGGGCGCGTTGACGATCGGCGTGAAGCCGGTACCGCCAATGTGGCCGAGGCTGGAGATGGTGAAGCAGGCGCCCTGCATGTCGTCAGCCGACAGCTTCTTGGTGCGCGCCTTCTCGGCCAGGGCCGCGGCTTCGGCAGCCAGTTGCAGCAGGCTCTTCTGGTCGACGTTCTTGATCACAGGGACCAGCAGGCCGTCCGGGGTGTCCACGGCAAAGCCGATGTGCACGTACTTCTTGCGGATCACGGCTTTGCCGCTTGGCGCCAGCGAGCTGTTGAAGTCCGGCAGTTCCTTGAGCAGGAAGGCGCAGGCCTTGAGCAGCAGTGGCAGCACGGTCAGCTTGACGCCAGCCTTCTCGGCCACGGCCTTCTGCGCAACGCGGAAGGCTTCCAGCTCGGTGATGTCGGCGGAGTCGAACTGGGTCACGTGCGGCACGTTCAGCCAGCTGCGGTGCAGGTTGGCGGCACCGACCTGCATCAGGCGGGTCATTGCCACTTCTTCCACTTCACCGAACTTGCTGAAGTCCACCACCGGGATCGGCGGGATGCCGGCGCCGCCGGTCGCGCCAGCAGCTGCCGGTGCGTCCTTGGCCTTCTGCATGACCGACTTGACGTAGACCTGCACGTCTTCTTTCAGGATACGGCCGTGCGGACCGGTCGCGGTGACCGCGCCCAGCTCTACGCCGAACTCGCGGGCCAGCTGGCGAACAGCAGGGCCTGCGTGAACCTTGGCGTTGCTGCCGGCAGCCGGTGCGGTAGCGACCGGTGCCGGGGCAGCAGCTGGGGCAGCGGCAGCAGGCGCGGCGGCCGGAGCAGCCTCAGCCTTGGCCGGTGCAGCAGCGGCAGGCGCTGGCGCAGCAGCCGGGGCGGCGCCGGCGACTTCCAGCTTGATGATCAGGTCACCGGTGCCGACTTCGTCGTCCAGCTTGGCGATCACTTCCTTGACCACGCCAGCGGCGGGCGAAGGGATCTCCATGGAGGCCTTGTCAGACTCCAGGGTAATCAGCGACTGGTCGGCTTCGACGGTGTCGCCGACCTTGACCAGTACTTCGATGATCTTGGCCTTGCCCGACGAGCCGATGTCCGGCACGTGGATGTCCTGCACGCTGGCGGCAGCAGGGGCTGCAGCCGGCGCAGGGGCGGCTTCGGCAGCCGGCTTTTCGGCAGCAGCCGCAGCTGCGGCCGGGGCAGGTGCGGCGGCTGGCGCCTCGGGCGCCGCAGCGGCGCCCTCGGCTTCCAGGACCAGCAGCTCGTCGCCTTCTTTCAGGCGATCGCCCAGCTTGACCTTCAGTTCCTTGATGACACCGGCCTTGGGGGCCGGGATTTCCATGGAGGCCTTGTCGGACTCCAGGGTCAGCAGGCTCTGGTCAGCCTCGATACGGTCACCGACCTTGACGAACAGCTCGATGATTTCACCTTCACCGCTGCCGATGTCAGGTACGCGAATGAGTTCGCTCACTTAAAAATACTCCTCAGCAGTCCAGTGGGTTGCGCTTGTCCGGATCGATGCCGAACTTGACGATGGCGTCGGCCACCACCTTCGGTTCGATCTCGCCACGGTCAGCCAAGGCTTCCAGGGCAGCCAGCACCACGAAGTGGCGGTCGACTTCGAAGAAGTGACGCAGCTTCTTGCGGCTGTCGCTGCGACCGTAGCCATCGGTACCCAGGACTTTGAACTCTTTGCTCGGCACCCACTGGCGAATCTGTTCGGCGAACAGCTTCATGTAGTCGGTGGACGCGATGACCGGGCCTTTGCGACCGGCCAGGCACTCTTCGACGTAAGTCTGCTGAGGCTTCTGGCCAGGCTTGAGGCGGTTGGCGCGTTCCACGGCCAGGCCGTCGCGACGCAGCTCGTTGAAGCTGGTGACGCTCCACACGTCGGCACCGACGTTGAACTCTTCACGCAGGATCTTCGCGGCCTCGCGGACTTCGCGCAGGATGGTGCCGGAGCCCATCAGCTGAACGTGGTGCGCGGCTTCGCGGGTGTCTTCTTCGAGCAGGTACATGCCCTTGATGATGCCTTCCTCGACACCGGCCGGCATGGCTGGCTGCTGGTAGGATTCGTTCATCACGGTGATGTAGTAGAAGATGTCCTGCTGCTCTTCGGTCATCTTCTTCATGCCGTCCTGGATGATCACCGCCAGCTCGTAGCCGTAGGTCGGATCATAGGTGCGGCAGTTCGGGATGGTGCCCGCCATCATGTGGCTGTGACCGTCTTCGTGCTGCAGGCCTTCACCGTTGAGGGTGGTACGGCCGGCGGTACCGCCGATCAGGAAGCCACGGGTGCGGCTGTCGCCAGCGGCCCAGGCCAGGTCGCCGATACGCTGGAAGCCGAACATCGAGTAGAAGATGTAGAACGGCAGCATCGGCTGGTTGTGGCAGCTGTACGAGGTACCGGCAGCGATGAACGACGACATGGCGCCGGCTTCGTTGATGCCTTCCTCGAGGATCTGGCCCTTCTTGTCTTCGCGGTAGAACATCACCTGGTCTTTGTCGACTGGCTCGTAGAGCTGGCCGACCGACGAGTAGATACCCAGCTGGCGGAACATGCCTTCCATACCGAAGGTACGGGCTTCGTCCGGGATGATCGGCACGATGCGCTGGCCGATGTCCTTGTCCTTGACCAGCTGCGCGAGGATACGCACGAAGGCCATGGTGGTGGAGATTTCGCGGTCGCCCGAGCCGTCCAGGATCGCTTTCAGCGTTTCCAGGGGCGGGGTCGGCACGCTGAAGCTCTTGGCGCGGCGCTGCGGTACGAAGCCACCCAGGGCTGCGCGGCGCTCGGCCAGGTACTTGGCTTCGGCCGAACCTTCTTCGGGCTTGTAGAACGGCAGGCTTTCAAGGTCGGCATCCTTGACCGGGATGTCGAAGCGGTCACGGAAGTGGCGCAGGCTGTCGACGTCGACCTTCTTGGTGTTGTGCGCGGTGTTCTTGGCTTCGCCAGCACCGGTGCCGTAACCCTTGATGGTCTTGGCCAGGATGACAGTCGGTTGCTCTTTGTGGTTGACCGCCTGATGGTAGGCCGCATAGACCTTGTACGGGTCGTGACCGCCACGGTTGAGCTTCCAGATCTCGTCGTCGGACAGGTCTTCGACCATGGCCTTGAGCTCTGGCGTGTTGAAGAAGTTCTCACGAACGTACGCGCCGTCTTTGGCTTTGTAGTTCTGATACTCGCCGTCGATGACTTCGTCCATGCGGCGCTGCAGGGCACCGTTGGTGTCTTTGGCCAGCAGTGGGTCCCAGAAGCGGCCCCAGACGACTTTGTTGACGTTCCAGCCGCCGCCACGGAACACGCCTTCGAGTTCCTGGATGATCTTGCCGTTGCCGCGAACCGGGCCGTCGAGGCGCTGCAGGTTGCAGTTGATGACGAAGATCAGGTTGTCCAGCTTCTCGCGGCCTGCCAGGGCGATGGCACCGAGGGATTCCGGCTCGTCGCACTCGCCGTCGCCCATGAAGCACCAGACTTTTTGCTTGCCGGCCGGAATGAAACCACGGGCTTCCAGGTACTTCATGAAGCGCGCCTGGTAGATCGCCTGGATCGGGCCCAGGCCCATGGAAACGGTCGGGAACTGCCAGAAGTCAGGCATCAGCCATGGGTGCGGGTACGAAGACAGGCCTTTGCCGTCCACTTCCTGGCGGAAGTTGTTCATCTGCTCTTCGTTGATGCGGCCTTCCATGAAGGCACGGGCGTAAACGCCTGGCGAAGCGTGGCCCTGGAAGAAGATCAGGTCGCCGCCGTGTTCTTCGGTCGGGGCCTGGAAGAAGTAGTTGAAGCCGATGTCATACAGGGTGGCACTGGAGGCGAAGCTGGAGATGTGGCCGCCCAGGTCCGAATCCTTCAGGTTGGTGCGCATCACCATGGCCAGCGCGTTCCAACGCACCATCGAGCGAATGCGGCGTTCCATGAACAGGTCGCCAGGCATGCGTGCTTCGTGGGTGACAGGGATGGTGTTGCGGTATGGCGTGGTGATCGCGTATGGCAGCTGGGAGCCACTGCGGGTGGCCAGCTCGCCCATGCGGGTCATCAGGTAATGAGCGCGGTCTTCGCCTTCTTTGTCGAGGACCGACTCCAGGGCATCCAGCCATTCCTGGGTTTCGATTGGATCGAGGTCTTGCATGGCTTGCTCCAGGGCGGAAAGGCCACCAGAATCGGGGGCCTGAGTTTGCGACTGGCCTTATGGGCAGACGTCGTGAATTCTTGGATTACCGGAGTGTGACCCGGCGGCGTGTAGTTTTACTACATTTGCTTTCGCATTTCATGCTTTTGCACGGTCGGGGTAGTAGTAAAACTACACAAATGCGACGTTTGGTCGCACCTTGGCTTGTGAGGAAAAACGTTCATGTTGGTTGGCGTTGTGCTGCGAGCGGGTGATTCTTGATGTTTCATGCCAATGATTCGTTTTTTTCAGCTATTTCCAACTTTTGTACGACAGTCCAACCGGGGTCCGGTTTCCTCGTGGCCGCTTTTTACTCTCACTTTCACGCCGATCAAGGATAGACCATGCGCCTGCCTTTGCCGCTCGAACTGCCTGCCTCCCTGCAACCGCTGGTCGCCCGTAATCGGCAGTTTCTGCTCGATGCCCTGAGCAGCCACCCGGCGCTCGATCCGACCGCCTGGAGCCCGGCTCACCAGCACCAGTTCGACCAGGTGGCCGCCGCCAGCGACTTCGTGCTCGGCCTGGCCCAGCGTGAGCCGGCGATGCTGTTTGCCCTGCTGGCCAGCGGCGAGATGGACCGCCGGTATGCGCCGGGCGAGCTGCGTGGGCAGATCGCGGCAGCGGCCCAGGCGGCGTCGAGTGAAGAAGAGCTGGCACGCAACCTGCGCCGCGAGCGCAACCGCCAGCAGTTGCGCATCATCTGGCGTGATATCACCCGCCAGGCCGAACTGGGCGAGACCTGTCGCGACCTGTCCGACCTTGCTGACGCGGCGATCGACGAAGCTTATCAATGGCTGTACCCGCGCCACTGCCAGCAGTTCGGTACGCCGATCGGCAACCGCAGCGGTGAACCGCAGCATATGGTGGTGCTGGGCATGGGCAAGCTGGGGGCGGTCGAGCTCAACCTGTCATCGGATATCGACCTGATCTTCGCCTTCCCTGAAGGCGGTGAGACCGAAGGGGTCAAGCGCTCGCTGGACAATCAGGAGTTCTTCACCCGCCTGGGTCAGCGCCTGATCAAGGCGCTCGACCCGGTCACCGTCGATGGCTTCGTGTTCCGCGTCGACATGCGCCTGCGCCCCTACGGCTCGGCCGGTTCGCTGGTGCTCAGCTTCAATGCCCTGGAGCAGTACTACCAAGACCAAGGCCGCGACTGGGAACGCTACGCGATGATCAAGGCGCGGGTGGTGGCCGGCGACCAGGCGGCAGGCGCGCAACTGCAGGAGATGCTGCGCCCGTTCGTGTACCGGCGTTACCTGGATTTCTCGGCGATCGAAGCGCTGCGTACCATGAAGCAGCTGATCCAGCAGGAGGTGCGGCGCAAGGGCATGTCCGAGAACATCAAGCTTGGCGCCGGTGGCATCCGTGAAGTGGAGTTCATCGCCCAGGCCTTCCAGCTGATCCATGGCGGGCGTGACCTGAGCCTGCAGCAGCGGCCATTGCTGAAAGTGCTGGCGACCCTGGAGGGCCAAGGCTACCTGCCGCCGGCGGTGGTGGCGGAGCTGCGTGAAGGGTATGAGTTCCTGCGCTATACCGAGCATGCCATCCAGGCCATTGCCGACCGCCAGACACAGATGCTGCCTGATGACGAGACCGACCGTGAGCGCGTGGCCTATATGCTCGGCTTTAGCGGCTGGCAGAGCTTCCACGACCAGTTGATGCACTGGCGCGGCCGTGTCGATTGGCACTTCCGCCAGGTCATCGCCGACCCGGATGAAGAAGAAGGCGAGGGTGACCTGGTGGTTGGCGGTGAGTGGTCGCCCTTGTGGGAGCAGGCGCAGGATGAGGAGGCCGCCGGCCGTCAGCTGGAAGAGGCCGGCTTCAAGCAGCCCGCCGAAGCCTTGCGCAGGCTGGCGGGGCTGCGTGCCAGCCCACAGTTGCGTTCTATGCAGCGCATCGGCCGTGAGCGTCTGGATGCCTTCATCCCGCGTCTGCTGGCCCAGGCGGTTGAGCATGACAACCCGGACCTGGTGCTGGAACGTGTACTGCCGCTGGTCGAAGCTGTGGCGCGGCGGTCGGCCTACCTGGTGCTGCTGACTGAAAACCCGGGGGCCTTGCGCCGCCTGCTGACCCTGTGTGCCGCCAGCCCGTGGATCGCCGAGCAGATCGCCCGTTACCCATTGCTGCTCGATGAGTTGCTCAATGAAGGCCGCTTGTTCAGCCCGCCGCTGGCGCCGGAGCTGGCCGCCGAGCTGCGCGAGCGGCTGACGCGCATCCCCGAGGACGATCTTGAACAACAGATGGAGGCCTTGCGCCACTTCAAGCTGGCCCACAGCCTGCGCGTGGCAGCCTCCGAAATCAGCGGCAACCTGCCGTTGATGAAAGTCAGCGATTACCTGACCTGGCTGGCCGAAGCCATTCTCGACCAGGTGCTGGCGCTGGCCTGGCGCCAGACCGTGGCGCGCCACGGCCAGCCCAAGCGCAGCGACGGCAGCCTGTGCGACCCGGGCTTCATCATCCTCGGCTACGGCAAGGTGGGTGGCCTTGAACTGGGCCATGGCTCGGACCTGGACCTGGTGTTCATCCACGACGGCGACCCGCAGGCGGAAACCGATGGCGCCAAGCCGATCGACAGCGCGCAGTTCTTCACGCGCCTGGGCCAGCGCATCATCCATTTGCTGACCACGCAAACCAACTCCGGCCAGCTTTATGACGTCGACATGCGCCTGCGGCCATCGGGCGCAGCGGGGCTGCTGGTCAGCTCGCTGGGCGCGTTCGAGCGCTACCAGCAGAACGAAGCCTGGACCTGGGAGCATCAGGCTCTGGTGCGCGCCCGCGTGCTGGTGGGCTGCAAGCAGGTGGCGGCAGCGTTCGAGGGTGTGCGCGCCAAGGTTCTGGGCCAGGCCCGTGACCTGGACAAGCTGCGCAGCGAGGTCAGCGAAATGCGCGCCAAGATGCGTGACAACCTCGGCACCAAGGCCACCGCCGCGGGCACTGCGGCCAATGCCTTCGATGCAGGCGTGGCGTTCGATATCAAGCAGGATGCCGGCGGTATCGTCGATATCGAATTTATGGTGCAATACGCCGCTTTGGCCTGGTCCCACGACCATCCGGCCATACTGCGCTGGACCGATAACATTCGCATTCTGGAAGAGCTGGAGCAGGCGGGCTTGATGCCGGCCAGCGATGCGGTGTTGTTGCGTGAAGTGTACAAGGCGTTTCGCTCAGCCTCGCACCGCCAGGCCCTGCAGAAGCAGGCCGGGGTGATCGATGCGGCGCAGTTTGCCGATGAGCGTCGCGAGGTGCGGCGGATCTGGGGTGAACTGGGATTGGCATGAGATTGTTGGGGCCGCTTTGCGGCCCTTTCGCGGCGCAAGGCCGCTCCACAGGGGCCTAAAGGCCGATGTTCCACCACCGGTGTTACACTGTCCGCCACATAGCCTGAATATAAAGAGGGGAGGCCAGGCTGTACCGCAGCCTGCAGCCTCCCCGAGTTTTTCTGGACTAAGCATGAGAATACTGATCATTGGCCCCAGCTGGGTCGGCGACATGGTGATGGCGCAAACCTTGTTCCAGTGCCTGAAACAGCAGCACCCCGACTGCGTGATCGATGTGCTGGCACCCGAGTGGAGCCGGCCGATCCTTGAGCGCATGCCCCAAGTGCGTCAGGCCTTGAGCTTCCCGCTCGGCCATGGCGCGCTGGAACTGGCTACGCGCCGGCGCATCGGCAAGTCCCTGGCCGGCCAGTACGACCAGGCGATCCTGCTGCCCAACTCGCTGAAGTCGGCGCTGGTGCCGTTCTTTGCCGGCATTCCCAAACGCACCGGCTGGCGTGGCGAAATGCGCTTCGGCCTGCTCAACGATGTGCGCAAGCTGGACAAGGCGCGTTACCCGCTGATGATCGAGCGCTTCATGGCACTGGCCTATGCGCCGGGTGCCGAGCTGCCGCAGCCTTATCCGCGGCCTGAGCTGCAGATCCAGGCGCCGAGCCGTGAGGCCGCGCTGGCCAAGTTCGGCCTGGAGCTGGACCGCCCGGTGCTTGCGCTGTGCCCAGGTGCCGAGTTCGGTGAAGCCAAGCGCTGGCCGGCAGAGCACTACGCCAGCGTTGCCGACGCCATGATTCGCCAGGGCTGGCAGGTGTGGCTGTTCGGCTCGAAGAACGATCACCCGGTCGGCGAGCAGATCCGCGACCGGCTGATCCCGGGTTTGCGTGAAGAATCTTATAACCTGGCGGGCGAAACCTCGTTGGCCGAGGCGATCGACCTCATGTCCTGTGCCAACGCGGTGGTGTCCAACGACTCCGGGCTGATGCACGTGGCGGCGGCGTTGAACCGCCCGCTGGTTGCCGTCTATGGTTCGACTTCGCCGGGCTTTACCCCGCCGTTGGCCGAGCAGGTCGAGATCGTGCGCACCGGCATCGAGTGCAGCCCATGCTTCGACCGCACCTGCCGCTTCGGCCACTACAACTGCCTGCGTCTGCTGGAGCCTGGCAAAGTCATCGCCGCCCTGCACAGCCTGGGTGGGCCGAACCTGATCGATACCGTGGCCGAGGTCGAGTAAGTGCGGGTACTGATCATCAAGACCTCGTCGCTGGGTGATGTGATCCACACCCTGCCGGCGCTCACCGATGCCGCCCATGCGATCCCGGGCATCCGCTTCGACTGGGTGGTGGAAGAAGGCTTCGCCGAGATACCCAGCTGGCACCCGGCGGTCGACCAGGTGATACCGGTAGCCATTCGGCGCTGGCGCAAGAATGTCTGGCAGACCATCAAGAGCGGCGAGTGGAAGGCGTTCAAGCAACGCGTGCGCGAGCGCAAGTACGACCTGGTGATCGATGCCCAGGGGTTGGTCAAGTCGGCCTGGCTGACCCGCTACGTCAAGGCGCCGGTGGCCGGCCTGGACCGTTACTCGGCGCGTGAAGGCTTGGCCAGCCGTTTCTATGACCGGCGCCTTTCGGTCGCCGTCGGCCAGCATGCGGTAGAGCGCGTGCGCCAGCTGTTCGCCATGGCGCTGGCCTATGACCTGCCCGAAGGCATCGGCAACTACGGCCTGGACCTGGAGCGCCTGCAACTGCCCCCGGCGGCGCCGTATGTGGTGTTTCTGCACGGCACTACCTGGGCGACCAAGCACTGGCCCGAGGCCTACTGGCGAGAGCTGGCTGAACGGCTGGGCCGCAGCAGGCTGCAGGTATGCCTGCCATGGGGCAACCAGGCCGAGAAAGACCGCGCCGAGCGTATAGCCCAAGGCTTGAACAACTGCCAGGTGCTCCCCAGATTGAACCTTGCCGGCGTCGCCCGCGTGCTGGCGGCGGCAAAGGCCTGTGTGGCGGTGGACACTGGGCTGGGCCACTTGGCCGCAGCGCTGGATGTGCCGACCATTTCGCTGTTCGGGCCGACCAACCCGGGCCTGACTGGCGCCTATGGCCGTGTGCAGGTGCACCAGGCCAGCGATTTCCCCTGTGCACCGTGCCTGCAGAAAAAGTGCACCTACAAACCGAGCGCCGACGACCTGCGCCGGTTCGATCTCAAACGCGAGTGGCCATTGTGCTTCACTCGCCTGAATCCAGAGCATGTGGCGAGCCGCTTGAGCGCGTTGCTGCTGGCTGAGGATGTCCGTTGATGCAACTGGCTTTCGTGCTTTACAAATATTTCCCCTTCGGCGGGCTGCAGCGCGATTTCATGCGCATCGCCCTGGAATGCCAGAAGCGGGGCCACCAGATCCGTGTCTACACGCTGATTTGGGAAGGCGACATTCCGCCCGGTTTCGAAGTGCTGGTGGCGCCGGTCAAGGCGCTGTTCAATCACCGTCGCAACGAAAAACTCACTGCCTGGATGGAAGCCGATCTGGCCAAGCGCCCGGTAGACCGGTTGATCGGCTTCAACAAGATGCCGGGCCTGGACGTGTATTACGCGGCCGACGCCTGTTTCGAGGACAAGGCCCAGACCTTGCGTGGCGGTCTTTACCGCCGCTGGGGCCGCTACCGGCACTTCGCCGAGTACGAGCGGGCTGTGTTCGCCAAGGATGCGCGCACTGAGATATTGATGATTTCAGAGGTGCAGCAACCGCTGTTCATCAAGCATTACGGCACCCCCGTTGAACGCTTCCACCTGTTGCCGCCCGGCATTTCCCAGGACCGCCGCGCACCGGCCAATGCCGCCGAGATCCGCGCGGAGTTTCGCAAGGAGTTCAACCTGGGCGATGACGACCTGCTGCTGGTACAGATCGGCTCCGGCTTCAAGACCAAGGGCCTCGACCGCAGCCTCAAGGCCCTGGCCGCGCTGCCAGCGTCTCTGCGCAAGCGCACCCGGCTGATGGTCATCGGCCAGGACGACCCCAAGGTGTTCCAGCTGCAGAGCGCAGCCTTGGGCTTGGGCGAACAGGTGCAGTTCCTCAAGGGCCGCAGTGATATCCCGCGCTTCCTGTTGGGTGCCGACCTGCTGATCCACCCGGCCTACAACGAGAACACCGGTACGGTGTTGCTCGAGGCGCTGGTGGCTGGCTTGCCGGTGCTGGTTTCCAAAGTTTGCGGCTACGCCCATTACATTGCCGAGGCCGACAGCGGCCTGGTGCTGGACGAGCCGTTCGAGCAGGAACAGCTCAACGGCTACCTGCAGCGCATGCTCGAAGCGCCAGAGGCGCGTGCCGAGTGGTCGCGCAACGGGCTGGCCTTTGCCGAAACCGCCGACCTTTACAGCATGCCGCAGCACGCCGCCGACGTGATTCTGGGGCAGGAGAGCGCATGAAGCTGATCCTGGCCGAACCGTTCAAGCGCCTGTGGGCCGGGCGTGATGCCTTTGATGCCGTGGAAGCCCTGCAAGGCGAGGTGTACCGAGAGCTGGAAGGCCGCCGCACGCTGCGCACCGAGGTCGATGGCGAAGGTTTCTTCGTCAAGATCCACCGTGGCATCGGCTGGGGCGAAATCTTCAAGAACCTGCTCACCGCCAAGCTTCCGGTGCTGGGTGCCGGGCAGGAATGGCGGGCCATCGAGCGCCTGCATGAAGTCGGCGTGCCGACCATGACTGCAGTGGCCTATGGCGAGCGTGGCAGCAACCCGGCCACGCAGCACTCGTTCATCGTCACCGAAGAACTGGCGCCGACCATCAGCCTGGAAGACTTCAGCATCGACTGGGCCAAGCAGCCGCCTGAGCCGGCGCTCAAGCGCGCGCTGATCGCCGAAGTGGCGAAGATGACCGGCGGCATGCACCGCGCCGGGGTCAACCACCGTGACTGCTACATCTGCCACTTTCTGCTGCACACCGACCGCCCGGTGACGGCGCAAGACTTCAAATTGTCGGTAATCGACCTGCACCGCGCCCAGACCCGGGCGACAATCAGCCGCCGCTGGCGGGACAAGGACCTGGCCGCGCTGTACTTCTCGGCGCTGGATATCGGCCTGACCCGGCGCGACAAGCTGCGTTTCCTGCGCGGTTACTTCCAGCGCCCGCTGCGTCAGATCCTCAGCGAGGAGGCCGCGCTGCTGGCCTGGCTCGACCGCAAGGCGCAGAAACTCTACGATCGCAAGCAACGCTATGGGGACGCACTCTGATGGCGGGCTGGACACTGGCGCCAGGCTACGAACACCTGGCGGCGGACTTCGGCAGCCTTGATGCGGTGTTTGCCCTGCAGGGTGAACGCCTGACCCGTGACCCGCTCAGCGAGGTGGTCCGCGTCGAGCGTGGCGGGGTCAACTATTACGTCAAGCGGTACACCGGTGCCGGCAAGCACATGCGCCGTTACCTGGGCCGGCCGCGCATCAAGGCCGAATGGCAGAACCTCAAGCAGTTCGCCAAATGGGACATCCCGACCGCTGAAGTTGTGGCCTGGGGCCTGGAGCGCAATGGCCTGGCATTTGGCCGCGGCGCGATGATCACCCGCGAGCTACCGCGCACCGAAGACCTGTCGGTGCTGGCTGAGCGCAATGATCCGCGCCTGGCTGATCGTGCCTGGGTCGACCACATCAGCCGACAGCTGGCGCGCCATACCCGGGTCATGCACGAACACCGTTTCGCCCACAACGACCTCAAGTGGCGCAACCTGTTGGTCGATGACCAGGGCACGCTATTCTTCATCGACTGCCCGACCGGTGACTTCTGGCGCGGCTTCATGTGGCGCCACCGGCTGATCAAGGACCTGGCATGCCTGGACAAGGTCGCCAAATACCACCTGACGGCGACCCAGCGCCTGCGCTTCTATCTGCAGTACCGCGGGCGCCAGCGCCTGAATGCGCGCGACAAGCGCCGGGTCCGTCAGGTACTGAGCTTCTTCGAGGGAAGGGAATGACCGATTACCTGGCCAGCGCGGACCTCGCGCTGCTCAAACGCCATGGCCTGAATGACTTCGAGGCGCTGTGGGCGCTGCAGCTCGATGCCGTGGACGAACCCAACACTGGCCGTGGCGGCTGGAGCAGCGTCTATCGCCTGGAGCTCGAGGGCAAAGGGTATTACCTCAAGCGCCAGAGCGACTACCTGACCCGCACCTTGCATCGCCCTTTTGGCGAGCCGACCTTCGCCCGTGAGTTCCGCAACATCAGCCGTTACCAGAAGCTGCATATCCCGGCCCTGCAGGCGGTGTTCTACGGTGAGCGCAAGCATGCAGGCCAGCACCGGGCGATACTGCTGACACGTGCCCTGGATGACTGGAGCGACCTGGAAAGCCTGCTGGGCCAGTGGCCGCAGCTCAGTGACCCTGAGCGCAACGGCATCCTCCAGGCCTGTGGCCAGCTGGCGCGCACCCTGCACAGCGCCGGCCAGGTGCACGGCTGCTTCTACCCCAAGCATATCTTCCTGCGCCAACGCCGCGAAGGCTGGGACGCGCAATTGATCGACCTGGAGAAGACCCGGCCGCTGTTGTTCGGCATGCGTGACCGCCTGAAGGATCTGGAGCCGCTGCTGCGCCGTGCCCGCGCCTGGAACGAGTTGAACGTGCGCGCGCTGCTTGCCACCTATCTTGCCCAGCCGGCCGACAGCGTGCTGGTTGGCACCTGGTTGCAACGCCTGACGCAACGCCGTCGTGAAAAAGAGGCCCGCTGATGCGTTTGTCTGAATTGAAAGATGCCGGGCGCAGCCCTTCACTGCCGCTCTCGGTCAGCTTGGCCGACGCCGCTGGCAACGCCGAACTGCAGCTGCTCAGCCTGCTGCGCGTATTGCCGGGCCAGCGCTATGTCGGTGCCGGTGTATGGCGCGGTACGCCGGTGTTGGCCAAGTTGCTGGTAGGCGGCAATGCTGCGCGCCATTTTCAGCGTGAGCTGGAGGGTGTGAAGTTGCTGGCCGAACAGGGCCTGACAACGCCAAAGCTGCTTGCCGACGGGCTCAAGGAAGGTGAGGGGGGCTGGCTGCTGTTCGAGTTCCTCGACGGCGCCGAAAGCCTGGCCGATGCCTGGGACAAGGTGGCGAACCTGCCGGTGCTGGCCGACGAACAGCACCTGGTGCTGGGCGAAGCCCTGACCGCGGTGGCGCAGATGCATGCCAAGGGCCTTTGGCAGGAAGATTTGCACCTGGACAACCTGTTGCGCCACGGCGGCAAGCTGTACCTGATCGATGGCGCCGGCATCAAGGCCGAAACGCCGGGCCAGCAGCTGTCGCGCCCGCGTGTGCTGGAAAACCTCGGGGTGTTCTTCGCTCAGTTGCCCAAGCGCCTGGAGCCATTCATCGAAGCGCTGCTGGTGCATTACCTGCTGGCCAATGCCGAGCACGCGTTGCCGATGGAAGCGTTGCAGAAACAGGTGGACAAGGTGCGCACCTGGCGCCTCAAGGATTACCTGGAGAAGGCCGGGCGCGAATGCACGCTGTTCAGCGTCGAGCGCAGCCTTTCGGGCTTGCGTGCGATTCGCCGTGGCGAAGTCCAGGCCATGCTGCCGGTACTGGAACAGGCCGATACCTTGATCGACCAGGGCCACCTGTACAAGACAGGCGGGGCGGCCAGCGTGGCGCGTGTCGAGGTGGGTGGGCGCTCACTGGTACTCAAGCGCTACAACATCAAGAACACCGCGCACTGGCTCAAGCGGTTCTGGCGCCCGAGCCGGGCCTGGCACTCCTGGATTGAAGGCCACCGCCTGGAGTTCCTGGGCTTCGCCACGCCGCGCCCGTTGGCGGTGCTGGAGCAGCGCGTCATGGGCCTGCGCAGCCGGGCGTACCTGGTCACTGAACATGTCGATGGCCCGGACCTGACCGCGTGCTTCGCGCCTTATGTGGAAAGCGGCGAGGTGCCTGAAGAGCAAGTCGATGCCTTGGTGGAGCTGATGCAGCAACTGATCCGCGAGCGTATCAGCCACGGCGACTTCAAGGGCCACAACCTGTTCTGGCACGACGGCCAATGGTCATTGATCGACCTCGACGCCATGTGCCAGCACGCCACCGGGCTCAGCTTTGCCCCGGCCTACGCCCGTGATCGGGCGCGGCTGCTGCGCAACTGGCCGAGCAGCAGTGCCTTGCATCAGCGGCTCGACCGGTTGTTGCCACGGCTCGGTGAGTAGTCATCCGGCAGCGCCAGCCAATCGCTGCTGCGCCCTGCCTGGCGCACGCGGATGCGCCACTGCCGGTCTTGCCAGCGCAGGATCGCCCACGGCACCACGCCAGCTTCCCGGGCGTGCGGTATCAACAGGTGGTAGCGCCCGGCGAGCAGGTGCGCACGCACTGGCAGTTGTCCGGCAGGGGTTTGCAGATAAAGCTGGTCGTCTGCCCGACACAGCCCTGCCGGCGTGCCCACCGCCTCACCTGCCAACGGTGGTTGCAGGCGGCAGCTAGCCAGCAATTGCGGCAGATCGGGCAAGCCGTCGTACCACAGCACCGGTGAGTCGATGACCCAGTTGCCATTGGCCAGGCGTTTGACCGGCTGCTGCAGGTAAGCGTCGGGTTGGGTCGGGTCGATGACCCGCCAACGGTGGCCGTCGAATGAGACCTTGTAATACCGGCCGTGGGCGTCCTGGATGAAATACTGGGTCAGCCCTTCGAATGCTGATGCTTTTTCAAAGACGCCTTCACCGTGCACACCGTCAATGCTGTAGCGCAGGTGCTCGAGCGCAGGCGTGATGCTGTAGCGCGCGGGCAGTGGCAGCGGTGGTTGCGTCGGCATGCCCCGCATCATGCGGCGCATCAGGCCGGTGCTGACCGCGCTGGTACCAGCGTCGTTGGCATAGCTCAGGGCGTTGTACGTATGGGTCAGCACGCCGTTGATATCATCCTCGCTGAAGGCTTCCAGGCCATCCCAGGTTTCGATCACCATGCGTCCCAGGGCCAGGGGGACCTGTACAGGGGCAGGCAGCCCCAGGCTGATCAGGTCGAGCAGGCGCCATACCAGATCGATGCCCTGCTGGAGATCTGCCTCCCCGGTGGTGCGGCTCTGGGCATCGACCACTGCCAACCAGCCGCGCACCGCTGCCATGTAGTAGGCGAAGAACAGCTCTTCCTCAATTGCCGGGGTGCGCAGTGCGGGGCCGAGCCGGCCCTTGCTGAGTAGTTTATCGATGCGTACAGGTGCCAGCAGGGGCAGGCGGCTCGCCACGTAGGCGCGCAAGGCAGGTTGTTTGCGCAGCAAACGCATCAGTTCGCGCGCGTTGCTCAGCCCGCGCCAGGCGCGGCGGTCGGGTGCGTCCGGTGTGTACAGGACGAAAGCGCCTGTGCCGGAGCCTTCGGCATTGATCAGCAGAACGCCTTGCAGGGTATGGCCATGGATCGTCAATTGCCGCACGGTGATGCGCTGGTTGTCCACCGCTGGGCGCAGCGCGTTGTGCGGGTAGTCCAGTACCTGCCGTACCCAACGGTAGCCTTGTTCACCCAAGGCGCTAAGGTGCCCGGCATAACGCGCCTTGGCTGCCTCGGCGCGCATGCGGGCTCGGTTGATCAGGGCATGGGCATTGAGCCTCCAGCCCCCGACCGGGGAGTCGATCAATTGGGTCTTCAGGTAGGCCTCATAGCTGCCGCCGACATTCAGGTGCCTGATCATCGCTTTGATGTAGGCCGGGTTCAGCGCTTCGGGTAGCGGCTTGTCGTGACGGTGTGTTACGCGGGCGGTGAGCCAATAGTCGTAGTCGAACCAGTTCAGGTTGCGCAGTGCCAGTTCGTCCAACGGATAGCTCTCCCTGGTCAGCTCGACCAACTGCCCGCCGACGTGCTCCAAACCTCGCCAGGTGACGTAGCTCGAAGGGGTGAAGGGGTTCAACTGCGGACCTGCCTGACGGCTGTGCACAACATGAACCATGATGTCGGCGGCGGCGTAGCGCAGGCCATGATCGTGGCGCAAGCGTTCCTCTACGCGCGCGCGGGCCCAGCCCTGCAAGCTGCGCTGCTCGCGGAACTGCGCCAGGGTGAGGATGCCCGGCGCGGCGATGCGATTGCCGGCGGCGACCAGTTTTTGCATGGTCTGCATGATGTGCGTAAGCGCCTGGGGCCCTGCGGTGCTCAACCAGTTGGGCAGGTTTTTTTCCAGCAGCAGGCCGTAGCGCGTGTCGAGCAACGCTTGTTTGCCGACTTCGGCTTCCAGTGACAGGGCATTGCGCAGCGCCTCGGCGGCGGGTGCCAGGGCGCCATGGGCGCTTGCCCAGGCGTGGTTGACACGCAGGCGCTGCGCTTCGATCAGGGTGTCGACTTGGGCTTGCACCGGGTCATCGGCATACCATTCGTAGCGCAGGCGGTCGGCCTTGGCGGCGTTCTCTATACGTTCGGCATCGACCAGCAGGCGCAGCAGTGGCGGGCCCTGCAGCGGGTCGTCGAGGCGCTCGCACAGCTCAAGGTGCAAGCCGGCCAGCGAGGCGTAGGCTTCGATGCCTTGGGTCAGGCCGCACAGCAACGCCGGCCCGCGGGCATGCTCCGGGGTGAGTTCGGCAGCCTCGTCGTTACCGGTGATGACCACGAACATGCCTGGCAGCACCGCTCGGCTGTGGGGCTGGCTACGGCTGAGGACCAGGCGGTACACCTGGGCACGTGTGGCCATCGCTTGGGGCCGGCGTTGCCAGGCGTTGGGCAGGTCCAGGCACAGGCTCAGGGCATCGGCCTGGGGGGCGGGCAAGGTCCGGTCGCCCTGGCGCAGGGTCAACTCGGCATGCATCAGGGCGCGGCGCAGATCGCACAGGCGGACCCTGCGCGAGCGGCCCTGGGGGTCGCAGGCTGCCCAGTATTCAGCCAGTTCGCCTTGTAGCTGATGACGGGTGAGCCCCGGCCGGTCGGGGCTTGGCAATTGTGCCAGCAGGGCGATGATCTGTTGGTCGACGAATTCGATACGTTCCAGCGGTAGCATGTTGCGCTCCTTCGGTCAGGGAGGCGCAACGTTAGGCCCCAGGGCAAGGACCGAAGCGGTAGCCGGTTATCGCCGGCACAACCCGCGCAGGCTGAGGATGACGGGCACGCCCAGGCCCAGCCAGGCCAGGGCATCCCACGCTCCGTCACCCAGCAAGGCGGCAAACAGGCCGGCGGCACCGAGCAGGCCGATGGCGGCCGGCCAGGTGAAGATGCGCAGGGTCGGTTGCGATTTGTGGCTCATGCCCGCGCCTCCCGGGGTTTGCGCTGTTTGCCCCACCACAGGTAAAGGCCGCTGCCGAGCACGATGATGGTCAACACATCGAGCACTGCCCAGAGGATCTGCATCGGACGCCCGCCGTAATCGCCAAAGTGCAGTGGCTGCGAGAGGCCCATGGCGTCCATGTACCAGGGGCGTTCGCCCACTGCCGTCACCTGCAAGCTGCGCGCATCGATCAGCACGGGCGTGAGCAGGTGCGATGTCAGGTGGGTGGCGCCTTTCATGAACACGGCGTAGTGGTGCTCGCTGGAGAACCGCGTGCCGGGGAAGGCGATGAAGTCCGGGCGCATGCCGGGTGCGGCCTGCTCGGCGATGTCCAGCAGGCGGCTGGCCGGTGCACGCTCGGTGAGTGGCGGGGCGTCACGGTAGGGCGCGACCATTGCGGCCAGGCTGTCGTTGCGCCAGGCGGCGATGACCAGGTCGGACAGGGCGCTGATGACCCCGGTTACACCGACGGTCAGCGCCCAGGCCAGTGTCACCACCCCGATCAGGTTGTGCAGGTCGAGCCAGCGCAGGCGGCGGGATTTTTCGTGGCGCACCGTGGCGAATTGCAGGCGGCGCATGAACGGTGCGTAGAGCACTGTGCCGGAGATGATCGCGACAACGAACAGCACACCCATGAACGCCAGCAGCAGCTTGCCGGGCAGCCCGGCGAACATGTCGACGTGCAGGCGCAGCATGATCATCATGAAACCGCCGTTGGCGGCCGGCATGGCGACGGCTTCGCCGGTGCGGGCGTCGAGCATGAAGGTGTGTGACGAATTGGGTTCGGTGCCGGCAGTGGCAGCGGTGATCGCCACCACGCCGTTGCGTTCGTCTTCGTCATAGCCGAAGTACTGCATTACCTCGCCTAGACGATGCTGCTCGGCCTTGAGCACCAGTTGCTGCAGGTCCAGGTGCGGGGTGCCTGCAGGCATTTCGCGCAGCTTTGGTGCGTCGCCGAGCAGATGCTCGATTTCGTGGTGGAAGATCAGCGGCAGGCCGGTGAGGGCCAGTAACAGCAGGAACAGGGTGCAGACCAGGCTGCTCCAGGTGTGAATCACGGACCAGCGGCGGATGGTTTGGCTTTTCATCACGGTACCGAATGTGCCTGATGGAACCTGGGGCCGCACAGCGGCCCCGATTCGCTCAGAACTTATAATTGACGCTGGCCACTACGTTGCGTTCGTCGCCGTAGTAGCAGTAGTAACCGTCACAAGTCGACAGGTAATCCTTGTTGAACAGGTTCTTCGCATCTACGGCAACGGTCACGCCCTTGAGGGTTGGGTTCAGGCGGCCCAAGTCGTAATGCACCGAGGCATCGTAGACGGTGTATGAGCCCACATGGCCCCAGTCGGTATTGGTGGTGTTGCCATAGGTGTCACCCACATAGCGCACACCGACGCCCACGCCAAAGCCATCGAGCGCACCTTCGTGCCAGGTGTAGTCGGCCCAGGCAGTGGCCTGGTTACGAGGGACCTGGGCCATGCGCTTGCCCTTCTCACCGTCGTTGCCTTTGGTGATCTCGCTGTCGTTATAGGTGTAGGAACCGATCAATTTCAGGTTCTTGGTTACATCCGATGTGGCTTCAAGCTCCAGGCCTTTGACGCGAACTTCACCTACTTGGCGAGTCACACCGCCCTCGGTTACCGACATGTTTTCTTGGGTCAGGTCGAATACCGCTGCGCTAAGCAGTGTCTTGCTGCCAGGGGGCTGGTACTTGATGCCCAGTTCGTACTGTTTGCCTTCGGTAGGTTTAAAAGCATCGGTGCTGTTCACTGCGGCACCGGTTGCGGCCTGGAACGACTCGGCATACGAGAAGTACGGGGTAATGCCGTTGTCGAAAACGTAGCTCAGTGCTGCGTTACCGCTGAATTTCTTGTCACGCTGGGTATTGGTGGCGTCGCCCTGGTTGTGGAAGGTGGTGCCGGTGTGTACCCAGTCTTCACGGCCGCCCAAGGCCAGGCGCCAGTTGTTCAGGGCCATCTGATCCTGGACATACAGACCGGTCTGCTGGGTTTTCTGATCGTAGTCATACATGTCGAAGTACTGGACGTTCGAGAAATCCTGGCCGTAGATCGGGTTGTGGATATTGCTTGGCGGCACGCCGGCCGAACCCCAGCGCCAGCGGGCATTGCTGTCCGAACGTTGGTGATCGAGCCCCAGCAGCAGGGTATGGGCGACCATGCCAGTCTGGAAGTCCGCTTGGAAGTTGTTATCCACCGCGAACTGGGAGATATCTTCCTCGACGATGCCGGCGGTGCGTTGCACCGTGCCATCGGCGCTGACTGCTTCGTCCGGGCCTGCCGGCCAGATCGAACCGCCGGCGGTGATGCCCTTGAAGTCCAGCTCGTTGCGCGCGTAACGCAGGTTCTGGCGGAACTGCCATGTGTCGTTCAGGCGGGTCTCGAACGCGTAGCCCAAATGATAGTAAGTGCGATCGTAGGATTCCCAGTCCGGGTCGCCCAGGTTCTTGTGGTGGGAGATCTTGCCTGCAGGACTGTCCAGTTTGGTGCCCTGCAAGGGAAGGAACTGGCCGGTGATACCGGTATCGTCGCGGGTGTACTGGGTAATGAACGTCAGTTTGGTGTCGTCATTGATGTTCCAGGTCAAGCTGGGTGCGATGTTGTAGCGCTTGTCCGGAATATGATCGATCGGTGTGCCGCTGTCGCGCACGGTACCGCTCACACGGTAGAGAAACCGTCCCGCGTCATCGATCTTGCCAGTGCTGTCGAAGTTGATCTGTTTGTGGTTGTTGCTGCCAACCTGGGCTTCAACTTCGTGGCTGCTTTCAAAATCCGGGCGGCGGCTGGTCATGTCCAGCAAGCCGCCGGGAGGGGTCTGGCCGTAGACGGAAGAGGCCGGGCCACGCAGTACCGCGATGCGCTCCAGGTTCCAGGGCTCTATTTTCGGCGACGCATAGTTACCCTTTGGCAATGGCAGACCGTCAAGAAACTGGGTGGGCACGAAGCCGCGCACCAACAGCCAGTCGCTGCGCGAGTCGGAGCCGTAGCCGCTGCTCTGTACGCCAGCGGTGTAGCGCAAGGCGTCGTTGAGATTGAGGACCGGGCGGTCTTCCATCTGCTGGCGGGTGATCACCGTCACCGAACGTGGTAGTTCGGCAATGGCTGTGTCTGTCTTGGTGCCAGCGGCGGTGCGTGTTGCCGTGTAGCCCTCAACCGGGCCCCAAGCGCTTTCGTACGATGCATTGGCATTGATCGCGGTCTCGGGCAACGCCAGAGTGCCATCAGGAACAGCCACCAGGCTGTAGCTGCCGACAGTGCTCTGCTGTAGCTGCAGGCCGGTACCGAGCAGGGCGGCCTGCAGGGCGCCGAGGCCGTCGTACTGGCCGTTGACCGGCGCCGAGTTTCGGCCGCTGACCAATGCCGGGTCGATGGCCAGGGTGATGCCCGACTGGCTGGCGATCTGGTTCAGGGTGGTGGCCAGCGGGGCGCTGGGCAGGTCGTAGGCGCGCTGTGCGGACTGCTCGGCGGCGAACAGGGCAGGGCTGGCCAACGGGGCAGCCAGGGCGATGGCCAAGGCCATCAGGCTGGGGCGCAGGATACGATCAACGGCACGGGACATGCAGCGGTTCCTCGACGGATAAGTGCTAATTGCTTCCTTGCCGAGCGAGATTTCAGAAGTGACAGGGGTATCTGGAAATAAAGTGGAAATGGTTTGTATTTGTACGCAGCCAGCTTAGGCCTCATCGCCGGCAAGCCCGCCCCATGGGGGCGCTTTGGTGCTACTTGGGCACCACGCTCACCCACCACTGGGTATGCCGCTCGATCTTCACCGGCAACGCGGGCACCAGCGAAGCGAGGGCCAGGTCGGTATCGGTCAGCGGGAAGCTCCCCGTCACGCGCAGGTCGGCCACTTCATCGGCCACGCCCAGGTGGCCGCTACGGTATTTGCCCAGCTGCGCTACCAGGTCGGCCAGGCGGATGTTGTCCACCACCAGCATGCCGCGGGTCCAGGCATCCGCACCGGCTTGCACGGGTGCGATGCGGCCCAGGCCATTGGCGTTCATGAGCACCTGCTGACCCTCGCGCAGTACCTGCTCGTCGCCACTGTTGAGCGGCTGCGCTGCGACCGAGGACTGCAACACCTCCAGGCGGGTACCGTTATTTTCGCGACGCACCAGAAAGCGCGTGCCCAAGGGGCGCAGGCGGCCATCGTCGGTGCGCACCAGCAACGGGCGAGGGTCCTGGTGGCCGGTCTCCACCGAGATTTCACCCTGGTGCAGCACCAGTACACGCTGGTCGCCTTCGTAGTCGATGTCGACCGCGGTATGAGTGTTCAGGCTCAGCAGCGTGCCGTCCTCCAGGCGCAGGGTCCGCAGTTCGCCGGTGGCGGTGCGCTGATCGGCCAGCCAGTAGCTTGCCGATAGCGACGGCGCGCCGACCCAGGCCAACAGTGTGCCGAGCAGGAACATGCCAGCCAGGCCGCCGCCCACCTTGGCCACCCGCCGGCGCAACCCTGCGCGCGATTGCTGCAGGGCCTGGCGCGCGGGGCCGGCGGCGGCACTGACCCGCTGATCGAGGGTGCCCAACTGGCGCCAGGCGCGAGCGTGTTCCTCGCTGGCGGCATGCCAGCGCATGAACTCGCTGCGTTCGTCGGGCGTACCGGTACCGTCGTCCAGGCTCAGTTTCCAGGCGATGGCAGCTTCAAGGACCCCGGCAGAAACCGGTGAGTTGTTCACGTCGGCTCCCCATACAGGGCCACATAGCACTGGCGCATGCCTTGGGCGATGTACTGGCGCACCCGCGACACCGATACGCCCAGGCGCTCGGCGATTTCGGCGTGGCTCATGCCGTCCAGGCGATTGTGCAGGAACGCCGTGCGTGCCTTGCTCGACAGCTTGCCGAGCAGGCGGTCGATGGCCTTGAGGTCTTCGAGGATCAGGTGCTGGAGTTCCGGGGAGGGCTGCTCGGCTTCCGGCAAGCGGGCCAGTTCGGCCAGGTAGGCCTGCTCCAGGGCTGCGCGGCGAAAGTGGTCGAACATCAGCCCCTTGGCCACTGCAGCCAGGAAAGCGCGCGGCTCACGGGGGGTGTCCAGTTGTTCGCGCCCGAGCAGGCGCACGAAGGTGTCCTGGCTCAGGTTTTCGGCACGCTGGCGGCAGGCCATGCTGCGTTGCAGCCAGGCAAGCAGCCAGCTGCGATGGTCGCGGTACAGCGCACCGACCAGTTCGGCGTGTGGGCTCTGAGCAGAAGACAAGCAGTGTCCCCCCCGGAACGAATGCGTTAACTAACGATAATTATTCGCGATTGTTGCAGAGGCGGGGGGCGTGGCGCAATGGACGCTTATCGGGTTGCCACTGTCATGGTGGGGGCGGTGCCCGATATCACAGGTGCAGCCCCTTCAAAGGGTATGTTTCTAAAGCCCATGCCCCTGCACATTGCGCCGCCGCCACCCGCGCAAGCGCTGCTCCAGCTGCAATGGGCTGTCCAGCTGCTGGCGACGGGCCTGGCTGAACAGGATCAACGCCAGTTCAGCGGTGACTTGGGCATCGGCGCTGGCGTGGTGGCGCTCATCCACCTGCAGCCCGAAGCGCGCCACCCAGTCATCCAGCCCTGCTTCGCGCAGTACCGTGTCAGGGTTGAGCATGGGCGCCAGTTCAGCAACATCGAGAAAGGGCTGTTGCAGGCGATGCCCAAGGGTTTCTTTCAATGCCCGAGCCAGCATGCGCTGGTCGAACGGTGCATGGAACGCCAGCACCGGGCTGTCACCGATGAACTCGAGCAGGTCGAGCAACGCCTCGGCCGGGTCGCTGCCTGCAGCTAGGGCGCTCGGGCCCAGACCGTGAATGAGTACACTGGCGTTGGTTTTCTGGGCCGGGCGGTGCAGGGTGCGCTCGAACTGCTGGGAGAAGTCGATGGCGCCGTCTTCGATGGCTACGGCACCGATCGACAGCACCTGGTCGCGGTTGGGGTTCAGGCCGCTGGTCTCAAGGTCCAGCACCACCCAGCGCTGCTCACGCAGCGAGCACACGCCCAGCGGTGCGGGTTTTGGCAGGCGCGCCAGGCGTTGATGCAGTGCACCGTCCAGGGCCGGCGCGGCAGGGCGCAGCCAGGCGAACAGGCTCATAGCTGGTACCGCAGGGCCAGGCTGCTTTGCAGGCGCTGCGCCTGGCGCAGGGACTCACGCAGGATGCGCCGGTCCAGATGGTTGAGGCTGTCCGGATCGAGGCGGTTGGAGTACGGCTGATTGTCGCGGGTCTGGCGCTGGTGCTGCTGCATGCGCGTTTGCTGGATGAAATGGTAAGCCTCTTCGTAGGCCGCGCCGTCGAGCGCCTCGATAACGCCTTTGTCGACCAGCTGGCGCAGGCGCTCCAGGGTGTTGCAGGCGCCGATGCCATTGGCCAGGGCCAGCAGCCGCGCACCATCGACGAAGGGGGTCAGACCCTGGACCTTGAGGTCCAGGGTAGCGGCCTTGTCGTTGCCTTGGCGGGTCAGGACGAATTCGCGCAGGCGGCCTACCGGAGGCCGCTGACGCAAGGCGTTATCGGCCATCATGCGCTGGAAAATGCGGTTCTCGGCTACTTGTTCCAGCACGCTTTGGCGCAGCTGTTCGCACCCCTGTTCGTCGCCCCAGACCACACGCAGGTCGAAATAGATGCTCGAGCCGAGCAGGTTCTCTGGGCTGGCTTCACGGATGAAGCCGGCGAAGCGCCGTGCCCATTCAGTGCGCGACAGGCACAGCTCGGGGTTGCCTGCCATGACGTTACCCTTGCACAGGGTGAAGCCGCATTGGGCCAGGCATTGGTTGATGTAGTGGGCCAGTGGTAGCAGGCGGGCGCGAATGGCTTCGGCTTCGCTGCTGTCAGCTGCCTCGAACAGGATGCCGTTGTCCTGGTCGGTATGCAGGGTCTGTTCACGGCGCCCTTCGCTGCCAAAGCACAGCCAGCTGAACGGCACCCCAGGGTCGCCGCGTTCGGCCAGAGCCAGCTCGATTACCCGGCAGACAGTGTGGTCGTTGAGCAGGGTGATGATCTGGGTAATCTGGGTCGACGACGCGCCGTGGGCGAGCATGCGCTCCACCAGCTGGCCGATCTCGCCACGCAGCGCCACCAGGGAGTCCAGGCGCGGTGCATGGCGGATGGTGCGGGCCAGGTGCACGAGGTCGACCCGTTGCAGGGAAAACAGGTCGCGCTCCGAGACCACGCCGCACAGGCGCTGGTTGTCCACCAGGCAAACATGGGCAATGTGTCGCTCGGTCATGGCCATGGCCGCGTCGAAGGCGCTGGCCTGCGGGTTGAGGTAGAAGGGTTTGACGGTCATGTGCCGTTCGATGGCGGCACCGAGGTCGGCATCGACAGTAGCCACCACTTGGCGCAGGTCACGCAGGGTGAAGATGCCCACCGGGTAACGCTGCGCATCGACCACCACGATGCTGCCGACCTGCTGCTCGTGCATCGACCGCACGGCGTCGCGCAGCGGCGTGTCCGGGGTGCAGACCACCGGGTGACGCATGGCCAGTTCACCCAGCGGGGTGTTCAGTGAGTATTGGGTGCCGAGTGTTTCCACCGCTCGTTGGCGCACCTGCTGGTTGACCTGGTCAAGCAGGCTGCTGACACCGCGCAGCGCAAAATCCCGAAACACATCCGACAGGGAAAACACACGGATGAAGGCGGCTTTGTTCAATTGCAGGCAGAACGTGTCCTCGCCCGCCAGGTGCTCGGTGCGGGTAGCGCGCTCGCCGAGCAGGGCGGCCAGCGGGAAGCACTCGCCGCTGGTGATCTCGAAGGTGGTTTCCACGCCGGGCTTGACCAGGTGCTGGCGCTCACCGACCACGCGCCCCTGTTTGACGATGTAGAAGTGCTCCACCGGGCCGTCAGCGGGTTTGATGATGCTTTCCCCGCTGGCGTAGAAACGCAACTGGCACTGTTCCACCAGGAACGCCAGGTGGCTGTGTTCCATTTGGTTGAACGGCGGGAAACGCTGCAAAAACTGCAGGGTGCCCTGAATGTTCTGCAGAACGGCAGTTCTGCCCGCCTGGCTGTAGGCGTCGTTTTTGCTCATGACACTGACCGTATCGCTACGCCGAACTATATATATCTATATATAGGTGCGGCCTTGTTGTTCTCGGTCCCCATGGTCGGCTGACGGCCGTGCGGTGCCCATTGGACGTAAGTCTATGAGCGTAGTGTGATCAATATCGCAAGCTGCGGTCTTACCGGTGAGCAAGACTATTTGATGAGACGACCATGGTTGAGCATGACGACATCCTGAGTGACGCCGAACGTGAGGCACTGGCCGGGTTGAGTGCACCTGTTGCGCCCAGGCCGGTGGTATTGGTGGTTGATGACAACCCGGTGAACAGTGAGGCCCTGTGCCTTTACCTGAAGAGCAGGGGGATCGACTGCATGCAGGCCGATGGTGCTCAGGAGGCGATGTTCAAACTGCATTACGAACCGCGCATCGCCCTGATGATCACCGACCTGCGCATGCAGCCCAAGGATGGCCTGGAGCTTATCCGGCAGATTCGTGAGTCGGAACGGGCGGCGTTGTCGATCATCGTGGTGTCAGGCGACACCGATGTGAAGGAGGCGGTGGATGTGATGCACCTGGGGGTGGTGGATTTTTTGCTGAAGCCGGTGGATCTGGGGAAACTGCTGGGGTTGGTGAAGAAAGAATTGAAGCTTGAGTGAGCGGGAATGGGGCTGCTTTGCAGCCCTTTCGCGACACAAGGCCGCTCCTACAGGGGAATGCGATCCTCCTGTAATTGGTGGAGCGGCCCCGGTGTCTTACAGCCCGTTACGCGCCTTGAACTCGCGGCGGCGACGGTGCAGTACCGGCTCGGTATAACCGTTCGGTTGCTTGGCACCCTCGATTACCAGTTCCACTGCAGCCTGGAATGCCACGTTGTCGTCGAAGTTCGGCGCCATCGGGCGGTACAGGGCGTCACCGGCGTTCTGCTTGTCGACCACGGCGGCCATGCGCTGGAGGCTTTCCAGCACCTGCTCCTGGGTAACCACGCCATGGCGCAGCCAGTTGGCCAGCAGCTGGGCCGAGATACGCAGGGTAGCGCGGTCTTCCATCAGGCCCACATCGTTGATGTCCGGCACTTTGGAGCAACCCACGCCCTGGTCGATCCAGCGAACCACATAGCCGAGGATGCCCTGGGCGTTGTTGTCCAGCTCGTTGCGGATCTCTTCGGCCGACCAGTTGGTGTCAGCTGCCAGCGGGATGGTCAGGATGTCGTCGACCGAGGCCGGGGCGCGGCTGGCCAGCTCGCGCTGACGCGCCTGCACGTCGACTTTATGGTAGTGCAGGGCGTGCAGGGTGGCGGCGGTCGGCGACGGTACCCAGGCGGTGTTGGCACCGGCCAGCGGGTGAGCGATCTTCTGCTCGAGCATGGCAGCCATCAGGTCCGGCATGGCCCACATGCCTTTGCCGATCTGCGCACGCCCTTGCAGGCCGGTGGCAAGGCCGACGTCGACGTTGTTGTTCTCGTAGGCACCGATCCACTTTTCGTTCTTCATGGCGCCCTTGCGCACCACGGCGCCGGCCTCCATCGAGGTGTGGATTTCGTCACCGGTTCGGTCGAGGAAGCCAGTGTTGATGAACACCACACGCTCGGCTGCCGACTTGATGCAGGCCTTGAGGTTGACCGTGGTACGGCGCTCCTCGTCCATGATGCCGACCTTGACGGTGTTGCGCGGCATGCCCAGCAGGTCTTCGACGCGGCTGAAGATCTCGGCGGCGAACGCCACTTCTTCAGGGCCGTGCATCTTCGGTTTGACGATGTAGACGCTACCGGTACGGGTGTTCTTGCGGCTGGTGTTGCCGTTGAGGTTGTGCAGGGCGATCAGGTTGGTGAACAGCCCGTCCTGGATGCCTTCGGGAATCTCGTTGCCTTGGGCATCGAGAATGGCCGGGTTGGTCATCAGGTGGCCCACGTTGCGCACGAACAGCAGCGAACGACCGTGAAGGGTCACGGTACCGCCATTGGGCGCTGCGTACTCGCGGTCCGGGTTCATGGTGCGGGTGAACGTCTTGCCGCCTTTGCTGACGCTCTCGGCCAGGTCGCCTTTCATCAGGCCCAGCCAGTTGCGGTAGACGATGACCTTGTCGTCGGCATCGACGGCAGCGACCGAGTCTTCACAGTCCATGATGGTGGTCAGCGCCGATTCCATCAGGATGTCTTTGACACCGGCGGCGTCGGTGCTGCCGACCGGGGTGCTGGCATCGACCTGGATTTCGAAGTGCAGGCCATTGTGCTTGAGCAGCACGGCGGTTGGCGCGGCGGCATCGCCGTGGAAGCCGATCAGCTGGGCGTCGTCACGCAGGCCGCTGTTGCTGCCGCCCTTGAGGGCAACGACCAGCTTGCCGCCTTCGATGCGGTAAGCGGTGGAGTCGACGTGCGAGCCAGCGGCCAGCGGCGCGGCTTCGTCGAGGAAGGCGCGGGCGAAGGCGATGACCTTGTTGCCACGGACCTTGTTGTAGCCCTGGCCTTTTTCGGCGCCGCCTTCATCGCTGATGGCATCGGTGCCGTACAGTGCGTCGTACAGCGAGCCCCAGCGGGCGTTGGCGGCGTTCAGGGCAAAGCGGGCGTTCATCACCGGCACGACCAGCTGTGGGCCGGCCATGTGGGCGATCTCTTCGTCCACGTTCTGGGTGGTGGCCTGGAAATCGTCGGCTTGTGGCAGCAGATAGCCGATTTCCTGAAGGAAGCTTTTATAGGCGACGGCGTCGTGTGCCTGGTCTTTGCGTGCCTGGTGCCAGGCGTCGATCTTGGCTTGCAGCTCGTCGCGCTTGGCGAGCAGGGCTTTGTTCTTTGGGGCGAGGTCGTTGATGATCTTTTCTGCCCCGGCCCAGAACGCATCGGCCTTGACGCCGGTTCCAGGGATCGCTTCGTTGTTGACGAAGTCGTACAGGGCCTTGGCGACCTGAAGGCCACCGACTTGAACGTATCCAGTCATTGCTTGCCTCACCTTTGCTCAGCTATTTCGCTTTCGCTCTTCTGTATTAAGCCTGTAGCGCTTCTCTAAACACGGCACCAGTACATGCTCTCACCACTCACGAGAGCGGCTGGGTGCGGCTCGCCAGAAAGGCTGGCGGGCGGTTGGCGTGTTTTCACAGGCGCCTTGGCAGACATCGTAACGACGTTTTGTAGTCCGCGCCGAGGCATACTACATGAAGCAGCAGGCCGGTGAACATCAGACTAAAAGCGTCGCTCCGCGACCGATTGGTCGCGGAGGGTCACGCTGGGAGTGGCTATGTTCGCAAAAAACCGGTGGATTGTTCCAGATAAATCTTGAAACAGTACACGATTAGTTCGGCAGACCGTCCTGCGGCAGGTTGCCGCGCCTTGCCTATACTGAACCAATCCCCCCGTATTCTCGCCGCTGCAGGCGGCACGACGCAGAGGAAGCCCTGTGGATCATCTTGTACTGACCGTGATTGCTCCTGACAAGGCCGGCCAGGTCGAACGGATTGCCCAGTGCATCGCCGACCACAACGGTAACTGGCTGGAGAGCCGTATGTCGCGTATGGCCGGGCAGTTCGCCGGCATCCTGCGGGTCGCGGTGCCGGCAGAGAGCTACGATGAGCTGGTGAAATCGCTTCAGGCCCTGGGGCAGTACGATATCCGTGTGCTGATCGCAGAAAGCGGCATCGAGCCTTCCTGTACCTGGAAGCCGATCGCGATGGAGTTGGTGGGTAATGATCGCCCAGGCATCGTACGTGATATCACCCGCTTGCTCGCTGACCAAGGGGTGAACCTTGAGCGCTTCACCACCGAAGTGCGCCCGGCGCCGATGAGCAGCGAGCCGTTGTTCCATGCCGATGCCTTGCTGGCGCTGCCATTGACCTTGTCGCTGGATGATCTGCAGCAGAAGCTGGAGAGCCTGGCGGATGACTTGATGGTGGAGTTGAAATTGCGGCCCCAGGATTGAGCCGAGGCGGTAGCGGGTTATCCCGATTAACCGGGGACGGCCCTGTGGATAACCTGGGGGCGCTCCTCGCTAGCCCAGGGATGGCGAGCTCTCCCGCTGTTTGGTCAAAAAACAGCCACTAATCAATGGCTTGTGCACAAAGCACGGGGACGAGGGTGTGGATAACCTCTGGAGATGTTCTGCCAGGCCACGGCCGGCGTGGCCTGCAGAGTTTTGATCGTTTTTTGATCAGGCGCGCTTGCGCAGGTTCAGCCAGGCATCGACGCTGTAGAGCGCCAGGCCAGCCCAGATGCACAAGAAAGCCATCAGGCTGCTGGAAGACAGGTGCTCGTCAAATAGCAGTACCGCTTGCAGCAGTACCAAGGTCGGCGCCAGATACTGCAGGAAGCCCAGGGTGGTGTAGGGCAAGTGCCGCGCAGCGGCGTTGAAGCACACCAGTGGTATCAGCGTTACCGGCCCGGCTGCGATCAGCCATAGCGCTTCGCTGCTGGTATAGAAACTGCCTTGTGCACTCATCGCGGCAGGGTGCAGCAGCAGCCAGCCAAGCGCTAGGGGCACCAGCATCCAGGTTTCCACCACCAGGCCGGGCAGCGCCGCCACCGGTGCCTGCTTGCGGATCAGGCCGTAGAAGCCAAACGTCAGCGCCAGTACCAATGACACCCAAGGCAGGCTACCGACTTGCCACACCTGTTGCGCCACACCTACTGCGGCCATGCCCACTGCCAGCCATTGCAGGCGGCGCAGGCGCTCACCCAGCAAAAGCATGCCCAGCAGCACGTTCACCAGCGGGTTGATGTAGTAGCCCAGGCTGGCCTCGAGCATGCGCCCGTTGTTGACCGACCATACGTAGGTCAGCCAGTTGCCGGCAATCAGGGCGCCACTGAGGGCAAGAATGGCCAGGCGGCGGGGGTTGTCGCGCAGCTCGCGCCACCACCCTGGGTGCTTCCACACCAACAGCAGCAGCGAACCGAACAAAGCGGACCAGAGCACCCGGTGCACGATGATCTCAACCGCCGGGACACTTTGTATGGCTTTGAAATAGAGGGGGAACAAGCCCCAGATGATGTAGGCCGAGAGGCCAAGAATGTACCCGCGACGCGGGTTTGCGGCGTGCATGCAGAATCCTTGCTTAGGTAGCTAAATACAGCGACGCCTATTGTAGACAGACCTTTGCAGGCATTTAGAACAATTTCAGGGGTTGCTCGTCGAGTGCCGCTGTTTGCTCGCGCAGGGCCAGGATCTGATCGCCCCAGTAACGCGGTTGGCCAAACCAGGGGAAGCTGCGCGGGAATGCCGGGTCGTCCCAGCGCCGTGCCAGCCAGGCGCTATGGTGCAGCTGGCGCAAGGCGCGCAGCGGTTCGATCAGGGGCAGCTCGCGCGGGTCGAAATCGTGAAACTCGTTGTAGCCGTCGATCAGCTCTGCCAGTTGGCCCAGGCGTTCTTCACGGCTGCCGGCCAGCATCATCCACAGGTCTTGCACGGCCGGGCCCATCCTGCAGTCATCGAGGTCGACGACGTGGTAGACGTCGTCGCGATGCATCAGGTTGCCGGGGTGCAAGTCGCCGTGCAGGCGCATGACCTGATGTGGGGTGCGTGCGTAGATGTCTTCGACCCGTTTGAGCAGCTCGCGCGCTACAGACTCGAACGCAGGCAGCAATTCCCGAGGTACGAAGTTGCCATCAAGCAGGGTTTGCAGGGAGGCGTGGCCAAAGTTATCCACAGTCAAGGCTTCGCGATGCTCGAACGGGCGTGTTGCCGCCACGGCATGCAGGCGGCCCAGCAGCTGGCCCAGACGGTAGAGCTGGTCGAGGTTGCCCGGCTCCGGTGCGTGGCCGCCGCGGCGGGGAAACAGCGTGAAGCGAAAGCCCTGGTGCTCGAACAGGGTCTGTTCATTGTGCTGCAGCGGGGCGACCACCGGCACTTCGCACTCAGCAAGCTCGGCGGTGAAGCGGTGTTCTTCAAGAATCGCTTCATTGCTCCACCGGCCGGGTCGATAGAACTTGGCGATCAGTGGTTGCTCGCCTTCGATACCCACTTGATAGACGCGGTTCTCGTAGCTGTTCAAGGCCAGTACGCGGGCGTCGCTGAGAAAGCCGAGGCTCTCCACGGCGTCCAGTACCAGGTCGGGGGTGAGGGTCGCGAAGGGGTGAGACATGGTGGCTCCGGGGTGGGCTGCAAGGGCTCATGGTATCAGTGCCGGCCCTCTGGCGGGGTGGCGCGACCAACCTACACCGGTACCCCCAGCAATACATGGGAGGGATGAAACTGCACCCGGACCTGGCTACCTGTTGTCACTGCCTCTCGTGCCAGCCAGTGCGCCTCGGCAAACGCACAGAGTGTCTGGCCATTACCCAGCGCCAGCCTCACTTCACTGGTGTCATGCCCATCCGCAATCACCTCTTCCACAGTTGCCTTGAGCACATTGCTGCCCGCTTCGGCTTCATCTGCGGCGCTCGACAACTGCACCCACCCGGCCTTGAGCAACGCCACCACCATGGTGCCGAGCGTCAGCTCCAGGCGTGCAGTGCTGTCATGGGTAATCAGTGCCTCGATTTCCAGCCCGCCACCCAGCGCCAGGCTCACGCGGTCGTGCCGCCCTTCGCGGCGCAAGCCGCTGACCTGGCCTTGCAGCTGGTTGCGGGCACTGGTGCGCAACATCAGGCGCCCAAGCAGGTCAAGATCGCTGGATTCTTCGGCAGCCTCGAGAATCTGGGCCTGCAAGGCCTGCAAGCGTTGGTAAAGGCGCAGTACCCGCTCGCCTTCGCCCGACAGGCGAGCGCCACCGCCGCCGCGCCCGCCGGTGCTACGCTCGACCAACGGCTGGCTGGCCAGGTTGTTGAGTTCGTCTATGGCGTCCCATGCGGCTTTGTAGCTTATGCCTGCCGCCTTCGCGGCGCGGGTGATCGAACCTTGCTCAGCGATATGCTGAAGCAAAGCGATGCGCTGTGGGCGGCGAGCGATGTGCTGGGTGAGCAGGGCGGGCAGGGTCATGATGGCGCCTATCTGGGACTGACCGGTCAAGCTTGCCCCGGTTTTGCCGTGCGTGCCAGGCAATACACATCAACGCGGCGTGCGCCGGCGCCGCGCAGCAGGGCGGCGATGCTTTGCGCCGTGGCACCGGTGGTCAGCACGTCATCGACCACGGCCACATGCAGGCCGTGCAATGCGCTTTCATCAACCACCGCAAAGGCCTGCTGCAGATTACGCCGTCTGGCCTTGGCATCCAGGCTTTGCTGCGCCGGTGTTTCGCGGGTGCGCCGCAGCAATCGCTCGTTGCAGTCGATTGCCAGGGCCTTGGCCAACCACTTTGCCAGCATGCCTGCCTGGTTGAAGCCACGCTCGCGCTGTCGACGCTTTGCCAGTGGCACAGGCAACAGCAGCGATGGCCTGGCCAGGCCATCGGCAAAGCGGTGGCGCAAATCCAGGCTGAGCATTTCGGCCATCAAGCGCCCTAATGGCCACTGGCGATTGTGTTTGAAGCGGCTGATCAGTGTGTCCACTGGAAAGCCGAAATACCACGGCGCCACCACTTGTTCGAAGGCCGGGGCACGGCGACTGCACTGGGCGCAGGTCAGGCCGGCCATTGGCAGCGGTAGCGCGCAATGCATGCAGTACTCACTCAGCCAGGGCAGGTCCTCCTCGCACGCAATACAGATGGGGTGGGGCTGCTCGGCAGAAGCGCCGCAAAGCAAACAGGTATGTTCAATATTTATACACTTGTAAACCAGTGCTTTTAACCAAGGTTGACAGTTCATAGGCCTTCCATGACTATGCGAGCTATCCGTGATGCGCTGGCGGGCATTCCTGTCCCGGCGCCAGCTACAGCCTAAACAAGGAAACGCCGATGAGCGCCAGCACAACTGCAACAACACGTCACGACTGGTCCCTGGCCGAGGTGAAGGCCCTGTTCCAGCAACCGTTCAACGACCTGCTGTTCCAGGCGCAAACCGTGCACCGGGCGCATTTCGACCCTAACCGCGTACAGGTTTCCACGCTGCTGTCGATCAAGACCGGCGCCTGCCCGGAAGATTGCAAATATTGTCCGCAGTCCGGCCACTACAACACCGGGCTGGAAAAACAGAAGCTGATGGAAGTGCAGAAGGTGCTGGAAGAAGCGGCGCGGGCCAAGGCCATCGGTTCTACCCGCTTCTGCATGGGCGCCGCCTGGAAGCACCCCTCGGCCAAGGACATGCCCTACGTGCTGGAAATGGTCAAAGGGGTCAAGGCCATGGGGCTGGAAACCTGCATGACCCTGGGCAAGCTCGATCAGGACCAGACCCAGGCGCTGGCCCAGGCAGGCCTGGACTACTACAACCACAACCTCGATACCTCGCCGGAGTTCTACGCCAGCATCATCACCACCCGCACTTACAGCGAGCGTCTGCAGACCTTGGCCTACGTACGCGATGCCGGGATGAAGATCTGCTCCGGTGGCATTCTCGGGATGGGCGAGTCGCTCGACGATCGTGCAGGCCTGCTGATCCAGTTGGCCAACCTCCCCGAGCATCCCGAGTCGGTGCCGATCAACATGCTGGTGAAAGTGGCCGGCACCCCCCTGGCCGAAGAAGAAGATGTCGACCCGTTCGACTTCATCCGCATGCTGGCGGTCGCGCGGCTGCTGATGCCCAAGTCGCACGTGCGCCTGTCCGCCGGGCGCGAGCAGATGAACGAGCAGATGCAAGCGCTGGCCTTCATGGCCGGCGCCAATTCGATCTTCTATGGCGAGAAGCTGCTGACCACTGCCAACCCACAGGCCGACAAGGACATGCAGCTGTTCGCCCGCCTGGGCATCAAGCCTGAAGCGCGTGAAGAGCATGCCGACGAAGTGCACCAGGCCGCCATCGAACAGGCGCTGGTCGAGCAACGCAGCAGCGAGCTTTTCTATAACGCCGCGTCTGCCTGAGATGGCCTTCGATCTTGCAGCGCGTCTTGCCGAACGGCGCGCTGCAGACCTGTATCGGCAGCGGCCGCTGCTACAGAGCCCGCAAGGGCCGAACGTAGTGGTCGACGGCCAGCCGTTGCTGGCTTTCTGCAGCAATGACTACCTGGGCCTGGCCAACCACCCCGAGGTGATCGCCGCCTGGCAAGCCGGCGCCGAGCGTTGGGGTGTCGGTGGCGGAGCCTCGCACCTGGTGGTCGGCCACAGCACGCCGCACCATCAGGTCGAAGAGGCGCTGGCCGAATTGACCGGTCGCCCGCGTGCCTTGCTGTTTTCTACCGGCTACATGGCCAACCTCGGGGCCATTACCGCGCTGGTGGGGCAGGGCGATACGGTGTTGCAGGACCGCCTCAACCATGCCTCGCTGCTCGATGGCGGCTTGCTCAGTGGTGCCCGCTTCAACCGTTACCTGCACAACGATGTAGTCAGCCTGGCCAACCGCCTGGGCAAGGCCTGCGGCAATACCCTGGTGGTCACCGACGGTGTTTTCAGCATGGACGGTGATCTGGCCGACCTGCCTGCACTGGCCGAGGTCGCGCGTGCGCGTGGCGCCTGGTTGATGGTCGACGACGCTCACGGCCTGGGTACCTTGGGTGCCCAGGGCGGCGGTGTCGTCGAACACTTCGGCCTGGGCATCGATGACGTGCCCGTGCTGATCGGTACGCTGGGCAAGGCTTGCGGCACCGCGGGCGCCTTCGTTGCGGGCAGCGATGATTTGATCGAGGCACTGGTGCAGTTCGCCCGGCCGTACATATATACCACCAGCCAGCCGCCGGCACTGGCCTGCGCCACGCTCAAGAGCCTGGAGCTGCTGCGCCGCGAAACCTGGCGCCGTGAGCACCTGGCCGGGTTGATCCGGCAGTTCCGCGAGGGGGCCGTGCAGATCGGCCTGCAGCTGATGGACAGCCCGACTCCGATCCAGCCGATCCTGATCGGCGACAGCGCACAGGCACTGCGCCTGTCGCAGATGCTGCGCGAACGCGGCCTGTTGGTCACCGCCATCCGCCCGCCTACCGTACCTGCTGGCAGTGCACGGCTGAGGGTAACCTTGAGCGCTGCGCACAGTGAGGCGCAGGTACAGCTATTGTTGAATGCATTGGCCGATTGTTATCCACAGCTGGAGGCCGCCGATGCGTAACCGACTGATCCTTCTTCCCGGCTGGGGCTTGGGTACTGCGGCCCTGGAGCCGCTGGCCGCCAGCCTGCGTGCGCAGGACGCGCGCCTGCAGGTCGAGCTGGCGCCCCTGCCGGAGCTGGCCGACGCCGATGTACAGGCGTGGGTCGACTACCTTGACCGCAAACTGCCCAGTGATACCTGGCTGGGCGGCTGGTCGCTTGGCGGCATGCTCGCCAGTGAGCTGGCTCGCAAGCGTGGCGACCACTGTTGCGGGCTGTTGACCTTGGCCAGCAACCCCTGCTTCGTGGCACGGGCGGATTGGCCGCATGGCATGGCCGATGACACCTTCGGGACCTTCCTCGACGGTTGCCGCAGCCACACCTCCGTTACCCTCAAGCGTTTCCGTACCTTGTGCAGTGACGGCGCCCTGCAGCCGCGCACGTTGCTGCGCCAGCTGGGCGTGGGGGTACCGGAGACCGACCCGCTGTACCTGGCCACCGGGCTTGAGGTGCTGGCACAGCTGGATACCCGCGAAGCGCTGCAGGCGTACGGCGGCCCGCAACTGCACCTGTTCGCCGGCAGTGATGCGTTGGTGCCCCCCGAGGCGGCCAAAGCGCTGAGCGAGCTGTTGCCCGACGTTGAAGTCGGCCTGGTTGAAGAGAGTTCCCACGCGTTCCTGCTGGAGTACCCGCAGGAGCTGGCGGCGGGCATCAAGAGTTTCCTGCATGAGAGTGGCGATGACTGACCTTTCCCGTCCAACCCTGCCCGGCGCGCTGCCGGACAAGCGCCAGGTAGCGGCCTCGTTCTCCCGCGCGGCAGCCAGCTACGACAGCGTGGCGGCCTTGCAGCGCGCGGTGGGCATGACCCTGCTGGAGCAGTTGCCGGACGCACTGACGCCATCGCGCTGGCTCGACCTGGGCAGTGGTACGGGGCATTTCAGCCGGGTGCTGGCCGAGCGCTTCACGCCGGCGACGGGCGTGGCGGTGGACATCGCCGAAGGCATGTTGCGCCATGCCCGAGGCGAGCAGGGCGGGGCCCGCTACCATGTGGCAGGCGACGCCGAGCGGCTGCCGCTGCTTGATCACAGCGTCGACCTGGTTTTCTCCAGCCTGGCGGTGCAGTGGTGCGCGCAATTCTCCAGCGTGCTGGAAGAAGCACGGCGGGTATTGCGCCCGGGCGGTGTGCTGGCCTTCAGCAGCCTGTGTGTCGGTACCCTGGATGAATTGCGCGCCAGTTGGCAGGCCGTGGATGGCATGGTGCATGTCAACCGCTTCCGCCGGTTCGAGGACTATCAGCGACTGTGCGCGGCAAGCGGCCTGGAGCAGCTTGGCCTGCGTCAGCAGGCGCATGTGCTGCACTACCCGCATGTGCGCGGCCTGACCCATGAGCTAAAGGCACTTGGCGCCCACAACCTCAACCCTGGGCGGCCGTCGGGCCTGACTGGCCGTACCCGCATGCAGGGGCTGCTGCAGGCGTATGAAGCATTCCGCCAGCCACAAGGGCTGCCCGCCACCTATCAGGTGGTCTATGGTGTGTTGCGCAAGCCAAAGGCGTGAGAGGAGCGAAATGAGCCAGGCCTATTTCATCGCGGGTACCGATACCGATGTCGGCAAGACCACCATCGCAGCCGGGCTGTTGCATGCCGCACGGCTGCAGGGCCTGAGTACGCTGGGGGCAAAGCCGGTGGCGTCCGGCTGCACAGTGACCGCAAAGGGGCTGCGCAACGCTGACGCCCAGGCGTTGATCGACGAGAGCACGCTCAAACTGCCTTATGAAGCGATCAACCCTTTTGCATTTGAACCTGCCATCGCGCCACATGTGGCGGCGCGTGAAGCGGGTGTGACGCTGGAGGTCCCGGCCCTGCTCAAGGCCATGCGCTACGTGCTGGATCAGGGCGCGGATTTCACCCTGGTCGAAGGTGCCGGTGGCTGGCGCGTGCCGCTGTCCGGCCATGCCAATCTGTCCGACCTGGCAATCGCCCTCAAGTTGCCGGTGATTCTGGTGGTAGGGGTGCGTCTTGGCTGCATCAACCATGCATTGCTCAGCGCCGAGGCAATCGCCAGGGACGGGTTGCAACTGGCAGGCTGGGTGGCCAATGTCATCGACCCGCGTACGTCGCGGTTGGAGGAGAACCTCGCCAGCCTGGCCGAGCGCTTGCCAGCGCCTTGCCTGG
The DNA here is from genome assembly GCF_044143025.1 of Pseudomonas sp. TR47. Taxonomy (NCBI): domain Bacteria; kingdom Pseudomonadati; phylum Pseudomonadota; class Gammaproteobacteria; order Pseudomonadales; family Pseudomonadaceae; genus Pseudomonas; species Pseudomonas sp. TR47. The sequence goes on along the minus strand of NZ_JBHFCS010000013.1, from coordinate 79,024 downwards.
GGCGGGTGCCCAAGCTCAAGCAAGCGACTGCCGATGCAGTCGCGGAACATCTGCAGCTGGACTTGCTGGACTGAAGCGCCATGCCTCACGTCTATCAGATAGCACGGGGCCATTAGCGATTTAAACGGGCCTTTATGGCCCGGGCCTGTTTTAATCAGGCCTGTTCACATCCAGCGTCATTGGAGTTTTGACATGGAAATCACCGGTAGCTCCGCCTACTACGCGGGCCTCAGCGCCATCCAGAGCGGGCAGAACCGCGTCGACCAGGCGGCCAGCCAGATCGCCAGCAACACTGTCGAACGCGCCGCCACCAGCCAGTCCAGCGATTTTCAGGCCGAGCGCCTGCGTGCGGTTGACCGCAGCCAGCAGATGGACCTTGCCACCAGCACTGTACAGCTGGCGCTGGGCAAAACCGAGGTCGAACTGGGCGCGAAGGTCGCCAAGGCTTCCGACGAAATGCTCGGTCGGTTCATCGATACCTACGCCTGAAGGCGCGGCACTTTCACAAACCTGCACAGTGCTCTGTGGAAGCGGGCCTGCCTGCGGATGCGTTTGATCAGGCTAGATTTTTTGCCTGAGCCGACGCCTTCGTGGGCAGGCCCGCTGCCATTGTCGTGGGCGTCTTTTCAGGCGATGGCATAAACGCCATGTTTCGCGGCATAAATGGCACCATAGTCCCTCCTTGACATCGGTCAGTCCTAAACGTAAGTTTCAAACAACTGTTTGACCGAAAGCCGGCAAGAGCTGGTCGGTATCAGCGGTCTCCCTACCGGACTCATCACAGAGGTTCATCGCAATGCCTGATTACAAAGCCCCCTTGCGTGATATTCGCTTCGTTCGCGACGAGCTGCTTGGCTATGAGGCGCACTATCAGAGCCTGCCGGGTTGCCAGGACGCAACGCCCGACATGGTCGACGCGATCCTCGAAGAAGGCGCGAAATTCTGTGAGCAGGTGCTGGCCCCGCTGAACCGTGTCGGTGACCTGGAAGGCTGCACCTGGAGCGAGTCCGGTGTGAAGACCCCGACCGGTTTCAAGCAGGCCTACGAGCAGTTCGTCGAAGGCGGCTGGCCAAGCCTTGCCCATGATGTCGCCCATGGCGGCCAGGGCCTGCCAGAGTCGCTGGGCCTGGCGTTGAGCGAGATGGTGGGTGAGTCGAACTGGTCGTGGGGCATGTACCCGGGCCTGTCCCATGGTGCGATGAACACCATTTCTGCGCACGGTACTGTAGAGCAGCAGGAAACCTACCTGACCAAACTGGTATCGGGCGAATGGACAGGCACCATGTGCCTGACCGAACCGCACTGCGGCACCGACCTGGGCATGCTGCGCACCAAGGCCGAGCCGCAAGCTGACGGCTCCTACCGCATTTCCGGCACCAAGATCTTCATTTCTGCCGGCGAACACGACATGGCCGATAACATCGTCCACATCGTGCTGGCCCGCCTGCCGGATGCCCCGGCCGGCACCAAAGGTATCTCGCTGTTCATCGTGCCGAAGTTCCTGCCCAACGCCGAAGGCGGCGTGGGTGAGCGCAACGGCGTGAGCTGCGGCTCGCTCGAGCACAAGATGGGCATCCACGGCAACGCTACCTGCGTGATGAACTTCGACAGCGCCACCGGCTACCTGATCGGCCCAGCCAACAAGGGCCTGAACTGCATGTTCACGTTCATGAACACCGCCCGCCTGGGCACCGCGTTGCAGGGCCTGGCACATGCCGAGGTGGCCTTCCAGGGTGGCCTGAAGTACGCCCGTGACCGCCTGCAGATGCGTTCGCTGACCGGCCCCAAAGCGCCTGACAAGGCTGCTGACCCGATCATCGTGCACCCGGACGTTCGCCGCATGCTGCTGACCATGAAGGCCTTCGCCGAAGGCAACCGCGCCATGGTCTACTTCACCGCCAAGCAGGTGGACATCGTCAAATACAGCCAGGACGAGGAAGAGCGCAAGAAGGCCGACGCCCTGCTGGCCTTCCTGACCCCGATCGCCAAGGCCTTCATGACCGAAGTCGGCTTCGAGGCGGCCAACCACGGCGTGCAGATCTACGGCGGCCACGGCTTCATCGCCGAGTGGGGCATGGAGCAGAACGTGCGCGACAGCCGTATCTCCATGTTGTACGAGGGCACTACCGGCATTCAGGCCCTCGACCTGCTGGGCCGCAAAGTGCTGATGACCCAGGGCGAAGCGCTCAAGGGCTTCACCAAGATCGTGCACAAGTTCTGCCAGGCGCAGGAAGGCAATGAGGCGGTCAGGGAGTTCGTCGAGCCGCTGGCTGCGATCAACAAGGAATGGGGCGAACTGACCATGAAAGTGGGCATGGCCGCCATGAAGGACCGCGAAGAAGTAGGCGCTGCATCGGTGGATTACCTGATGTACTCCGGTTATGCGTGCCTGGCGTACTTCTGGGCCGACATGGCACGCCTGGCTGCCGAGAAGCTGGCTGCCGGCACTTCGGAAGAAGCCTTCTACACCGCCAAGCTGCAGACGGCGCGCTTCTACTTCCAGCGTATCCTGCCGCGCACCCGCACGCACGTGGCGACCATGCTGTCCGGTGCCAGCAACCTGATGGCGATGGACGAAGAGCACTTCGGCCTGTCCTACTAAGCCGCAAGGCGTCACTGAAACCCGCTTGCCTTCACCGGCAGGCGGGTTTTCGTATTTTTGGGGCCGCTACGCCCCAAGATCCGGTTACAAGAAAAGCTCAAGCCCTCCGCCCCTGCTGCCGTTAACCCCCCGTGCATTCATCTATTCATGTGCGCTGCCGATGAAGTAAAGGCACAATGCCATTATTGATCTGCCGGGTCGGAGATTACCCTTGTTTCGTTTAAACGCTGTACGCGCAAGCCACTTCCTGCCTTCGCTGTTCCTCTTGCTGGCAGGGCTTGCGGCGGCATACGTGAGAGACCTCAGCGTCTTCTTCACATCACTGTTCAACGTCCTGCCCACCTTGGTCCTGCTGCTGGGCGGCGCCTACTGCGCGGTCTACCGTCGCCAGCGCGAGCTGTTCTTGATGGTCACGGTGTACATCGCCTACTTTCTGCTCGATACCCAGACCGACTACTACCGTGACCATGGGCGTGTGCGCGAGGACGCAGCGGTGATTTTCCATCTGGTGTGCCTGCTGCTGCCTGCATTGTTCGGGCTATTTGGCGCCTGGCAGGAGCGCACCCACCTGGCCCAGGACCTGCTTGCCCGGTTTGCGGTGCTGTTCGCTGTGGGTAGCGTGGCAGTGGCACTGGAGCAAAGTTTTCCCCAGGCACTGCTGGGCTGGTTGGCGGAAATCCGTTGGCCGTCGCTGCATGGGCAGTGGATGAGCCTGATCCAGATGGTCTACCCGTTGTTCATCGGTGTCTTCATGCTGCTGGTGGTGCAGTACCTGCGTGAGCCAAGGCCCTTGCATGCAGCCCAGATCATCGGGCTGATCGGTATCTTCTGGATGCTGCCCAAGACGTTCATCCTGCCGTTCACGCTGAACATCATGTGCAGCCAGGTAATGCTGATGATCGCTGCGGCGGTCTCTCACGAGGCCTACCAGATGGCCTTCCGTGACGAACTGACCGGCCTGCCTGGGCGGCGCGCGTTGAACGAACGCATGCAGCGCCTGGGGCGCAACTACGTGATTGCCATGACCGACGTCGATCACTTCAAGAAATTCAACGACACCCATGGCCACGATGTCGGTGACCAGGTATTGCGCCTGGTCGCCAGCCGGCTGTCGAAGGTCACCGGTGGTGGGCGCGCCTACCGCTACGGTGGCGAGGAGTTTGCCTTGGTCTTCGCCGGCAAGACCGCCGAGGAATGCGTGCCGCATGTGGAAGCCGTGCGCGAGATGATCGCCAACTACACGATGCAACTGCGTGACCAGAACAACCGGCCACAGGACGATTCCGCCGGGCGCCAGCGCCGCAGCGGCAGTGGTGCTGGCACGGTATCGGTGACCATCAGTATCGGCGTCGCTGAGCGCCTTATCGAACACCGCAACCCCGAAGAAGTGCTCAAGTCAGCCGACCAGGCGCTTTACAGCGCCAAAGGTGCCGGCCGTAACTGTGTCATGGTTTACGGCCAACAATCACGGCGCGGAGCCGTTCGCACTGCGTGACCATAATTGACTATATGGTCGCGTGATGACCCTATGTCTCGCAAAAGTTGTTCGGTTACACTGGATTCAACCCCGTGCTGCGGTCCTTCAAGACCGCCCCGACCCCACCAGCGAGAGGTTGTCATGGCTGAATATAAAGCGCCGCTGCGCGACATGCGCTTCGTTCTGAATGAAGTCTTCAACGTGGCAGAGCTGTGGGCGCAATTGCCTGAGCTGGCCGAAACGGTCGATGCGCAAACCGCACTTGCCGTGCTGGAAGAAGCAGGCAAGGTCACCAGCAAGTCCATCGCCCCGCTCAGCCGAGCGGCTGACGAAGAGGGCTGTCACTGGGAAAACGGTGCGGTAAGCACCCCGGCTGGCTTCATCGAAGCCTACAACACTTACGCCGAGGGCGGCTGGGTGGGTGTGGGCGGCGATCCCCAGTACGGTGGCATGGGCATGCCCAAGGCGATTTCGGCCCAGGTTGAAGAAATGGTCAACGCGTCGAGCCTGGCGTTCGGCCTGTACCCGATGCTGACTGCGGGTGCCTGCCTGTCGATCAACGCCCACGCCAGCGAAGCGCTCAGGGAAAAGTACCTGCCGAACATGTATTCCGGCGTGTGGGCAGGTTCCATGTGCCTGACCGAGCCGCATGCCGGTACCGACCTTGGCATCATCCGTACCAAGGCCGAGCCCCAGGCCGATGGCAGCTACAAGGTCAGCGGCACCAAGATTTTCATCACTGGCGGCGAACACGACCTGACCGAAAACATCATCCACCTGGTGCTGGCCAAGCTGCCGGACGCACCGGCCGGGCCAAAGGGCATCTCGCTGTTCCTGGTGCCCAAGTTCCTGGTCAACGATGACGGCAGCCTTGGGGCACGTAACCCGGCGACCTGTGGCTCGATCGAGCACAAAATGGGTATCCAGGCTTCGGCAACGTGCGTGATGAACTTCGATGAAGCTGTAGGTTACATCGTTGGCGAGCCGAACAAGGGCCTGGCGGCGATGTTCACCATGATGAACTACGAGCGCCTGGGGGTGGGCATTCAGGGGTTGGCCACGGCCGAACGCTCCTACCAGAATGCCGTCGAGTATGCCCGCGACCGTTTGCAGAGCCGTGCGCCCACCGGCCCGCAGGCCAAGGAAAAGGCGGCCGACCCGATCATCGTCCACCCGGATGTGCGCCGCATGCTGTTGACCATGAAAGCGCTGATCGAAGGTGGCCGCGCCTTCTCCACGTACGTGGCAATGCAGCTGGACAGCGCCAAGTACAGCGAAGAGCCGGGTACGCGCAAACGCAGTGAAGAGCTGGTGGCGCTGTTGACGCCGGTAGCAAAGGCGTTCCTCACCGACCTGGGCCTGGAGTGTGCGGTGCATGGCCAGCAGGTGTTCGGTGGCCATGGCTACATTCGCGAGTGGGGCCAGGAGCAACTGGTACGCGATGTGCGCATTACCCAGATCTATGAAGGCACCAACGGTATTCAGGCCCTGGACCTGATGGGTCGCAAGGTGGTGGCCAGTGGTGGTGCCTACTACAAGCTGTTCTCTGAGGAGATTCGCCAGTTCATTGCCAGCGCGGGTGGCGACCTGGATGAGTTCGCCAAGCCGCTGGGTGCCTACCTCGATCAACTCGACGGCCTTACCGAGTGGGTACTGGAGCAGGCCAAGGGCAACCCGAATGAGATTGGTGCTGCGTCGGTCGAGTACCTGCATGCCTTTGGCTATGTCGCCTATGCCTACATGTGGGCGTTGATGGCGCGGGCGGCCAAGGCGGGCGAGGGCGATGAGGCGTTCTACTCGGCCAAGCTGGGGACGGCGCGGTTCTACTTCGCCAGGCTGCTGCCGCGGGTGGATTCGCTGGTGGCTTCGGTCAAGGCGGGGAGCGAGTCGTTGTACTTGCTGGATGCCGAGCAGTTCTGACGACTGGGATATACGCCCGACGTTTGTTGATGAACGTTGTTTGTAAGCATTTTCCTACATCACGCGGTGACTTTTCGCCACTGGTGTCAGATTGGATCCACGGCTAATCTTGCTACATGGACGTTGCGCAGGAAGCGCAAAGGACAGAACAGGGACAAACGAAGGATTTCCTGCCAGGACGGTGGGGCGATAGGGATGTCACAGGGAAAAAGTCTGGGAAAACCCCGCTTCGGCGGGGTTTTCTTTGCGCGCGTGTATTTCAGCCAAGCACATCCAGCGGTGAAGCCCCCAGTTGCCGTGCGTCGGCTTCTTCCTCGAGCAGCGTGCGCAGCAACTCGACCGATGCCTGCTGGCGCTGGGCATCGCGAAACACCAGGCCAACCTTCAACGGCACCCGCGGCTCGCTCAGTGGTTTCCACAGCAACCCTTGGTCATCGTCGGCAGCCTCCTTGGCGCGGCCAGGCAGGATAGTGGCCAGTGCGGTGTGGGCCAGGCTGTCGAGAATGCCGCCCATGTTGTTCATCTCCGCCTGAACCTGCGGCCTGCGCCCCAGGCTGGCCAACTGTTGCTTCCAGATCTGGCGGATCTGGAATTCCTCGCCAAGCATCAGCATCGGCAGTTCTGCAGCTTGTCTGATAGAGACTTTCTTGAAGTCCTTCAACGGATGGGTATCAGGGATCACCAGCTGCAGTTCATCTTCGTACAGTAGCAAGCCGTGTAGCCCAGGTTGGCGTGGCGGCAGGTAGCTGATACCGATATCCAGGTTGCCGTTGAGCAGGCGTCGTTCGATTTCCAGCCCCGACAGCTCATAGATCTGTACCACAAGATGCGGTTGGGCCTTGCGCAACCGCTCAAGCAACTGCGGCACCAGGCTCGGCCGAACCGTCTGTAGTACGCCGATGGCCAGCGTGCGCAAGGACTGGCCTTTGAAGTTGCGCATCGCTTCGTGGGCGCGCTGCAGCCCATCGAGCAGAGGCAGGGCGTGGTTGTACAGGGTGTGGGCCGCCAAGGTCGGCAGCAGGCGCTTGTTGCTGCGCTCGAACAGGCTCAGGTCAAGGCTGTGCTCAAGCTGGCGGATCTGCTGCGAGAGGGCCGGCTGAGACAGTGACAGGCGTTCAGCAGCGCGGCCGACATGGCCTTCTTCATACACCGCGACGAAATAACGCAGTTGGCGAAAATCCATAAGTATTACTTATCGAAAAAGCTGAAAAAACGGAATGGCCGCAAGCGCCGCCGAGGCCTAGTCTATCGCCGTATTCCAGCGGGTTACAGCGATCAATTCGCGCATTGTTACCCCGTTTGAGAAACACTTTTGATAGGAAAGGCAAAATTATCAAGCGCCGGCGCCAAGACCGGACGTTGCCCTTTGCCGTGACTGGCCGGAGCCCCCGATGAACCTGTTCAACCTGCGCCGATCGGCCCCCGCCGCGGCTGTCGTGCCCAAGCGTGCGCCGGTAAGCGTGCCAGACGCATCGGCGTTGTCCCGCGAGCGCCTGATGCCCGGCGCCGAACGTGCGCCACAAGTGTTCGTGCGTGGCCAGGGTTCCTGGTTGTGGGATAACGAAGGGCATGCCTACCTGGATTTTACCCAGGGCGGCGCGGTAAATAGCCTGGGCCACAGCCCCAGCGTATTGGTCAAGGCGCTTGGCAATCAGGCCCAGGCGTTGATCAACCCGGGGGCCGGTTTCCATAGCCGTGGTTTGCTGACGCTGGCCAACCGCTTGTGCCAGAGCACCGGTAGCGATCAGGCGTACCTGCTCAACAGTGGCGCCGAGGCCTGCGAGGGGGCGATCAAGCTGGCGCGCAAATGGGGCCAACTACACCGCAATGGCGCCTATCACATCATCACTGCCAGCCAGGGCTGCCATGGCCGCAGCCTGGGGGCCCTGTCGGCGTCCGATCCGCTGCCGTGCAACCGCTGTGAACCCGGCCTGCCGGGCTTCAGCAAAGTGCCATTCAACGACCTGGCGGCGCTGCATGCAGAAGTCGACTCGCGAACTGTGGCAATCATGCTCGAGCCGGTCCAGGGCGAGGCAGGCGTGATTCCCGCGACAAGGGAATACCTCAAAGGCGTCGAGCGGTTATGCCGTGAGCTGGGCATCCTGCTGATCCTTGACGAGGTGCAGACCGGCATTGGCCGCTGCGGAGCATTGCTGGCCGAGGAAACCTACGGGGTGCGCGCTGACATCATTACCTTGGGCAAAGGCCTGGGAGCCGGCGTGCCGCTGGCGGCCTTGCTTGCTCGTGGTACCGCTTGCTGCGCGGCCCCCGGCGAGCTGGAGGGCAGCCACCATGGTAATGCGCTGATGTGCGCTGCAGGCCTTGCGGTACTGGATACCGTACTGGAGCCGGGCTTTTTCGAGCATGTCCAGGACAGTGGCCGCCATCTGCGCGATGGCCTGAGCCGCCTGGCCGGCCGCTATGGCCAGGGCGAAGTACGCGGCCAAGGCCTGCTCTGGGCGCTTCAGCTACAGGAACACCTGGCCAAGGACCTGGTGCAGGCGGCCTTGCACGAGGGCCTGCTTTTGAATGCCCCGCAGGCCGATGTGGTGCGTTTTACACCGGCGTTGACGGTGAGCAAAGGCAACATCGATGAAATGCTCCTGCGCCTGGCCCGGGCCTTCGCCCGCCTGCACGCGCAGCAGCATGCCCGCCGTGAAGTTTCGGCCTGATACGAATTCTACGAACCGTCTGGCGTTTCTGCGCATCGCCCCTGGCCTGATTCATTTGGCCCGGGGCGTTTTTTTTGTGGGGGGCAGGCCCTTGGCAAGGTGCCTGAGCGCTGCAAAAAAACCACGGCATGCACCGGTGGAACCTCTGCGATGCCCAGCTAGTCTCTGTTTAGACCCTTTGAGGAGAAACTTGCATGGACATCATTCGCATCATCATCGCCATCATCCTGCCGCCGCTGGGTGTGTTTCTGCAGGTCGGGTTCGGCGGGGCGTTCTGGCTGAATATCCTGCTGACCTTGCTGGGGTACATTCCGGGTATCGTGCATGCGGTGTACATCATCGCCAAGCGCTGAATCTGCTGGGGCCGCAGGGCGGCCCCAGGTTTCACTGGGCCAGCACCCGACAATAGAACTTCCATTCCTCCTCGAGGGCATGTGCAAGGTTTTCGGCCTTTCGAAAGCCATGCCGTTCGCCCGCGTAGAAGTGCCCCTCGGCCTCGATGCCATTGGCCTTCAACGCCTCAAGCATCGAGCGCGTCTGCTCCGGCACCACCACAGCATCCAGTTCACCCTGAAAGAAAATCACCGGTACGTTGATCTGGTCGGCATGCAACAGTGGGGTGCGTTGGCGATAGCGCTCGGCATCCTGTTGCGGGTCACCGATCAGCCAGTCGAGGTAATCGCCTTCGAACTTGTGCGTGGCGCGGCCCAGCGCAACCGGGTCACTTACCCCGTAGAGGCTGGCACCGGCACGGAATACGTCATGGAACGCCAGGGCGCACAGGGTGGTATAACCGCCGGCACTGCCACCACGTATGAAGGCTTTGCGGGGGTCGATCAAATCGCGTTCGGCCAGGTGTTCGACCGCCGCGCAGGCATCCTGTACATCGCTCTGGCCCCAGCGCAAGTGCAGGGCCTGGCGATATTCGCGACCATAACCAGTACTGCCCCGATAGTTCAGGTCGGCAACGGCGAAGCCACGCTGGGTCCAGTACTGAACCCGTGGGTCCAGCACCGGATAGCAGGCTGAGGTTGGCCCACCATGGATGAACACCACCAGCGGGGAAGGCCCTTTGGCGCCGGCTGCAGGGTAAAAGAAACCATGGGCAACCTCGCCGCCACTGTCGTAGAGGATGGATTGCGGCAGGCTGATGCAATCGGCTGGCAGTAACTCGGCGCCGCCTGCCAGAACCCGTACTTCGTGGCTTGCCCGGTCAATGGCAATGACGGCTGGCGGGCTGATCGGCGAGGCAGCGATTGCGTAGAGATGCCCGGCGTCGATGGCCAGGCTACGAAAACGGCTATAGGCACTGGCGAAACGCTCCATCTGGCCGTCGACGGTGCGTAGCCCGAGTTGCCCGACGCCACCTTCGAACCAGCTGGCCAGGTAGCTTTGTGGTCCGATTGCCAGCCAGGTGCTGTTGCCCAGTTGCCAGGGTGCGGCAGCGTGGTCTGCAGGCTCGGCGGGCAAGGCTTGCCATAGCCCGTCCAACTCGCCCCAGGGCTGCCAGAAACCATTACGGTCGGACAGGCAGTACAAGCGCCCTTGCGCGTCGAAGCGAGGTTGCTGAAGGGACTCGTCATTCGCCGCGATGCAGCGCGGCGCGCCCCAGCTACCGTCACTTTGCCGTTCGCGACACATCAGCCGTGTGACTGTCCATGGCTGCGCCGGCCGGTCCCATTCGATCCAGGCCAGGCGTGTGCCATCGGCGCTGATCGTGGGGGATGCATAGAAATCAGCGCCTGCGGCGAGCACTTCAACGGCGGCCTCACCCAATGCCACCAGGCGATGTTCCACACTCTCGCCATGGCACTCCTCGACCGCCAGCACTTGGCCGTCGTGCCATTGCAGGTCGCCGTAACGGCATTGGGCATTCTGGGTCAACGCATGCGGTGGCGCGCCATCAAGTCCCTGGTGATAGACCTGCTGGTCCTTCTCGTTGACGAACAGCACTGCGTCATCGCTCAGGCAGAAACTGCCTCCACCGTATTCATAGACCCGGCTGCGCACGCTGAAGCCGTCAGGCGTGAGGCAGCGTGCCTGCTGGTCACGCCAGCACCAGATGCGGCAAGCACCGTCGGCCGGGCGAAATTCATTCCAGAACAGGCCTTGGGGGCTGGCTTTGAGTTCGGCGAAATCGGTGCCGGCGGCGACGGCCTGCGCGGCACTGAATTCACCCGCGGGCAATGACACGTGAGTTGCGCTCATTACGGAAGGTCATCTGTTCAATGGCGAGGTCGGCCGTTTCTGCCTCCTCGCGGGCCTTGAGGATGATGCGGTGGTCGCTCGACTTGGCGCACACCGGGTCGGCGTTGCTGGCATCGCCGGTGAGCATGAAGGCCTGGCAGCGGCAGCCGCCGAAGTCCTTTTCTTTCTCGTCGCACGAGCGGCAGGGCTCGGGCATCCAGTCATAACCACGGAAACGGTTGAAGCCGAACGAGTCGTACCAGATGTGCTTGAGGTCGTGATCGCGGACATTCGGGAACTGCACCGGCAGCTGACGTGCGCCATGGCAAGGCAGGGCAGTGCCGTCCGGCGTGATGGTCAAAAACAGGCTGCCCCAGCCATTCATGCAAGCCTTGGGGCGCTCTTCGTAGTAGTCCGGCGTGACGAAGATCAGCTTGCACGGGTTGCCTTCGGCCTTGAGCTTTGCACGGTACTCGTTGGTGATGCGTTCAGCGCGCTCAAGCTGCTCACGGGTCGGCAGCAGGCCCAGGCGGTTGAGGTGCGCCCAGCCATAGAACTGGCAGGTTGCAAGTTCGACGAAGTCGGCTTCAAGCGCTACGCACAGCTCGATGATGCGGTCGATCTTGTCGATGTTGTGCCGGTGGGTGACGAAGTTGAGCACCATCGGATAGCCATGGGCTTTCACTGCCCGGGCCATCTCCAGCTTCTGTGCGAAGGCCTTTTTCGACCCCGCCAGCAGGTTGTTCACCTGCTCGTCGCTGGCCTGGAAACTGATCTGGATGTGGTCCAGGCCGGCTTCCTTGAAGTTGGCGATACGTGCCTCGGTCAGGCCGATGCCGGAGGTGATCAGGTTGGTGTAGTAACCCAACCGGCGCGCTTCGCCGATCAGCTCGGCGAGGTCCTGGCGCACCAGCGGCTCACCGCCGGAAAAGCCGATCTGCGCGGCACCCATTTCACGGGCCTCGGCCATCACCTTGAACCACTGCGCGGTCGACAGCTCCTTGCCCTGTTCGGCGAAGTCGAGGGGGTTGGAGCAGTACGGGCACTGCAGCGGGCAGCGATAGGTCAGTTCGGCCAGCAGCCACAGCGGCAGGCCGACCGGTACCTCAGGCGAGTGTGATCCAGTGTTCGCCACGGGCCACCTCCATGAATTGCTCGATGTCATCAGCGACTTCGGGCACACCAGGGAATTGCTGTTCGAGCTCGGTGATGATCGCGTTCACATCACGTTTGCCGTCGATCAGGCCGCCTATGAGGGAGGCGCTGTCGTTGAGCTTGATCATGCCCTCAGGGTAGAGCAGCACGTGGCCTTTCTGCGCCGGTTCGTACTGGAACCGGTAACCGGGGCGCCAGTTCGGCACTTGCTTGCGGTCGAAACTCATAGGGCAATCCCCTTGTGCCATACCCGTTGCTGGGTGACGGTGTGATACGGCGGGCGGTGCAGCTCGTAGGCCATGCTCATGGCGTCGAGCATGCTCCAGAGGATATCCAGCTTGAACTGCAGGATTTCCAGCATACGCTCCTGGCCCGCCCGGGTGGTGTAGTGCTGCAAGGTGATCGTCAGGCCGTGCTCGACATCGCGCCGGGCCTGGCCCAGGCGGGTGCGGAAGTACTCGTAGCCGGCAGGATCGATCCACGGGTAGTGTTGCGGCCAGCTGTCCAGGCGCGACTGGTGGATCTGTGGGGCGAACAGTTCGGTCAGCGAGCTGCTGGCCGCTTCCTGCCAGCTGGCACGGCGGGCGAAGTTCACGTAGGCATCGACGGCGAAGCGCACACCTGGCAGCACCAGCTCTTGGGAACGCAGCTGGTCCGGGTCGAGCCCCACGGCCTGGCCCAGGCGCAGCCAGGCTTCGATACCACCGTCTTCGCCCGGGGCTCCGTCGTGATCGAGCAGGCGCTGGATCCACTCGCGGCGCACTTCGCGGTCCGGGCAGTTGGCCAGGATCGCGGCATCCTTCATCGGGATGTTCACCTGGTAGTAGAAGCGGTTGGCTACCCAGCCCTGGATCTGTTCGCGGGTAGCGCGCCCTTCGTACATCGCCACGTGATAGGGGTGATGAATGTGGTAGTAGGCGCCCTTGGCGCGCAGGGCCTGCTCGAATTCGGCAGGCGACAGTGGCAGTGCCTCGCTCATCGGGCCTCCTTACAACTCGATGCTCATGCCGTCGAAGGCGACTTCCACACCGCGGCGCTGGACCTCGGCGCGTTCGGGGGAGTCTTCGTCCAGAATCGGGTTGGTGTTGTTGATGTGGATAAGTACCTTGCGCTGGCGTGGGAAACCGTCCAGCACCTCGAGCATGCCGCCGGGGCCGTTCTGCGCCAGGTGACCCATTTCGCGGCCAGTGCGGGTGCCGACGCCGCGGCGCTGCATTTCATCATCCTCCCACAGCGTGCCGTCGACCAGCAGGCAGTCAGCGCCGTGCATCATTGCCAGCAGCTTGTCGTCGACCTGGCCCAGGCCGGGCGCGTAGAACAGCTTGCCGCCGGTGCGGGTGTCTTCCACCAGCAGCCCCAGGTTGTCGCCCGGATGTGGGTCGAAGCGGTGCGGGGAGTAAGGCGGTGCGGCGCTGCGCAGCGGGAACGGAGTGAACCTGAGGTTGGGGCAGGCCGGGATGACAAAGCTGCCCTCGAGCTCGATGCGGTTCCACTGCAGGCCACCGTTCCAGTGGCTGAGCATGTTGAACAGCGGGAAGCCGGTGGTCAGGTCCTGATGGACCATGTCGGTGCACCAGACCTGATGCGGGCAGCCTTCGCGCAGGCTGAGCAGGCCGGTGGTGTGGTCGATCTGGCTGTCGAGCAGGACGATGGCGTTGATGCCAGTGTCGCGCAGGGCACGGGCCGGCTGCATTGGCGCGAAGGCCTGCAGTTGTGCACGGATGTCGGGTGAGGCGTTGCACAGGATCCAGTGCACACCGTCGTCGGACAGGGCTATCGACGACTGGGTGCGTGCCGTGGCGCGCAGGCTGCCATCGCGATAGCCCTTGCAGTTGGCGCAGTTGCAGTTCCACTGCGGGAAGCCACCGCCGGCGGCGGAACCGAGAATCTGGATGTACATGGTTGCTCTCTATCCGAACTGTGCGAAGAACCGTAGCCGAAAAAACGACAACGCCCCGGCTGGCCGAGGCGTTGAAACGCAGGCAGTGCTTAGCGGCTTGCGAAGTACATGGTCACTTCGAAGCCGATACGCAGGTCAGTGTATGCAGGTTTGGTCCACATGGTTTTGCTCCTTCCGGGTTAGGGTAGAGGGTTCAGCTATTTGTTTGGCGTCGCCTCGCGCCGAAGGTTCCGGCGGCTGAGATAGCGTTATCTTACAAGAAAATCTTGTACCGAAAGGTTAATTCTTCGAAAAGCGCCCTTGCGGTATACGTAACAATTGACCCCGGATCAGTGCCAGGCCCCCGCTGGCGCAGGCCCATTGGCCAGGCAGAGCAAGGGTGAATCGGCTGCGAGCAAGCGGCCCAGCAAATCGTCCAGATGCGCCTGTTGCGTCTTCAGGATAGCCACGCGTAACGCGGGCAGATCGCCGGGTAGTGTAGCCAAGTGTGTCTGCCATGCCCAATCTGCAAGCTCCGCGTTGGCCATGGCTGGCTCGTCGAACTGCGCCGCCAACCTTTGCCGTGCAGCAGCGTCGAGACATACACCTTGGCGCAGGAGGGTGAGCAGGTGACCGAGGATCTCGGCGTGGGTGGCACGGGGCGATTGCACGCCGAACAGCAGCCCACCGATGCCCTCGACCTGACGAAAGGTACTGAATACCGCGTAACCCAGCTGCAATTCCACCCGTAGCCTTTGGTACACGGGCCCTTGCAGCAACTGGGCGAGAAGCCGGCCGCAGGCTTGCTGATGGTCAGGCACGGGGCAAAAAAGCAACAGTGCGGGTTCGCTGCCCGGCACCTTGGCGTGATGCCAGCGGCGGCCCTGCCAGTCGGGCGGCGGTACCGGCATGCCAAACTGCCCGGGGCAGCCTTGCAATGCTGCGCTCAGGGCTTGCAGGGCGGTTGCGTCGAACCCCACAGCCAGGCCATGCCATCGGCTGTGCTGCCATGCATCGTCGAGTGCCTGTTGATTGAGCGCGCGGGTTGCTTCGGGCGTTGGCACTGCGCCGGTGAGTGCATCTGGCAGTTGGTTGAGCAGGGCCCTGATCGGGATCAGCAAGGGGGGCTGTTGTGTCGCAGGCTCCCAGTCAGCGGGCGAACGCAAGCACGCCATCGCGAGTTCGACGGCCCTCGTGACCGCTGCGGGCAGGCCAATGCAACGCAGCTGCCAATTTTCGCCTGCGGCACTGAACTGCAGTTGCAACGCGGCACGCTCGCATCGCGCCTGTAGCGGCTGCAGGGCGCGTTCGAGCACGGCGTGCAAGCCCTGGCGCAGGGCCGAAGGCACTTGCCAGCGCAGGTGAACTGCCCCGTGTTGGCGTGCCGCCGGCAGTTGCTCACTGACCGTCAGCGCTGCAGGCAATTGAGGCGCCTGCGTTGGGGGCAAGCCGGTAAACAGCAAAGGCTCGGGTGCTGGCAGCTGCCATTGCCCATGCTTGCGCGATGGCAGGCCTTCGAGCAGTGCCTGAAGTGCGCAGAGTGCTTGTGCATCAAGTGCCGCCAATGGCTGGCCTGCGCTGTCACGGCGGGCCAACTCGAGGGGGCTGGCGTTGCGTTCGCGGCTCTGTTGCAGAAGGCCGAATTCGGCGTTCAGGTGCGCCGGGCCGGATTGCCGGATAAAGCCGAACCATCCGTGCAGCAGGGCGTGTACTTCCTCTGCACAGGCGTCTGCGCTGAGTTCGAGCTCGATGTGCCAGAGCATCTGCCCGGCGAAGGCATACAGCATTTCAGCCTTGAAAGATTGCAGCCAGCTACGTTGGCGCAGTGCATCCAGCCAGGTGCCCGGCCTGCTGTCGCTCAAACCGGCAATCAGCAACTCCAATGCTCGTTCGCCACCAGGGGGCAGGTTTTCATGGGTGAATACCAGGGCTGTGTTCGTGTTCGACAGGGCAGGTGGTGGTGTTTGTGGCGTGCGTTCGCCGAAGGCAAACAAACCAGCGTAGTGCCTGCCAAGCTGTTCGAGCTCATCCAGCGGTTGCGGCCCACACAGGCTCAAGGTGATCTGGCCACCGTGGTAGTAGCGTTGATGGAAATCTGTGAGGGCCCGCTGAAAGGCGGGATCCTGCAACGCCAGGGTATACCGGTTGCCAGCATGAAAACCGCCTAGCGGATGGCCAGCCGACACTGATTGCAGCAGGGCAAAATCCTTCTGGGCCTTAGGGTTGCGCGACCAGGCGATGAATTCGGCATGGATCACTTCACGCTCGCGGCGCTGGCGTTCGCTACCCAGGTCGGGTTCGGCGAGCATCTGGCAAAGGCGCTCCAGCCCGCCGGCCAAGGCTGCGGGCGGGACTTCAAAGAAGAAATCGGTGGTGCGTTCGCGGGTGCTGGCGTTGACCTGCCCGCCGAGGGTCTGGACGTAGCGCATCAGGCCGTCATCCAAGGCGAATCGAGGAGTGCCGAGGAAGAACAGATGCTCGAGAAAGTGCGCGAGCCCAGGCCATTTTGCCGGGGCATCGTGGCTGCCCGCGTGGACCCTCAGCGCAGCAGCCGAGCGCTTGAGCCGCGGGGCATGGCGCAGGGTGAGCTGCAGGCCGTTGGCTAATACGAGGTGGCGAGTGGCATCAGGCATGGGGGCTCCGGGGTAAGCACTCATGCTAACAAATTAGTTGGCCTGACCGCCGACAGAGGCTGTTCTCAGCCTCGCCGCAGATGCAATTCCTGGCGCAGATCTGCGAGGTAAGGAAACGCTTTGCGCCCCTGCACCACCTGTTCATGTTCCAGTTGTGCCAGCAGCTGGCACTCATCCCGACCGGCCATGGCCAGCAGGCTGCCATCCGGCCCGATGATGCTGCTCTGGCCGCAGTACTGGATCTCGCCCTCGGCCCCGCAATAGTTGGCATACACCAGGTAGCACTGGTTTTCCTGGGCCCGGGAGCGCACGGTCACCTGGCAGACAAAATCATACGGGGTCATGTTTGCGGTCGGCACCAGGATCAGCTCAGCGCCATCCAGCGCCAAGCGCCGGGCATTCTCCGGAAACTCGATGTCGTAGCAGATCAGCAGCCCCACCTTCCAGCCCTCCAGCTCGACCACCGGAAAGTGGTCGGCACCGGGGCTGAACATGGCGCGGTCCAGCTCACCGAACAGGTGCGTCTTGCGGTAATTGCACAGGCTGCGGCCATGGGCGTCGATCAGTTGCACGCTGTTGTAGATCGCGCCATCGTCAGTGCGCTCGGGGTAGCCGTATACGATGGCGATGCGATGCGCCTGGGCGATCTCCACCACCTCCATGGCCGACGGGCCATCATCGGCCTCTGCCAGGCGTTCTACCTGTGCCAACCCGATGTTATAGCCGCTCAGGAACATCTCCGGACACACCAGCAACTGCGCGCCGCGCTCGGCCGCCAACTGCGCCTGGTGGCGCAGCCGTTGCAGGTTGCCGGGCACGTCCAGCGGGTTGGGCGTGCCCTGGAACAGAGCGATGCGCATGCTGCCTCCTTGTCTCAGTCTGCCAGGGCGATCGGCCCGATCTCGTCGAACACGTCGCCTGGGCCTGGATTGTCCGGATGGGTCTGGCCACCGAAGTGGTTCATGATACCCCACACCGCATTCAGCGAAGTCTGCACTGCCCCCTCGACCCAGGCCGGGGTCCACGACACGTCATCGCCGGCAATGAACATCCCGCGCTGCTCCATTGGCATGTCCTGCTGCATGAAGTGCGCGTACATCCGTTGGTTGTAGCGATAATGGCCAGGCAGTGCGCCCTTGAAGGCACCGAGGAAGTGCGGGTCGGCCTCCCAGGAAATGGTGATCGGGTCGCCGATGATATGCCCGGCGATATCGGTCTTGGGGTAGATCTTCTTCAGTGCATCCAGGGCCAGTTGCACGCGTTTCTCCACTGGGTGCGGGAGCATCTTCAGGGCGTCGCTCATCCAGGCGTAGGACAGGCAGATCACGCCGGGCTTGTCGTCGCCGTTATCGAACAGGTAGGTGCCGCGGGTCAGCCGATCAGTGAGGGTCATGCTCATCAGGTCGCGGCCGGTTTGCGGGTCTTTGTCCTTCCAGAACGGCCGGTCGACCATGACGAAGGTTTTCGACGACTGCATGTAGCGGGTACGGTCCAGGGCCATCCACATCTTTTGCGAGAACAGTGACTCTTCACAGTCGATCTGGGTGGTCAGCAGCCAGCTCTGGCAGGTGGCGAGCACGGCGCCGTAGTGGCGGGTGTCGCCCCAGTTGTCGGTGACGGCCAGGCGCCCGTCGGCTGCGCGGGCGATGCGCTTTACCCCGGTGCGTGGTGCGCCGCCATGCAGCGCGCTCAGGCTGGTGCCCTCGGGCCAGTGGGCGCAGCGCTCCGGTACATGGCGCCAGATGCCCTGCGGTACCTGCTCCACACCGCCGACGATCAGGTGCTGGTGGTCGTCGCAGTTGGTCATCACCACACGGAAGATTTCCAGCATCGAGTTGGGGAAGTCCGAGTCCCAGCCGCCTGTGCCGAAGCCGACCTGGCCGAACACCTCACGGTGCTGGAAGCTCAGTTGGGCGAACGAGCGCGAGGTGGCGACGAAGTCGTAGAAGGTGCGGTCGTCCCACAGCGGTACCAGCTTGTTCCACAGCGCTTTGAGGCGCGGAACATCGCGATCGCGGATCGCCTGCTGGATATCGGCGAACTGCGCGCCGCTTTCCAGTGCGTCGGCCCAGGCATCGGCTACCTCGTGGAACAGTTTGGGCAAATCGCTGACTTTTTCGGCGTAGTAGGTCTGGCCTTCCAGGTCGATCACCGTGCTGCCGGATGCCGGTGTCAGCGGGTTGGGGAAGGGCTTGGTTTCCAGGCCCAGCTTGTCCACATAGTGGTAGAAGGCGGTGGAGGACACCGGAAAGCGCATGCCGCCGAGCTCGGCGATGACCCCGTCGGTGCCGTTGAAGGCCTGCGAGCGCAGTCGGCCACCCATTTTCGAGGCCTCGTACACCACAGGCTTGAGCCCCAGCTTCATCAGCTCGTAGGCCGCCACCAGGCCTGCGATGCCGGCACCGACGATAGCGACTTCCTCACCGTGGCGATCAGCCGGAATGCTGCCCAGCCCAGCCGGGTGCTCCAGCCAGTCGTCGAAGCCGAACGGGAAGTCCGGGCCGAAGATGGTGATGGGTTTCTTGCCGTCGGCCGGGTGGCGGTTTTTCTTGTTCATTGCAGTGACCTTGCCAGAGCGGCTGCGCAGGGGCGGAGCCTGAGTATAGGAGATGCCTGGTGGTCATTTTAGGGAGCGGGGGGTTCGTAATTAAGATGCAAAACGCCGTCGTATTGGCTTTATTTTCGTCATAACGACATGGCTATAAATACTTGTGACGATTTTTGCTCTGCAACTGTACCGCTGTCATCTAGACGGGCTGGCCGCGGTCCACTTTGCTGCTGAGGATGATCGAGGTGGTGGTCTTCTCCACGCCCTCGACGCTGCCGATCTGGTCCAGCAGCTGGTCCAGTTGTTCTGGCGAATCGCTGCGCAGCCACGCTACGTAATCGAACTCGCCGCTGACCGCGCACAATTGCTGCACTTGCCCCATGGCAGCCAGGCGCCGCACCACGTCCTTGCCGGAGCGCGGTTGCACCTTGATCCCGACATAGGCTTGCAGGCCGCCATCGACCAGGCGCTGGCCCAGGCGCACGCCATACCCGGTGATGACTTTTCCCTTCTCCAGCCGCGCCAGGCGCGAGTTGACGGTGGTGCGAGCGATACCCAGATGGCGGGCAAGGGTGGCGACGCTTTCGCGGGCATTGATCTGCAGCAGGGCGATCAGTTGGTGATCGATTTCATCGAGGGCGATTGGGCGGGGATTCGACATGGCGAGTCTCTACAGTGGGCTTGCTAGCCTAGCCACGCAGCGCCAATCAGGGCAAGGCAAAGTGCTGCTGCGTGGCTGACTTAATTGCGGCATGATGATTGGCAGACTTTAGTGGACCCACCGTGTGAACTTCGAAACTTTGCTGGAATGCTGGCGGCAGGAAGTCTCCAACAAGAAAAAGCCCGGGCGCCGTACCAGCCTGTTCTTCAACGTGCTGCGACGTGCGCGCAAGGACAACAAGCTGCGCTTTCTTTTCGCCTACCGCCTGGCGCAGTACCTTGATGCCCGCGGCGGCCTGAGCAGGCGGTACGCCCGCGGCATGCAGCAGCGACTCAATCTCAAGTACGCCGTGGATATCGACATCGGCGCGCAAATAGCTCCCGGCCTTCGTATCGCCCATCTGCCAGGCGTGGTGATCACCCGCCACGCAAGCATCGGGCGTAACTTTTTCATACGGCAGAATTGCTCGGTCGGGATCAAGACCCTTGGCCTGGACCATTACTCGCTGTGCATAGGCGAGAACGTCAGCCTCGGTGCCAATAGCTGCATCGTTGCTGACCACATCAGCATCGGCAACAACGTGGTCATTGGGGCCATGTCTCTGGTGACCCGAGACATTCCTCCCGATAGCACCTTCTACAACCCGCGCCAGCGGAATCTACAGCCACGGCAGGATTCTTGAGAGCCTGAAAATGAAGAAAGCCGCGCAATCGCGCGGCTTTCTTGTATCGGGTGTCCACACGGACTCGAACTGGCGTAATGGCAGGATCGTGTCGCGTTGCGCTGTTTTGTCGCTGCGAGGTCAGCCTTGAGCGTTTTCCGGGTGCTGTAGCTGGTAGCGCGTGCTGCGCCCGCCGCCGGGCAGTCGGGCAAGGCAGCCCTTCTCGACAAGATCGCTCAGGTGGCGCGTGGCGGTGGCTTTCGAGACCTTGGCCACGGCCTGGTATTGCGCGGCGCTGATGCCGTTCTCGAAATCTCTCTCGCCGCCATCGAGCAGGCGGTTAAGCACTTTGACCTGCTCGGCAGATAAGGCTTGGTTGCGGTGAGCCTGCCAGAAGCGCGCCTTGGCCAGCACGCGGTCTATACGAGCAAGGGCTTGCTCCAGACTCTTGAGCAGCGTTGCGAGGAACCATTGCAGCCAGGCGGTGATATCCAGCGTGCCCTTCTGGCTGGCCTCCAGGATGCGGTAATAGCCGGCACGATCGTCGAGGATGCTAGCCGACATGGCGTAAAAGCGGATAGCCTGCTGTTCGCCCTGAGCCAAAGCCAAGTCGGTGATGGCGCGTGTAAGACGACCATTGCCGTCATCGAATGGGTGCAGGGTAACGAACCAGAAGTGCGCAATGCCGGCACGCAAGAATGGGTCGAGGCTCGCATCGCTGCGGCTGCTCTGGAACCAGGCAAAGAAGTCGTCCAGTTGCGCTTCCAGCCCGGCGCGAGGTGGGGCCTCGAAATGTACGGTAGGGCGCTCGAGACGACCGGAAACTACCTGCATGGGCTCTTCGCCGCGCAGCATGCCGACGCGTAGCGGGCGGGCCATCAAGTGGTCATCGCTGGGGAACAGCCAAGCATGCCAGGCGAACAGCCGCTGCAGAACGAGCGGCTGCTGATAGGCGCGGGTGGCATCGAGCAGCAGTTGCGCCAGGCCTTCGGATCGAGAGGTGGTGCGACCTTCCTCGTTCAGCCCCAGGCGCCGCGCCAGCGACGAGCGTACCGAGCCGACATTCAGCTGCTCACACTCGATGGCGGATGAAGTGACGATATTCTGCAGTAGGGCATCCAGGCTGCTCTGCACTTGCGTGTCACTACTTACAGCTCCCAGCATCCCGAGCAAGCGGCCTTGAGCCTGGCCGCAAGCGCGCAGCAGCGGGGCAAGTGCATCGGCTTGCCAGCTAAAGTGCGCCCAGTTGGGCTGCTGCCAGATCCAGAGCGGTTCATTCATGGAGGGGTGCTCTTTTTTGAGCCGATTAACGAGCTTATTCGGCTCATTTGGTGAGCCGATAATGCCGGCTATTCGGCTCCCTGTCCAACTCCACTAGTGTCAGGAACTCAGAATACAAGCCTCATTTGTGGTGGTGTTGTCAGCGGCGGGGGGCGTTCTTCCTCAGCAGGCAAGCGCCGATCTTGGGGATCTTTACCCTTGGGCCGTAGGATCGGTGTAGCTGTTTTCCTGCAGACATGAAAAAGCCGCGCAATGCGCGGCTTTGAGTTTGGTGGGCCCACACGGACTCGAACCGTGGACCAAAGGATTATGAGTCCTCTGCTCTAACCAACTGAGCTATAGGCCCTCAGTAAGTGCCCGGATTATAACGAGGGTTTCGAAAGCGTGCCATCCGAAAGATCGGTTAGTGCTATGCGAAGAAACGCCGCTGCAAAATCATCTGGTGGCAGCGGCAGGCTGACGATATAGCCCTGGATCTGTTCACAACCTTCGGCGGCCAGGAACCGTTGCTGCGCCTGGTTCTCCACGCCTTCGGCAATGATGGTCAACTGCATGCTGCGCCCCAGCGCGATGATGGCGCGGGCGATGGCTGCATCGTGCGGGTCGTCCGGCAAGCCGCGGATGAACGACTTGTCGATCTTGAGGATGTCCAGTGGCAGGCGCTTGAGGTAGCTCAGGGATGAGTAACCGGTGCCGAAATCATCGATTGCCAATTGCACACCCAGCTGCTTTAGCTGGTGCAGCACGGCCAGGGCTTCTTCGGCCTGGCTCATGATGAAGTTTTCGGTAATTTCCAGCTGCAGGTCGCCTGCCTTCAGTTGGTAGGTCTTGAGCAACTGCTCAATGCGCTTGGCCAGGCCATGGTGGCGCAGCTGCGCCCCGGCGAGGTTTATCGACAGCGGGCCGAAGGCTTGGTAGTGCTTCTTCCAATGGTGCATCTGCCGGCAGGCCTGCTCCAGCACCCAGTCGCCGAGCTGCAGGATGGTGCCATTCTCTTCGGCGAGGTGGATGAAGTGCTCTGGTGGCACCTCGCCAAAGCTGGGGTGGCTCCAGCGGATCAGCGCTTCGGCGCCAACCAGGGTCTGGGTCTTGAGGCTGAACTTGGGCTGGTAGCACAGGCTCATTTCGTTGCGTTCTATGGCGCGGCGCAGCTCGTGCTCCAGGGCAATACGTTCGCTGGCCTGGGCTGTGAGGTCACGGGTGTAGGCTTCGACGCGGTTGCGGCCTTTGGCCTTGGAGCGGTACATGGCGGCGTCGGCGTTGCGGATCAGTGTGGCGACGTCGGTGCCGTCCTGGGGATAGAGGCTGATGCCGATACTCGCGCTGGTGAAAAACTCGTGTTCGCCGGCCTGGAAGGGGGCGCTGAAGCAGGACAGCAGTTTGTTGGCGATGGCACTGGCGTCACTGGGTTTGTGCAGGCCGGGCAGCAGGATGATGAACTCGTCGCCACCCAGGCGCGCCACGGTGTCGACGTCGCGCACTTGCTCCTTGAGACGCTGGGCGATGCCCTTGAGCAGCAGGTCGCCGACCGGATGGCCGAGGCTGTCGTTGATGTGCTTGAAGCGATCAAGGTCAAGGAACAGCACAGCGCCCTGGCGGTTGGAGGCTTGCGGGCAGGTGAGCGCGGCCTGCAGGCGGTTTTCGAACAGCGCGCGGTTGGGCAGGCCGGTGAGCGGGTCGTGGTGAGCCTGGTAGTCGAGCTTGGCCTGAGCGTGCTTGAGGCTGGAGATGTCGGCAAACACGGCGACAAAGTGGGTGATCTCGCGGTCGCTATTGCGCACCGCGCTGATGGTCAGCCAGCCCGGGTAAAGTTCGCCATTTTTGCGTTTGTTGTAAATCTCGCCCTGCCAATGGCCTTCGGCTGTGAGCTGATGCCACATGGCGGCGTAAAAGGCGCTGTCATGCTGACCGGAGGCAAGCAGGCGCGGAGTCTGGCCCAGGGCTTCGGTCTCGTTGTAGCCGGTGATTTCGCTGAACGCACGGTTTACCGCGCTGATGCGCTGGTCGATATCGGTGATCAGCACGCCTTCGGCGGTGTTTTCGAACACGGTGGCGGCCAGTTGCAGTTTTTCCTGCATCAGGTGGCGCTCGGTGATGTCGCGGGCGATGGTCAGCATGCAGTCGACGCCGGCAATCGGCAGTGGCCGTGCGGACAGCTCGCAAAGGCGTATCTGCCCGTCGCTGCGGCGGATATGGCAGCTGAAATCGCGCACAAAACCATCGTGGGAGAGTTGAGCGATCAGGCGTTTACGTTCGTTGAGGTCGACCCAGATGCCCAGGTCGAAAGACGTCTGGTCCAGGGCAGGATCGAGGTCATAGCCGGTCAGCCGGCAGAAGCCCTCGTTGACCTCGATCAGCAGGCCATCGCTCTGGCGCGACAGCAGCAGGCCGTCCGGAGACGCGTGGAAGGCCTTGGCGAATTTCTCTTCGGAGGTTTGCAGTTGCTGCTGGGTTTCTTTCAGTTGGCTGATGTCGCGAACCGCCACGACGAAAGCCAGGGTGCCATCCAGCTCGAAGGTTTCGGCAGAGGTCAGGCCCGTGAACAATTGGCCATTGCTGCGACGGAAGCTCATTTCCAGGTTGCGGATACCTCCCTGGTGCAGGCGCTCGAGCAGCAATGGCCCGGCACCTTGCGCACCCCACAGGTTCAGCTCTGTAGCGGTGCGGCCGACCACCTGACCTGGGGTCAGGCCGATCTGCTCCTCGAAAGCTTCGTTG
The DNA here is from genome assembly GCF_044143025.1 of Pseudomonas sp. TR47. Classification (NCBI taxonomy): domain Bacteria; kingdom Pseudomonadati; phylum Pseudomonadota; class Gammaproteobacteria; order Pseudomonadales; family Pseudomonadaceae; genus Pseudomonas; species Pseudomonas sp. TR47. The sequence goes on along the minus strand of NZ_JBHFCS010000013.1, from coordinate 54,630 downwards.
ACCTCCAGCAGGCACCCATCACTGTGGCGCGCAATCAACAGGATGTCGGGGCATTGCTGGAATACCGAAGCGAACTTCTGCTCCGACAGGCGCAGGGCGTCTTCAGTGCGCTTGGTTTCGCTGATGTCGATCATCAGCCCGCGCATCACAGGCCGGTGGCCATGCTCGATCATGCTGACGATGTTGCGCACCCAGAGTGAATGGCCATCGGCACGCATCACCCTGTAATCGAGGCTGTGGTCGCGCCCGGCTGCTGTTTCACTTTCGCAGTAGGCCTGGGCCCAGAGTGCGTCCTCCGGGTGCAGGATGCTGCGCCAGAAACCTGGTTTGAGCCATTCATGCAAAGGGTAGCCAAGCAGGTCTTCGGCATGGGGTGAGACGTAGCTATAGGTGAAGTCATTGGCGTCAGCTTCCCAGGCGATGGCTGAGAGGCTTTCGATCAGCCCGCGGTAGTGGTATTCGCTGCTGCGCAGTTCCTGTTCCAGGGCAATGCGCCTGGATATTTCCGAGCTGAGGCGGCGGTTGATGCGGATCACCACGGCCAGGATGGCGATCAGCAAAAGGACGCCGGGCAGGCCGTACATGAGCATGTCATTCCAGAACGTGCGTTGATCGACCACATTGCCGACCCAGCGTTGCTGGATCTGCCTGATCTCGTCACTCGACATGTCGGCCATGACCTTGTCGAGGATGCCGACCAGGACCTTCTTGTCGCGCGGTGCGGCCATGGCCAGCTGATAGCGATAGGGCGTTTCGCCGCTGACATAAAGGCCGTCCAGCTTGAGCTGGCGCAGGCTCCAGATGCTCGAGGCGAGGTCACCGACCACAGCATCCACCTCATCGGTGGCCAGTGCCTGCAAGGTCGAGCTGACATTAGGCATGGCGACCAGGTTGAGATCTGGATGGTGGGTACGCAGCAGTTCGTGTGGAGCGTAATTCTCCACCACAGCGATTTTCAGGCCGTACAGGTCCTTCAGTGTGCGGGGTTGCTGGCCGCCTTCATGGGCCAGGATGACGATGGGGAAATCCAGATAAGGGCGTGTGAAAGCCAGGAAGCCCTGGCGTTCGGGGGTTGACATGACGCCGGGTAAAAGGTCGATGCGGCTTTCGCGCGCCTGTTCAAGTACCTCGGTCCAGGTGCTGGGTTCGACCGGCTTGAATGCCACACCCAGACGGTCCTGGAGCATGGCGATGTAATCGGCGGCCAATCCCTGGTACCGGCCTTGCTGGTCACGAAATTCGAACGGTGGCCAGGAGGCGTCGACGCCCAGCTTCAACTGCGGGTGGGCAGCGAGCCAGGTTTTTTCCTCGTCTGTCAGGGTCAGGGCGCCGGCCGTTGTGTTCCACAGGATCAGGAGCAGCAACAGAATGGCCGGCATTGGCGGCATGGCAGCCTCGCATTCAGGTGGTCTGAATTCGAGTGTAGACGGGCAATCGCCGCGAAGGGTAGCTACTTGCCACGACCTTTTGTCACATAAGAAAAACCCCGGCCTGGGCCGGGGTTTTTCATCACTCGTCGAGGAAGGATCGCAGGTGCTCGCTGCGCGTCGGGTGGCGCAATTTGCGCAACGCCTTCGCTTCGATCTGACGGATCCGTTCACGGGTCACGTCGAACTGCTTGCCCACTTCTTCGAGGGTGTGGTCGGTGTTCATGTCGATACCGAAACGCATGCGCAGCACCTTGGCTTCGCGTGCGGTCAGGCCCGAAAGCACGTCGCGGGTCGCTTCCTTGAGGCTTTCGACCGTGGCCACGTCGATCGGGGACTGCATGGTCGAGTCCTCGATGAAGTCGCCCAGGTGCGAATCTTCATCGTCACCGATCGGGGTTTCCATGGAGATCGGCTCTTTGGCGATCTTCAAGACCTTGCGGATCTTGTCCTCAGGCATCTCCATGCGCTCACCGAGCTCTTCCGGGGTCGGTTCGCGACCCATTTCCTGCAGCATCTGCCGGGAAATACGGTTGAGCTTGTTGATCGTCTCGATCATGTGCACCGGGATACGAATGGTGCGTGCCTGGTCGGCGATCGAGCGGGTAATCGCCTGACGAATCCACCAGGTGGCGTAGGTCGAGAACTTGTAACCGCGACGGTATTCGAACTTGTCCACCGCTTTCATCAGGCCGATGTTGCCTTCCTGAATCAGGTCGAGGAACTGCAGGCCGCGGTTGGTGTACTTCTTGGCGATGGAAATCACCAGACGCAGGTTCGCCTCGACCATTTCTTTCTTGGCGCGGCGAGCCTTGGCCTCACCGATGGACATGCGGCGGTTGATGTCCTTGATCTCGGCAACGGTCAGGCCGGTCTCGGTCTCAAGGTCGATCAACTTTTGCTGGCAGGCGACGATGGCGGCGTCCTTTTCACCCAGGGCAGCAGCCCATTTGGTGTTGCGCTTGGCCAGGTCACCGCTCCAGGTCTGGTCGGTCTCGTTGCTCGGGAACAGGCGCAGGAAGTCGGCACGCGGCATGCGCGCATCACGTACGCACAGTTGCATGATGGCACGCTCTTGCTGACGCAGGCGGGCCAGGGCATCACGAACGCGCTCGACCAGTACCTCGAACTGCTTGGGCACCAGCTTGATCGGCATGAACAGATCGGCCAGGGCCTGCATTGCACCGATGCTCTCGGCGTGGCTGCGGCCATGCTTTTTCAGCACCTTGAGGGTGATGGCGAGCTGATCCGATACCGCGCCGAAACGCTGGGCTGCAACGACTGGGTCCGGACCGCTCTCGGTCTCTTCCTCATCGTCACTGCTATCGTCGCTTTCTTCCTCGTCGTCGGCCTCTTCCTTCGTGGCAGCGGCCTTGGCGCCAGGGATCGGCACTTCTTCGGTCGGAGCGGCGATATTGTCGTCAGGGTCGATGTAACCGCTGAGAACATCGGACAGACGGCCACCTTCGGTGGTGACGCGGTCGTATTCACCGAGGATGTAGTCAACTGTGCCCGGGAAGTGGGCAATAGCGCCCATCACTTCACGGATGCCTTCCTCGATACGCTTGGCGATTTCGATTTCGCCTTCGCGGGTCAGGAGCTCGACCGTACCCATTTCGCGCATGTACATGCGCACTGGGTCGGTCGTGCGGCCGATATCGGTTTCAACGGCCGCCAACGCAGCAGCGGCTTCTTCGGCCGCGGCTTCGTCGGTGTCGGCTTCCGCCAACAGAAGGGCATCCGCATCCGGAGCACTCTCGAATACGTTGATCCCCATGTCGTTGATCATGCGGATGATGTCTTCCACCTGTTCAGGATCTGAAATATCCTCAGGCAGGTGGTCGTTGACCTCCGCGTAAGTCAGGTAGCCCTGCTCACGACCGCGGGTGATCAATTCTTTGATACGAGACTGCTGTTGCGCTTTTCCGGACATAACACCCTATCCACTGAAGGTCTTGGCGGGCAAAAAACAAGCCGAGGATTATACCCGAGCATGGGCCTCACGCGCCAGATGAGGTCGGCGTTTGTGCGGGAACATTCCGGCTCAGCAGGGCGAGAAGCTGAGATTTTTCCTCGCTGCTCAACTCGCTTTGACGTGCTTTCCTGAGCAGATGTTCCAGGCTGCGCTCGCGTTGGCGGGCGGACAAGCTAGTTATAGTGTCGAAAAACTGTTGTTCAAGGTTGTCGGCCACGATCAGCCATTCCTTTTCTGCCAGGGCCCGCAGCAAGCGGCCCTGTTCAGTGCCGTGCCAGCGTGCGATCAGCTGCATTGAGCTTAGCCCAGGATTTTTCTGCGCGGCCTCGATCAGCGCCACCAGCAACTGGCTGTAGAGATGCTCTTCGTCGGCAAAGTGGCTGGCGTCCTCGACTTTGCCGGCCAGCAACGGGTGGTGCAGCAGCGTGCGCAAGGCCGCCAGGGTCGGGGGTTCCACCGGTGCCGGCGTGCGTGGCGGCGCTTCATCGCGCTGCTGCCACGGCTTGCCTCCCTTGCGGTTCTTGTCCCAGGGCTTGTCGCTCCACGGCTTCTTGCCGCCCCCCTTGTTCGGCTTCCACTGCTGCTCCTGCTGCGCCGGGGCGTAGTCGTGTTGCGGCATGTCGCCATAGTCGGGGGTGTAGCTGGCCATGGCGTCGTAGTCGTAGCCAGGGTCATAGTCCGGCACGCTGTTGGCGGCAGGCGCCTGCTGGGCCAACTGCTCGACCTGCTGTGGATCGAGGCCGGTAATTTCCTTCAGGCGATTGCGCATCAGCTGGCGCAGGTTGGCGCCGGGGATTTTTTCGATCAACGGTGCAGCCAGGGTCGCCATGTGCGCCTTGCCTTCAAGCGAGCGCGGGTCGGCCTCGACGCTCAGTTGCTCGAAGAAATAGTCGGCCAGCGGCTGGGCGTGCTGGTTGATGCGCGCCATGAAGGCATCGGTGCCCTCTGCGCGTACCAGGCTGTCCGGGTCTTCGCCTTCAGGCAGGAACAGGAAGCGCGCACGGCGCCCGTCCTGCAGTGCCGAGAGGGTCGACTCCAGGGCGCGCCAGGCGGCCTTGCGCCCGGCCTGGTCGCCGTCGAAGCAGAACAGTACGCTGGGCACCACGCGAAACAGGCGCTTGAGGTGTTCTTCGCTGGTGGCGGTGCCGAGTGTGGCTACGGCGTTGCGCAGGCCTTGCTGGGCCAGGGCGATGACATCCATGTAACCCTCGACGACGATGATCTCGTCGAGGTTGCGGTTGTGCTTGCGCGCCTCATACAGCCCGTAAAGTTCCTGGCCCTTATGGAATACCGGGGTCTCCGGGGAGTTGAGGTACTTGGGCTTGTCGTCGCCCAGAACGCGGCCGCCAAAGGCGATGATGCGCCCGCGGCTGTCGCGTATCGGGAACATCACCCGGTCGCGGAAGCGGTCGTAGCGTTTGCCGCTTTCGGCGTTTTCGATCAGCAGGCCGGCGTCGATCATCACCTTCTGTTGCAGGGTGTCCGCGCCGAGGTGCTTGAGCAGGTTGTCCCAGCCAGGTGGTGCGAACCCCAGGCCGAAGTCGCGGGCAATTTCGCCCGACAGGCCGCGGCCCTTGAGGTAGTCCACTGCGGCTTTGCGGGTCGGGTGGCTGCGCAGGGCCTGGCGGTAGAATTCCGAGGCTGCATCCAGCAGCGGGTAAAGCGGCGAGTCTGTAGGCTGTCGCGGCTTCTGGCCGCGACGGCCTTCCTCGCGGGGCACTTCCATGCCTGCGGCACGGGCCAGTTCCTCGACGGCCTGGGGGAAGTCCAGGTTGTCGTGGTCCATGACGAAGCCCAGGGCGTTGCCGCCTGCGCCGCAACCGAAGCAGTAATAGAACTGCTTGTCCGGGCTGACCGTGAAGGACGGGGTTTTCTCTTTGTGGAACGGGCAACAGGCAGAGTAGTTCTTGCCGGCCTTTTTCAGCTGGACGCGCGAACTCACCACGTCGACGATGTCGAGGCGGTTGATCAGGTCGTCAATGAAGCTTTGGGGAATCAGCCCGGCCATGGCAGTCTCGTCATCTGGCAACTGGCAAGTCTAAACGCTAGCGCGCCGTTAGGGGCAAGAGCTGCTAGGGGATGTGCGAGGGAATGTGTGCTCGTCGGTAGCCTCCAGGTAACCAGGGGCTCGTCAGTGAGGACGTGCACGACTGGTCGAAACCAGCTCTGACGTTTTGATGCGCTTTGCCCATTGCAGGTTGCGATGGACGCCTTGAACTAGCTGCTCAAGGTTGAAACAAACCGCTGCCATCGGCCCGGCGGTGAGCCGGGCAGGGCAGAAGCTTTGCGTAGAACGGCTGTACTGTATTAGTACAGACGAACGGCGCGGCGCTGTTCGCGCTGAACTTTCTTGGCGTGACGCTTAACAGCAGCAGCTGCTTTACGCTTACGCTCGGCGGTCGGCTTCTCGTAAAACTCGCGGCTACGAACTTCAGCCAGTACACCGGCTTTTTCGCAGGAGCGCTTGAAACGACGCAGAGCTACGTCGAAGGGTTCGTTCTCTTTAACTTTGACGGCTGGCATCCAGGGCTACCTTAATTCATTACCGGGGTAGACGTGCTCCTGGCAAAACAAAGGTGTGCTGGAGAACGTCGGTTTTCAAGGGTTGCGGATGTTAACCCTTAGCAAGCCGGAATGCAAAGCCTCTGATCGAAAACCGCTGGTCGGCACCCGGCACGGGGACTATCATGCGCGGCTTCGAAATCAGCCCCCACAAGGGACGAGCCCATGCTAGTACTGGGATTGGAAACATCCTGCGACGAAACCGGCGTCGCATTATACGACAGCGAACGCGGTTTGTTGGCCGACGCGCTGTTCAGCCAGATCGACCTGCACCGCGTGTTTGGCGGGGTGGTACCCGAGCTTGCCTCACGGGACCACGTCAAGCGCATGCTGCCCCTGATCCGCCAGGTGCTGGACGAGGCGGGCTGCGTGGCCACCGAGATCGACGCCATTGCCTACACCGCAGGCCCTGGCCTGGTCGGAGCGCTGCTGGTGGGTGCGTCCTGCGCCCAGGCTCTGGCTTTCGCATGGGATATTCCGGCGATCGGCGTGCACCATATGGAAGGCCATCTGTTGGCGCCCATGCTTGAGGAAAATCCTCCGCAGTTTCCGTTCGTCGCTTTGTTGGTGTCTGGGGGGCATACCCAGCTGGTTCGGGTCGATGGCATCGGTCAGTACGAGTTGCTGGGCGAGAGCCTGGATGACGCTGCTGGCGAAGCGTTCGACAAGACTGCCAAGCTGATCGGCCTCAATTACCCGGGTGGCCCGGAAATCGCTCGCCTGGCAGAACGGGGCGTACCGGGGCGTTTTGTGTTCCCGCGGCCGATGACCGACCGTCCGGGCCTGGCGTTCAGCTTCAGTGGCCTGAAGACCTTTGCCCTGAACACTTGGCAGCAGTGCCGCGATGCTGGTGACGACAACGAGCAAACCCGTTGCGACGTGTCCCTGGCGTTCCAGCAGGCTGTGGTGGAGACTCTGACCATCAAGTGCAAGCGCGCACTGAAGCAGACCGGCCTCAAGCGTCTGGTGATTGCCGGTGGCGTGAGCGCCAACAAGGCATTGCGTGCCTCCCTCGAGGACATGCTCGGCAGTATCAAAGGCAACGTGTACTACGCGCGTCCCCAGTTCTGTACCGACAACGGCGCGATGATCGCCTATGCCGGTTGCCAGCGGCTGTTGGCCGGGCAGCAGCAGGACCTGGCGATCAGCGTGCAGGCGCGCTGGCCGATGGAGCAGTTGCCACCGTTGTAAGCCGCTTGCGTGTGCGTCAGAAGTGGCGTTCGCGCCCGGCGAACAGGTCGCGCAGGTTATTGCGGTGGCGCCAGACGATCATCACGGTCAGCACGCTGATCGGCAGCAGGGCCGCTGGCTCGCGCCAGGCCAGCAGTGGCAGGGTCAGCGGTGTGGCGATCAGCGCGGCCAGCGAGCTGGTGCGGGTGAGGTAGAACGTCAGCAGCCAGGCGGCGATGGCCAGTAGCGCGGCGGGGAAGTACAGGCCCATGAGCATGCCGGCCGCCGTGGCCACGCCCTTGCCGCCCTGGAAACGGAAGTACACTGGGAACAGGTGGCCGAGCACCGCGCAGACGCCTACCCAGGCCTGCTCTTGCAGGTCGAGCCCGGCCAGGCGTGCCAGCATTACGGGCAGCAAGCCCTTGCACAGGTCGCCAAGCAGGGTCAGGATCGCCATTTTGCGGCCCGCCAGGCGTAGCATGTTGGTGGCGCCGGCATTGCCCGAACCGCAGGAGCGCGGGTCCGGGCTGCCCGAAAGGCGGCTGAGGACGATGGCGAAGGACAGCGAGCCGAGCAGGTAGGCGAGCAGCGCCAGTAACCAAAACATGCTAACTATTCCGGGCGAGGACGCCTTGATTCTAACGGCGCCAGTCGCCCTTGTCGTGCTGTGGAGAGAAGTGCTTGGACAGAGTGTTCATCGAAGGCCTGGAAGTCGATACCGTCATCGGTGCCTATGACTGGGAACGGGATATTCGCCAGTGCCTGCGCCTGGACCTGAGTTTCGCCTGGGACAATCGCCCGGCAGCGGCTGGCGATGATCTGAACCTGGCGTTGGACTATGCCAGTGTTTCGGCGCGTATCCAGGCCTTTGCCGAGCAGGCGCGTTTCGAACTGGTGGAGACGTTCGCCGAACGGCTGGTCGCGGCCCTGATGGAAGAGTTCCACATCCCTTGGGTGCGGCTCAAGCTGACCAAGCCGGGTGCGGTCCCTGCGGCCCGAGGCGGTGTTGGCGTGGAGATCGAGCGCGGATGTCTCTGAGCACGGTTTACCTGGGCCTGGGCAGCAACATCGATCGCCATGCGCACCTGTGCGCAGGGCTCGATGCATTGGCGGCGATCCTCTGTGACATGCGTTGTTCTCCGGCGTTCGAAAGCCAGGCTGTGGGGATCAAGAGCGGCCCATTCATCAACTTCGTGGTGACGGGCAAGACCGACCTTGGGTTGATGGAGCTGGACCGCCGGGTCAAGTTCATCGAGGCTGACAATGGCCGCTACGCGCCCGACCGCAAGGGCCTGCCGCTGGATATCGATGTGCTGATGTATGACGATCTGCATGGCACGTTCGATGGGCTGGTGTTGCCCAGGGCCGAGATTCTGAAGAACGCGTTCGTGCTATGGCCGTTGGCGCTGCTGGCGCCTGAGCTGGTGCATCCGGGAGAGGGTAAGAGCATGGCCCGGTTGTGGCAGGAGGCCAATATCGACCAGGTGCTGGCTCCGGTCGCGTTTGAATGGCGCGGTTTGCAGCTTACCAGCGTCTGAGCCGGGGTGATCGCTGCTCGTACTGGCCCCTTTGCGGGTAGGTACGAGCAGTCGGGCGATCAGTTTTCGGCATTGGCCTTGTAGGCCTTCAGTGCCTCCAGGCGCTGATGCTTCAGCGCCTCCCCCAATGTCTGCCCGGTCAGCCCTGCTTCCACCAGGGGCTTCGCCTCTACCGCCCTGGCGGCCGCTGCCGTTGCGCGCAGGTAATCCGCCTGTGGATAAGCCTGTGCGCTTCCTTGGGCAACCATTTGGCACACGGAAATGAAATCCTCGAAGCGTTGTGGTCGCCGATACACGTCGAACTTCTGAAGCAATGCCAGCATGTCTTCTGGCTCCAGCTGCAAGGCCCTGTGGCCGTTGCTGGCGCATTCACCCACCAGCATGGCCAGTTCCTGGCATTCACGCGGCGCCTTGAAGCGCTGGTTGAGCGCTTTGATCGAAGCTGGCTCCAGGCTATGCAGCAGGCAGGCCCAGCGAATGTGCAGTGGCTGATGATGTTTGGCTGCTTGCGTCAGTGCCGCCAGCGAAGCTGCATCTCCCTCAAGCTCAGGCATCAGTTGTTTCAGTGCTGCACAGTCGCTCAACACGTTGATGAACACCTGTGGCTCGTCTTCCATCAGCGCTCGCTCGATCTCTTTCCAGCTGCGTTCAGCCGTCAGCGCCTGCAGTTCGCCAGAAGTCGCGATCTGCTTCATCAGCTCCAGTGTTTCATCGGCGACCCTGAACCCCAACGGCGCATAGCGTGCGGCAAAGCGGGCAACACGCAGTACGCGCAAGGGGTCTTCGGCGAATGCCGGGGACACATGGCGCAGAAGGCGTTGCTCAAGATCGGCCCGACCGTGAAAGGGGTCCAGAACGTTCCCCTGATCATCCTCGGCCATGGCATTGATGGTGAGGTCGCGACGGATCAGGTCTTCTTCGAGGGTCACCTCGGGGCTGGCGTGGAAGGTAAAACCGCCATACCCGCGCCCGCTCTTGCGCTCGGTACGCGCCAGGGCATATTCCTCGCCCGTCTTGGGGTGCAGGAAAACCGGGAAGTCAGCGCCAACCGGGCGAAAGCCCTTGGCGTGCATTTCTTCGACGCTGGCACCCACCACCAGCCAATCGATGTCACTGACCGGGCGCCCGAGCAGGCGGTCGCGCACGGCGCCGCCGACTTTGTAGATTTGCATGTGCAGCCTCCATTACTGCCCACAGGATACCCTGTCGGCAGCAATGGTGGTGTGCAGGCTAGAGGTGATGGATGACGGCCAGGTCCATGCGGCCGTAGTCGCCGGCTTCGCCATGCTCGCCACGCGGTGGCATGTGGTGGGTCTTGACCACTTGATCGCCTTGCACGGTTTCCAGGTGGATGTCGAAGCCCCAAAGGCGGTGCAGGTGCTTGAGCACCTCCTCGGTGGAGTCACCCAGCGGTTTGCGGTTGTGTTGCTGGTGGCGCAAGGTCAGGGAGCGGTCGCCGCGGCGGTCGATACTCCAGATCTGTACGTTGGGTTCGCGGTTGCCCAGGTTGTACTGGGCCGCGAGTTGCTCGCGTATCGCCCGGTAGCCAGCTTCGTCATGGATCGCAGGCACCAGCAGGTCGTCGCGCTGGTCGTCATCCAGGATGCTGAACAGCTTGAGGTCGCGGATCACTTTGGGAGACAGGTACTGCAGGATGAAGCTCTCATCCTTGAAGCTGCTCATGGCGAATTTGATGGTCGACAGCCAATCACTGCCGGCAATGTCCGGGAACCAGCGGCGATCTTCCTCGGTAGGGTTTTCGCACATGCGGCGGATGTCGGTGTACATGGCGAAACCCAGGGCATAAGGGTTGATGCCGCTGTAATAAGGGCTGTCGAAGCCGGGCTGGAACACCACACTGGTGTGCGACTGAAGAAATTCCATGATGAAGCCGTCGGTTACCAGGCCTTCGTCGTACAGGTCGTTCATCAGGGTGTAGTGCCAGAAGGTCGCCCAGCCTTCGTTCATGACCTGCGTCTGGCGTTGGGGGTAGAAGTACTGCGCGATCTTACGCACGATACGCACTACTTCGCGCTGCCAAGGCTCGAGTAGCGGGGCGTGTTTTTCGATGAAGTAAAGGATGTTTTCCTGCGGTTCGGCGGGGAAGCGCGCATCATCGCGGTCGCCGCCTTTCTCTGCGCCTTTGGGAATGGTGCGCCACAGGTCGTTGATCTGGCGTTGCAGGTGCTCCTCGCGCTCCTTCTGGCGGCGCCGCTCCTCCTCGGCGGAGATCGGGTAGGGGCGTTTGTAGCGGTCCACGCCGTAGTTCATCAAGGCGTGGCAGGAGTCGATCAGGTCTTCGACAGCATCGATGCCGTGGCGCTCTTCGCACTGGGCGATGTACTGCTTGGCGAACACCAGGTAGTCGATGATCGAACTGGCATCGGTCCATGTGCGGAACAGGTAATTGCCTTTGAAGAAACTGTTGTGGCCATAGCAGGCGTGGGCAATCACCAGTGCCTGCATGCACATGGTGTTTTCTTCCATCAGGTAGGCGATGCAGGGGTCGGAGTTGATCACGATCTCGTAGGCCAGGCCCATCTGGCCGCGGCTATAGGACTTCTCGGTGCTGAGGAACTGTTTACCGTAGGACCAGTGGTGATAGCCCAGCGGCATGCCGACGGAGGCATACGCGTCCATCATCTGCTCGGCTGTGATCACTTCGATCTGATTGGGGTAGGTGTCCAGGGCATAACGTTCGGCCAAACGGCTGATTTCCCGATCGTAGGTCTGGATCAGCTCGAACGTCCACTCGGACCCGGTGGAAATGGGTTGGCGTCTCTGTTCTCTGGCGCTCATGTGGCTAACCTGCGCTGGAAGAGTTCACGGAAGACCGGGTAAATGTCACCGGCCGAAACCAACTGCTGCTGGGCGAACGTGTCGGGGAAAGCTTCGCCGATACGCTCGTATTCGTACCACAGCGCCTGATGCTCGCGGGGGGTGATCTCCACGTAAGTGTAGTACTGCACGTGCGGCATGATCTGTTTGGAAAGGATCTCACGGCAGATGGGCGAGTCGTCGTTCCAGTTGTCGCCGTCGGAAGCCTGGGCGGCATAAATGTTCCAGTCACTGGCCGGGTAACGTTCGGCCATGATCTCCTGCATCATCTTGAGTGCACTGGAAACGATGGTGCCGCCGGTCTCGCGGGAATAGAAGAACTCTTCTTCGTCTACTTCGCGGGCACTGGTGTGGTGGCGGATGAACACCACCTCGATGCGGTCATAGTTGCGCTTGAGGAACAGGTACAACAGGATGAAGAACCGCTTGGCGATGTCCTTGGTGGCCTGGGTCATCGAGCCGGACACGTCCATCAGGCAGAACATCACGGCCTTGGAACTGGGGTTGGGCTGCTTGACCAGCAGGTTGTACTTGAGGTCGAAGGTATCCAGGAACGGCAGGCGGTTGATACGGGCCTTGAGCCGCTCGATCTCTTGCTCGACCTCCTGGATGTCGGTGAAGTTGTCGGGCTCCTCGACTTTCAACCGGGCCAGTTCCTTCTGCGCCTCGCGCAGCAGTGCGCGGCTGCTGCCGGTCAAGGCGATACGCCGGGCATGGGCCGAGCGCAGGGTGCGCACGATATTGATGCGCGACGGGTTGCCTTCGTTGGCGATACCGGCGCGCACGGTCTTGAAGGTGTCGGCACCGGTCAGGTGGCGTTTGACCAGGTTGGGCAGCTCGAGGTCTTCGAACATGAACTCGAGGAACTCTTCCTGGGTGATCTGGAAGACGAAGTCGTCCATGCCCTCGCCGGAGTTGCCTGCCTTGCCGCGGCCACCACCGCCGCCACCGCCCTGCGGCCGGGCGATATGTTCGCCAGCAGTGAATTCCTTGTTGCCCGGATGCACGATGGTCTGCTTGCCGCCGCGGCCATGGTGCAGCACCGGTTCGTCGATATCACGTCCCGGGATGCTGATCTGCTCGCCGTGCTCCATGTCCATGATGGAGCGACGGCTTACGGCCTCTTCGACGGCTTTTTTGATGTGTTCACGGTAGCGCCGCAAGAAACGCTGGCGGTTGACCGTGCTCTTGTTCTTGCCGTTCAGGCGTCGGTCGATAACGTAGCTCATGGTCCCTCCGGTGACTGGATGCAGCTGCAACTGCAAGCCACAAGCTTCAAGCCACAAGCTTCAAGAAAGAGCAGCCAGCGCTGCTGCAGGCTGTGGCGTCGGGTTTGAACCGAGCGCGCACAACTTGCAGCTTGCTGCTGGCGGCTTGGAGCTTGCTGCAGGGGCAGCTTGCCGCTTTATTGCGATTTCCTGACCCGCAGGTACCATTCCGACAGCAGGCGCACCTGTTTATCGGTGTAGCCACGCTCCACCATCCGCGTGACGAAGTCGTTGTGTTTCTGTTGATCTTCTTTGCTGGCCTTGGCGTTGAAGCTGATGACTGGCAGCAAGTCTTCGGTGTTGGAGAACATTTTCTTCTCGATCACCACCCGCAGCTTCTCGTAGCTGAGCCAGCTTGGGTTCTTGCCGTTGTTGTTGGCACGGGCACGCAGTACGAAGTTGACGATCTCGTTGCGGAAATCCTTCGGATTGCTGATGCCAGCCGGTTTTTCGATCTTTTCCAGCTCTTCGTTCAGGGCAATGCGGTTGAGGATCTCGCCAGTTTCCGGGTCGCGGTATTCCTGATCCTGGATCCAGAAGTCGGCGTACAGCACGTAGCGGTCGAAGATGTTCTGACCGTATTCGCTGTAGGACTCGAGGTAGGCTGTCTGGATTTCCTTGCCGATGAACTCGATGTAGCGTGGCGCCAGGTATTCCTTCAGGTAGCGCAGGTAGCGTTCACGCACTTCCGCCGGGAATTGCTCCTGTTCGATCTGCTGTTCCAGCACATAGAGCAGGTGCACGGGGTTGGCCGCCACTTCGTGCGGGTCGAAGTTGAACACCTTGGAGAGAATCTTGAAGGCGAAACGCGTGGACAGGCCGTTCATCCCTTCATCGACACCCGCAGAATCGCGGTACTCCTGGATCGATTTGGCTTTCGGGTCGGTATCCTTGAGGTTTTCGCCATCGTAGACACGCATCTTGGAGTAGATGTTGGAGTTTTCCGGCTCCTTCAGGCGTGAGAGCACCGTGAACTGGGCGAGCATCTTGAGCGTATCGGGTGCGCAATGGGCCTTGGCCAGCGAACTGTTGACCAGCAGTTTGTCGTAGATCTTGATCTCGTCGCTGACGCGCAGGCAGTACGGCACCTTGACGATGTAGATCCGGTCGATGAACGCCTCGTTGTTTTTGTTGTTGCGGAAGGTGTGCCACTCCGATTCGTTGGAGTGGGCCAGCAGGATCCCGGAATAAGGGATCGCGCCCAGGCCTTCGGTACTGTTGTAGTTGCCTTCCTGGGTGGCGGTCAGCAGCGGGTGCAGCACTTTGATGGGCGCCTTGAACATCTCGACGAATTCCATCAGGCCCTGGTTGGCCCGGCAAAGCGCACCCGAGTAACTGTAGGCGTCGGCATCGTTCTGCGGGAATTCCTCGAGCTTGCGGATATCCACCTTGCCGACCAGGGCCGAGATGTCCTGGTTGTTTTCGTCGCCTGGCTCGGTCTTGGCGATAGCGATCTGGTTGAGGATCGAGGGGTACAGCTTGACCACCCTGAACTTGCTGATGTCGCCACCGAACTCCTGCAGGCGCTTGGTGGCCCATGGCGACATGATGGTGTTCAGGTAGCGCCGCGAGATGCCGTACTCTTCTTCGAGGATGGCGCCATCTTCAGTGGCGTTGAACAGGCCCAGCGGCGACTCGAAAACCGGCGAGTCCTTGATCGCGTAGAAAGGGACCTTTTCCATCAGCTGCTTGAGCTTTTCGGCCAGCGACGATTTGCCGCCACCCACCGGGCCCAGCAGATAGAGGATCTGTTTCTTCTCTTCAAGGCCTTGGGCGGCGTGGCGGAAGTAGGAAACGATCTGGTCGATGCACTCTTCCATGCCATGGAAGTCGGCAAAGGCCGGATACCGGCGGATCACCTTGTTGGAGAAAATGCGCGACAGTCTGGAGTTGCTTGAGGTGTCGATCAGTTCCGGCTCGCCGATGGCCAGCAACAGCCGTTCAGCCGCCGATGCGTAGGCACTGCGATCCTCTTTGCACAGCTCGAGGTACTCCTGCAGCGAGAGTTCTTCCTGGCGCGTAGACTCGAAACGTTGTTGGAAGTGGCTAAAAATACTCATGACGTCACCTCGCTCGATACGTGGAGACGACGCCGGATCAGTCAGCTGATGCTGGCATGCAACCGGGCTTGCCGATTGCTGTATACCCCCCAGAACACCCTGTAACGCTACCGATGACCCGCACGCCGGTGTACCGGCTCTCCCCTTTTTTGGATGGCCTGCGCTTAAGAATAGTTGGTTATCCGCAAGGTCAAGGGCAAGCGGCGCAGAAGTTGTCGGCGACCGTTCGTCAGGTGAGGCGCGAGCCCGCGTGGGGCTCGGGCTGGAGTGGAATTAAAAAATTATTCAGGGGTGCCTTGCGCGGTCTCGTCCGGGTAGGTGGTGCGCCACAGCTCGAAGCCGCCATCGACGCTGTAAACGTCGGAAAAACCTTGGCCGACCAGGTACGCGGCCGCGCTCTGGCTGGAGTTGCCGTGGTAGCAGACCACCAGGGTCGGGGCATCCAGGTCGGCATTGCGGATGAAGTCGGCAACCGAATGATTGTCCAGGTGCCGGGCGCCGGCGATGTGGCCGGCGGCATAGGCCTGCGGGTCGCGAATGTCGACGACGACCGCACCTTGCGCGCGCAAGGCCAGGGCCTGCTCGGGAGGGATGCGTTTGAATTCGCTCATGGGTAAGGCTTTCCTTCAGGGCTGATCGTTAAGTTTAGTCGGTTGTGCCGGCGGGCGCAGGGTGCCGTCGTCGGCGCAGTCGCAGCGCAGGTATTCACCGCTGTCGACATTGTAGAGGGTCATGGTGCCACCCCATACACAGCCCGTATCGAGGGCGATGATGCCGGGCACCTCGACGCGCCCTTCGAGTGCGGCCCAGTGGCCAAAGATGATCTTCACATGCCGCGAGCGGCGGTCCTTGTGCGCGAACCAGGGCTTGTAACCTTTCGGTGCCGTGCCCAGCCCTTCCTTGCTCTTGAGGTCGAGCTTGCCTGTGCCAGTGCAGAAGCGCATGCGGGTCAGGTAGTTTGTGATCACCCGAAGGCGCTCGACGCCGCTGAGGTTCTTGCTCCACTTGTTTGGCTCGTTGCCGTACATGCCATCGAGGTACAGCTTCAGGCGCTCGTCATCGCGCAGCACCTCCTCGACTTCGCCAGCCAGCTCCAGGGCTTTGCCCAGTGTCCACTGGGGGGGGATGCCAGCGTGCACCAAGGCAATGCCGCGCGGCTCGTCATAGTGGAGCAGCTTCTGTTGGCGCAGCCAGTCGAGCAGTTGATCGGCATCTGGCGCCTCGATGATTTCGCGCAGGGTATCGCTTTTCTTCAGGCGTTCGACATTTTGCCATGCAGCCAGCAGGTGCAGGTCATGGTTGCCCAGCACGCAGGTCAGCGAGTGGCGGATCGAGTAAAGGTAGCGCAGTGTCTGCAGCGATTCAGGCCCGCGGTTGACCAGGTCACCGACCAGCCACAGGCGATCGACAGCCGGGTCGAACTTGACGCGCTCCAGCAGGCACTTGAGGGGTTGCAGGCAGCCTTGCAGGTCACCGACGGCGTAGGTAGCCATCAGTGCAGGGCCCCCGGCACCGCCAGGCGGAAGGGGGCAATGTCGGCCTCGAAGCGTTTGCCGTCCTCGGCGAACATCTGGTAGCTGCCCTGCATGGTGCCCACGCGGGTGCTGATCACTGCACCGCTGCTGTACGTGTGGCTCTGGCCCGGCTCGATGGTCGGTTGTTGGCCGATCACACCTGCGCCGCGTACCTCCTCCACTTCACCATCACCGTTGGTGATTAGCCAGTGTCGAGACATCAGCTTGGCTTTGATCGAGCCATTGTTCTGCACTGTTATGGTGTACGCGAATGCAAAGCGATCGCTTTCGGGGTCGGATTGGTCTTTCAGATAGCGGGTCACGACGCTGACGTCGATCTGGTAACGGGGATCGGACATGCATGGGCCTTGGTCAAACAAGCGAATACGGCGATACCTGCAGTCTAGGCCATTGGCGGGGGGGAGGGCCAGTGGTGTCGGGGAGCGAGGGGGCTTTAAAGTCTTGGGCTGTGGCAGCGTCTTCGCAGGTTGCCCGCGAAGACGCCGGTGCCAGCGCTGTCAGGCTTGCTGGTCTGCCAGCTGATCTGCCAGGCGTACGAATGCGGCCAGGTCCAGCTGCTCGGGGCGCAGGCTGCCATCCACGCCAGCGGCCTCGATGGCCTGGCTGTCGAGCAGGCCTTTGAGGGTATTGCGCAGCGTCTTGCGGCGCTGGTTGAAGGCTTCGCGCACGACGCGTTCCAGCAGCAGGTGGTCCTTGGCCGGGTGCGGCAGCACCTCATGCGGTACCAGGCGTACGATGGCCGAGTCCACCTTCGGCGGCGGGTTGAACGCACCTGGGCCTACGTTGAACAGGTGCTCGACCCGGCAGTGGTACTGCACCATGATCGACAGCCGGCCCCAGTCACCGCCGCCAGGCCCTGCGGCCATGCGCTCGACCACTTCCTTCTGCAGCATGAAGTGCATGTCGCGAATCAGCCCGGCGTGGCTGAGCAGGTGGAAAATCAACGGCGTGGAGATGTTGTAGGGCAGGTTACCTACGACTTTGAGGCTGCGTGCCGGCACGCCCAGCTGGTTGAAATCGAACTTCAGGGCATCGCCCTGGTGCAGGCGGAAGTTGTCGCGCCCGGCAAACTTGTGCTGCAGGATCGGCACCAGGTCTTTGTCCAGCTCCACGACGTCCAGCTGTGCGCCGCTGCCCAGCAGGCCCTCGGTCAGGGCGCCCTGGCCCGGGCCGATCTCCAGCAGGTGTTCGCCGGCTTTGGCATTGATGGCGCGCAGGATGCGGTCGATGATGCCAGCGTCATGCAGGAAGTTCTGACCGAAGCGCTTACGCGCCCGGTGTTGATAATGCTCGTTCATGGTCGGTTCTCGGCCATCTGGTAGGCGGTTTCCAGGGCGACGCGCAGGCTGCCGGTGTCGACGGTGCCGGTACCGGCAAGGTCCAGGGCGGTGCCGTGATCGACCGACGTGCGGATGATCGGCAGGCCCAGGGTCACGTTGACTGCAGCGCCGAAACCTTTGTACTTGAGTACAGGCAGGCCTTGGTCGTGGTACATCGCCAGCACCGCGTCGCAGTGCTCCAGATATTTGGGGGTAAACAGGGTATCGGCCGGCAGCGGGCCGCGCAGGTCCATGCCTTCGGTGCGCAGGCGGGCCAGTGCCGGTTCGATGATGTCGATTTCTTCGCGGCCCAGGTGGCCGCCTTCGCCGGCATGCGGGTTGAGCCCGCAGACCAGGATGCGTGGGTTGGCGATGCCGAACTTGTCGCGCATGTCGGCATGCAGGATGCGGGTAACCCGCTCCAGGCGCTCAGGGGTGATAGCGTCCGCGATGTCGCGCAGTGGCAGGTGCGTGGTTACCAGCGCCACGCGCAGGCCATGGGTCGCCAGCATCATCACGACCTGGGCGGTGTGGGTCAGCTCTGCCAGGAATTCGGTATGCCCGGAAAAGGCAATGCCGCTTTCGTTGATCACGCCCTTGTGCACAGGGGCCGTGATCATCCCGGCGAAATGCCCCTCAAGGCAGCCTTGCCCGGCCTGCGTCAGGGTTTGCAGGACAAAAGCCGCGTTGGCCTTGTCCAGCATGCCCGGCACCACGGGGGCGGCCAGAGGAGTATCCCAGACGTAGAGGCTACCTGCCGGCGCCGGCTGGTCAGGCCAGTGGCCCGGCGCTACCGCAAGCAGGTTGACGGCCAGCCCCAGCTGCGTGGCCCGCTCGGCGAGCAGGTCACGGCTGGTGATGGCGATCAGGGGGTGAGGCTGGGGCTCGGCGGCTAGCAGCAGGCACAGGTCGGGGCCTATGCCGGCCGGTTCGCCGGGAGTGACGGCGAAGCGCAGGGGCTTCACTGTGCGGCCTGGTCAGCGCCAGGCAGCTTGATTTCAACGTAGGCTTCGTCGCGGATCTGGCGCAGCCAGGTCTGCAGCTCTTCGTCGTACTTGCGGTTACGCAGTACGTTCATTGCCTGCTGCTCGCGTGCCTGTTCGGTGCTGTCGGTGGCACGACGGCCCAGCACTTCCAGGACATGCCAGCCGTACTGAGTCTTGAACGGTTTGGTCACGACACCCTGCTGGGCGTTGGCCATCTGCTCGCGGAACTCCGGTACCAGGCTGTTCGGGTCGACCCAGTTGAGGTCACCGCCGTTGAGCGCAGAACCCGGGTCTTCCGAGAAGCTTTTCGCCAGCTCGGCGAAGTCTTCGCCGTCCTTGATCCGTTCGTACAGGCGCTCAGCCAGCTGCTCGGTGGCGGCTTCGCTGCGGATTTCGCTTGGCTTGATCAGGATGTGGCGTACATGCACTTCGTCACGCAGCACGTTTTCGCTGCCGCCGCGCTTCTCTTCGAGCTTGATGATGATGAAGCCGCTAGGGATGCGCAGTGGCTGGGTGATGTCGCCCGTGGCCATGCTGCTGAGCAGCTTGGCAAATTCAGGCGGCAACTGGCCAGCTTTACGCCAGCCCATCTCGCCACCTTCAAGGGCGTTCTCGCTGGCCGAGTTGGCAATCGCCATCTGGCCAAAGTCAGCGCCCTGGCGCAGTTGCTGGTACACGTCACCGACCTTTCGCGCAGCCTTCTGGATGTCGTCCGAGTTGGCGCCTTCCGGGGTTGGGATGAGGATGTTGGCCAGACGGTAGTCTTCGGACATCTGCATCTTGCCCAGGTCCGAGGCGAGGAAGTTTTTCACTTCCTGCTCGGAAACCTGGATGCGCTCGGCCACACGGCGCTGGCGCACGCGGCTGATGATCATCTCGCGTTTGACCTGCTCGCGGGCGTCGTCGAACGACAGGCCGTCGCGGGCCAGCGCGGCGCGGAACTGGTCCAGCGACATGCCATTGCGCTGGGCAATGGTGCCGATGGCCTGGTTGAGTTCCTCGTCGGTGATGCGGATGCCCGAACGTTCACCGATCTGCAGCTGCAGGTTCTCGACGATCAGGCGTTCCAGTACCTGCTGCTCCAGCGCGCTGGTCGGCGGTACGCCGCCGCCGCGCTTGGCGATGGTTTGCTGAACCTCCTGGACGCGCTGGTCCAGTTGGCTTTGCATGACCACGTCGTTGTCGACGATGGCCACCACACGATCCAGGGGTTGCACCGCGGCATGCACCGCGCCACTCAGCAATACAGCGCCCAGCAACACTGGGCGCAGACGATCAATAAGCTTGGTCTTCACGTTCACGGTAACCTTCAATGCCTTGGTCGAGGAAAGATTCGACCTTGTTGCCTACCACGCCACCGAGGCCTTTCAGCACGATCTGCAGGAAGATGCCATGGTCGCCTTTTTCGTTTTGCGGGGCGGCCTGGCTGAAGTCGTCGTAGTCGATCCAGTAACGGTTGATCAGACGTAGTTTCCAGCAGCAGTTGTCGTATTCGAAACCGCCCATGGCTTCCAGGGTTCGGTTGCGGTTGTAATCGTGCTGCCAGCGGGCGATCACGTTCCATTGCGGCACGATCGGCCAGATCACCGAGAAGTCGTGCTGCTGGATCTTGTAGTAGTCCTTGATGTAGTTCGGGTCGCCTGGGTTGCCATAGTCACCGCCACCCACTTTCCATGTACCGGTCGTGGAGTCGTAGGCGATGGTGTCGTTGCGGTAGCGATAGCCGAGGTTGACCACCTTGTTCGGGTTGTCTTCAGGCTGGTAGTGGAACATCGCGCTGCCCGAGCGAGTGCTGCGGCTGTCCGGGTCCCAGTTGAAGTCCGAATTGAAGCGCCAGTCGCGGTTGAAGTAGTAGTTGTACACCAGCGCGTACGGCGAAACGTCAGACTGCGCGTCACTGCGATCACGGTAGTTGATGCCTGGCAGCTGGGCCTTGCGATCCTTGAAGTACAGTGCTTGACCGATGCTGAAGTTCTGACGTTCGAAACCGTCGTCCTGAATCCAGCGGGTGGTCACGCCCAGCGACAGCTTGTTCTCGTCACCGATACGGTCGGTGCCGCTGAAGCGGTTGTCGCGGAACAGCGAATCGAAGTTGAACAGCGTTTCGCTGGTATCGAACAGCGGAATGTCCGTCTGATCCTTGTAAGGAACGTAGAGGTAGAACATGCGCGGTTCGAGTGTCTGGCGATAGTTGGTGCCGAACATCGAGGTGTTGCGGTCGAAGTACAAACCGCTGTCAACACTGAAGATAGGAACGTCACGGCTGATAGAGCTGCTGTAGCTGCCGTATCCTGGTTGTGACGCTTGCGCCAGCGCTTCTTGCTTGCCTTGACCATCAAGATCAAGGTCATAGTTGGTGTAAACATACTTCAGCTTTGGCGTAACGTAACCGTAACTGGCTTGCATAGGCAGGCTGATTGCCGGGGCAAAATTCAGGCGGTTGCCGTTGGCGCGCGCGATGCCGCTGACGTTTTCATCGAGACGTCGGCCTGCTGCGCCGGCGGTGATGTCCGGGTTGCCATCTTCGTCAGTGACAAAGTCATCCTTCAGGTCACGATCGAAGCGCACGGCCTCGGTCTGGTAGCTGAAATCAAACCCACCCGGGTGATACGGGAGCATCCCGTCGATAGTGATCTGCGGCAGCTTGTTGTACGGGGTGATCTGCGACAGGGTCGCCATCTCGTACGCTTGCGCATTCAGTCGAGCGGTATAGGTGTCGCCACGCCAGGTCAGTGCACCTTGCTGGTTGACCACATCATTGCTCTGGACGCCGATCTGATCGCTCTCCAGGTCCTGGAAGTAGAACGGATCGCTGATGTCGGTGTAATCGACTTCAGTCATCAGGCGCTCGTCCAGGCCACCTTTATGCTGCCAGTTGATCATCCAGCGCTGATCTTCGTAATCAGTCTGGTCTTTGCGATCATCGTTCTTGTCGTTCAGGTACGCGCCGCCGAACTGGCCTTCGCTGGACTTGGTCAGGTAGCGGAATTCGCCTTCCATCAGCAAGCCACGCTTGGTCATGTAACGCGGGTACAACGTGGCGTCGTAGTTGGGCGCCAGGTTGAAGTAGTACGGCGTGACCAGCATGAAGCCGGTGTCGCTGGTGCTGCTGAATGACGGTGGCAGGAAGCCGGATTGGCGACGGTCGTCGATCGGGAAATAGATGTACGGTGTGTAGAACACCGGGAAATCCTTGACCCGCAGGGTGACGTTGGTCGCGGTACCGAAGCCGGTGGCCGGGTTCAGGGTGATGTTGTTGCCCTTGAGCTGCCAGGCGTTGCTGCCCGGTTCGCACGTGGTGTAGGTACCATCCTTGAGGCGGATGATGGCGTTCTCGCTACGCTTGGCGTACAGGGCGTTGCCGCGGATGTGCGACTTGTGCATCACGTATTCGGCGTTGTCGACCTGGGCTTCGCCCGTGTCGAGCTGGATCTGCGCCTCGTCGCCCACGACCAGCGAGCCGTTGTCGCGAATCCTGACGTTGCCCTTGAGCTCGCCACGGTTCTCGGCCTGGTACAGGTTGGCCTCATCGGCTTCGGCCTGCATGCTGCCTTGGCGCATGACCACGTCACCGGCGAGGGTAGCGATCTGCTGCTCCTGCTGGTACTTGGAGACCTTGGCGTTGATGTAGGTCGGCGATTCGTCCTTGGGCGTGGTGTCGGCCATGCCTGGGCGAGTCGGCTCGATGTACGCGCCACCGCAGTACGGGCCGGTTTCGGCCAGCTGGGCAGCGGTGAGCTTTTCGCGCGGGACCCAATCGAGATGGCTGTAATCCTCGCTGCGCGACTTCAGGCCACGGCCTTTGCTCTCGGTGACCAGCACCGGCTTGTCAGCACTTTCGGCCTCGGCCGATGGGGCCTCGGTGCCGGAAGTGAGCGCAGCGCCGTCATGCACTGGGCGCGGTGGCAAGTTGTTGACTGGGCTCTTGGGCTTGCAGTCCCAACCACCGGAGGCGGACACTTGGCAGTCGAACTGCTCGGCTGCTACCACGTACGAGGTGGCAAAAGGTTGCAGGGCCAGCAGACCGCCGGTGACCAGCAACGGAAACTTTCTACGAAACGCGGGGGATTTCAATGCCATCTTATTAGTCCGGGCTTCCTGCGTGCCATCTGCCCGCGTGTGGGGCCGCACGCCTCTCGATGGTCTGAAAAAGATGCTGGATAATAAAGCATGACCCGCTTGACGGCTAGGGCCGTCGGAGACCCTTGTAATGCCTGACCACGATGTACGCCTGCAACAACTGACTGTCTGGCTCGCCGAGCAGCTCAATGTTCTTTTCCGCAACAACGCCTGGGGCGAGGTGCCCGAAGGCAGCCTGACCGCCGCCAGCAGCGATGCGAGCTTTCGCCGTTACTTCCGCTGGCAGGGCGCAGGCCACAGTTTTGTGATCATGGATGCGCCGCCGCCACAGGAAAACTGCCGCCCGTTCGTTGCCATCGACCATCTGCTGGCCGGTGCGGGCGTGCATGTACCGGTGATTCATGCCCAAGATCTGGACCGTGGTTTCCTGTTGCTGGGGGATCTGGGCCATCAGACATACCTCGACATCATTAACCCGGATAACGCCGATGCATTGTGTGCCGACGCGATCGACGCCCTGCTGTCGTTCCAGCGCCTGCCGATGGAAGCGCCGTTGCCGAGCTACGACGACGCTTTGCTGCGCCGTGAGGTCGAGCTGTTCCCCGAGTGGTATGTCGGGCGTGAGCTCGGCCTGGCCTTCAACGAGGCGCAGCAGGCCAGTTGGCAGCGCATCAGCCAGTTGCTGATCGACAGTGCCCTTGCCCAACCCAAGGTGCTGGTGCACCGCGACTACATGCCGCGCAACCTGATGCAGAGCACGCCGAACCCGGGCGTGCTCGACTTCCAGGACGCGGTGTACGGTCCGGTCACCTATGACATTACCTGCCTGTTCAAGGACGCTTTCCTCAGTTGGCCACAAGCGCGAGTCGAAGGCTGGTTGCGCAACTACTGGGACAAAGCGCAGGCCGCCGGGATCCCGGTTCAGCCGTCGTTCGAAGATTTCCAGCGCGCCAGCGACCTGATGGGTGTGCAGCGCCATCTGAAGGTGATCGGCATCTTCGCGCGTATCTGCCACCGTGACGGCAAGCCGCGCTACCTGGCTGATGTGCCGCGTTTCTTCGCCTATATAGACGAAGTGGTCGGCCGTCGCCCTGAACTGGCCGAGCTCGGCCAGTTGATCGCCGAACTCAAGGCCGGAGCGCGTGGATGAAAGCGATGATTCTCGCCGCAGGCAAGGGCGAGCGCATGCGCCCGCTGACCCTGCACACGCCAAAGCCGTTGCTGCCCGTGGCCGACCAGCCGTTGATCGAATACCACCTGCGTGCGCTGGCGACAGCCGGTTTTACCGACGTGGTGATCAACCACGCCTGGCTTGGCCAGCAGATCGAAGATCACCTCGGCGATGGCAGCCGCTTCGGCCTGAGCATTCGCTACTCCCCTGAGGGCGAGCCGCTGGAGACGGGGGGCGGCATATTCCAGGCATTGCCTTTGCTGGGCGACGCCCCGTTCCTGCTGGTCAATGGCGATGTCTGGACCGATTACCCGTTCGCGCGCTTGCGTGCACCGCTGCAGAGCCTGGCGCATCTGGTGCTGGTCGATAACCCTGGCCATCACGGGCGGGGCGACTTCCGCCTGCAAGGTGGGCAGGTGGTGGACGGTGACGAGACCCCTGGCACCCTGACCTTCAGCGGCCTTTCAGTGCTGCATCCAGCCTTGTTCGCAGGTTGCCAGGCGGGGGCCTTCAAACTGGCGCCACTTCTGCGCCAAGCCATGTCGGCAGGCAAGGTGACCGGCGAGCACTACCGTGGCGCCTGGGTCGATGTCGGTACCCAGGAGCGCCTGGCCGAGGCCGAACGCCTTATACGCGAGCGTGCCTGAGATGTGGTGGCCAGGCACGGTAATCGGGCTAGGCGCGGGTTTCGCTGTCGCCAGCATCCCTGGCGCGCTGCTGGGGGCATTGCTTGGCCAAGCCATGGATCGGCGCCTGCGTGTGCAGGGTTGGGAAGACATGCGCGAACGGTTGGGAGGCCGGCCGGCCCTGCGTGACGAGGAGTTGTTGTTCGTCTTGCTTGGGCGGCTGGCCAAAAGCGATGGGCGAGTGGGCGAACAGCATATTCAGCAGGCGCGCCAGGAGATGGTCCGGCTGGGGCTGGCCGAGGCCGCCAGGATGCGCGCGATTGCCGCCTTCAACCGCGGCAAGGCGGGCAAGGACCGCTTGGCCCACCACCTGCGTCGCATTCGCTTGCAGCCACATGCGGCCGAGGGCACGTTGCGGGCGTGTTGGCGTATGGCCTGGGCTGACGGCAAGGCCGGGGATCATGAGCGGGAACTGCTGCTGGACTGGGGGCAGAAGCTGGGGCTCAGCCGGCGCCAGGTGCAGGCCATGTCGCTGGAATATGAGCCACGCAAAATGAGCACGGCCAGTAGCGTCATGACCTATGCGGCTGCGCTGCGCTTGCTGGGGATAGATGCCGATACGGAAGGCGACCGGGTCAAGCAGGCCTATCGCCGGCTGGTCAGCCGGCACCATCCGGACAAGCTGGCCGGGAGCGGTGCCAGTGAAGCGCAGCTCAGGGAGGCGACCGAACGCACTCGAGAGCTGCACCAGGCTTATGCGTTGATCCGTAAACGGCGGGGGCTCTAAGGCCCCTGTCACCGGCGAGCGGCGCTGTACCTGTGGCAGCCAGCCTGCCGGTGCAACGGCCGGAGCTGGCCCGTCACTTCATTCCTGCGGGCTCATCCACCCCCTGGCCCGGCGGAACAACTGTTCCTGTTCCGCGCTCTTGTTCCCCGGCATCGCAATCAGCGAAAGCTGCTTGTACTGGCTGTCTTTCTGGCGCTTGCTGGCCTGCAGGCGTTGCATGGCGGCATTGCGGTCGCCGGTGCGGGTTGCGTAGTAGATATCGGCAGTCGGCACTTTGAGGGTAGGTGTCAGGCTTTCCAGATCGTGCTCGACCCTTGCCGGGGTCTGCGCGGCGATCATCACCAGCTTCTGTACCTGCGGTGGTTGCTTTTCGCCCAGGTAGCGGGCTGCCCAGTAGGCGCCGCTGCCATGGCCGATCAGCACGATGCTGCGTGAGTTCTGTTGCTGAGCGTACGCCACCGCAGCATCCAGGCGCGCGAAGATGCGTTCGGCATCAGCCTGATCGTTCTGTTCGCTGGCCTGTTCGGCATCGGTGCTTTCTGCCGTGTCGGCATCCGCCGCAGTAGCCTGGGCCACGTTGGCGTTGGCATCGACGGGGGTTTCCTTTGCCGGTGCGCTCTCGCCCTGGTCTGGCTGCGGTGCGGCAGCTGGCGTGGCCTGGACCCGTGCCTGTGGGCTATCGGCGAGCAGGTCGGGCAGGCTCATGCTGAGGCTGTTCCAGCCGGCGTCAGGGAACTTGCGTCGCAATGGGCCGACCGCATTGGGCCAGTCGGCGGTTTCTCCGGCGCCAGGGACGATGATCACCGTGCCTTGCGGGTCGCTGTCGTTGGCTGGTTTCCACAGGGCCAGGAAGCTGTCGGAGCCAGCGTCCAGCGTTTGCTGCTCGGCTTTGGGCAACAGGCGTTCAAGGGCCTGCGCATCTTCCTGGCTACGCTCCAGTAGCGGTGGGCGTGGCGCAGGTGCGGCGGCAGCCTCTGCGGTTGCTGGTTTTTCGGCGTCGGCGGCCAGGGCGCCAAGTGGTAGGAGCGAGGCAAGGCAGCACATTGCCAGCGTCGTGCGATAAAGTGTGAACATGAATCAACCCAAGGCCAGAATGATACCGGCAGCCTAATAGTATTTGCCCGCGACGGCCATGCTGCATGGCCGCCCTTGCCAAGACGAGCGTGTAGATGAAGCGATTGCGTCGCCTGTTGGTTATCGGCTGCTTGTGGCTACCCTTGATTGCCTTGGCAAGGCCTGAGGCAGCACCTGCGGTGGTACTCGAACCTGCCCAGCAGCAATGGCTGGACACCCATCGCAGCCTGCGGGTCGGCCTGGTGCTGCAGGCGCCCTATGCCCAGTTCGACCGCCGTCTGCAGCAACTCTACGGGGCCAATGTCGAGCTGGTGAACTGGCTGGCGCAGGCGCTCAAGCTGGACCTCACCTGGCGTAACTTCACTGACCAGGCCAGCCTCGAACACGCCCTGCAGGCGGGTGAAATCGACTTTGCCCCGGGCCTTACACAAACACCGGCCAGCTTGCGTCTGTGGTTGTTCAGCGACCCCTACATGCGTGTGCCGCAACTTGTGGTGGGGCCGCGGACCGGTGCGTTGGCCGTCGAGCTGGAAAAGCTTGAGGCCAACGAGCGTGTGGCGGTACGCATGCCCAGCGTGCTGGCCGATTACCTGCGGGGCAATTACGCCAATCTCAACCTGCAAGGTGTGCCCAACGAGCGCCAGGCCTTGCAACTGGTGGTAGGGGGCCAGGCCAGCTACGCGGTGCTGGATGAAGCCCAGCTCAGCCGGTTGTCCCGTGAAAGCGAGTTCGGTGACCTGGCAGTGCTCGGCGATATCGGCCTGCCGCAATTATTGCGCGTGGGTTCGCGGCGTGACTGGCCGTTGCTGGCCGATGTGCTTGAACGGGGCCTGCAGGCCATGCCCGCCAAAGAGCTGGAGCAACTGCATCAGCGTTGGTTGCAGCCCAAATACCCGCGTCTGAGCGAATCCACCGGTTTCTGGCAAAACCTTGCGTTGCTGTTCGGCATGTTGCTGCTGTGTGCCGGGGCCACCCTGGTGTGGCAGCGCCGCCAGCAGCGCCAGCTCGAGCGTAGCCTGCTGGCGGCGCGGGAGCACCTGGCTGAGCGGCAGGTGCGCGAGGAGGCACTGCGCCTGAGCCAGTTCGCCATCGACCAGAGTACGGTGGGCATCCTCTGGGTCAACTGGGACAGCCACGTGCGTTACGCCAACCACGCGGTGGGGCGCATGCTGGGTTATGCCGAGGCGGCGTTGCTGGAGCGTCCGCTGAGCGACTTCGAGCCGAACCTGAGCATGGACCGCTGGCTGCAGTTGTGGCGGGCCGCGCGAGCCGGGGAGGCCGGGGCTCGGCAGTTCGAAACCCAATGCCTGTGCGCCGACGGCAGTCTGTTGCCTGTTGAGTTGTCGTTGAGCTTCCTGCGCTTTCGCGATGCCGAGTACCTGGTGGTGTACCTTGCCGATGTCACCGAACGCCACCGCGCCCTGGCGGCGCTGCGTGAAAGCGAGGCGCGGCTCAAGGGTATTGCTGGCAATGTGCCGGGGCTGGTGTTCCGTCTGGAGCCCGCACCAGCGGAAGGGGACCCGGAGTTTCCCTATATCAGCGAGGGCAGTGAGGCGTTGGTGGGTTATACGCCCGCGCAGATCCAACACCCGCAGATGGGCTTGCGCAATCTGGTCCACCCGCAAGATCGTGCTGACTACCACCAGGTGCAGGACTTGGCCATTGCCAGCGATCAGGACTGGTCCTGGCAAGGGCGAATCCTCACCCGTGAAGGTGAGCAGCGGTGGGCCGACATCAAGGCCAGTACCCGCCGCCTGGCCAACGGCCGGGTGGTCTGGGACGGTATTGTCTGGGACATTACCCAGAGCAAGCGCGCGGAGCTGGCGCTTGCGAGGTCCCAGGAGCAACTGCGTGAACTGTCGGCACACCTGGAGAGCGTGCGCGAGGAAGAAAAGGCCCGTATCGCCCGCGAAGTGCACGATGAACTGGGGCAGATGCTGACCGTGCTCAAGCTTGAAGTGTCGATGTGCGAACTGGCTTTTGCCGAGCTCGACCCTGCGCTGAACGAGCGCCTGGCCAGCATGAAGCGCCTGATCGCTCAGCTGTTCCAACTGGTGCGCGATGTGGCAACGGCGTTGCGCCCGCCGATCCTGGACGCCGGCATCGCCTCGGCCATCGAATGGCAGGCACGGCGCTTCGAAGCGCGCACACAGATCCCCTGCCTGGTGCAGGTACCGGATAATCTGCCAGCATTGAGCGATGCAAAAGCCATCGGCTTGTTCCGTATCCTGCAGGAGGCTCTGACCAACGTAATGCGCCACGCCCAGGCGCACAGTGTGGAGGTAGAGCTGGTGCGCGAGGGCGAAAAACTGCGTATGACGGTCAGTGATGACGGTAGCGGGTTCTGCCTGGACCAGGCACGGCCGACCTCGTTCGGCCTTGTGGGGGTGCGTGAGCGGGTACTGATGCTCGGTGGCAGCATGGTGTTGAATAGCGAGCCAGGTGAAGGCACCAGCCTGAGCGTGACCATAGCGTTGGATTAGGAGAACGATCGTGATTCGAGTGCTGGTGGCCGAAGACCACACCATTGTCCGCGAAGGCATCAAGCAGTTGATCGGCCTGGCCAAGGACATGCAGGTGGTGGGGGAAGCCGGTAATGGTGAACAGCTGCTGGAAACCCTGCGCCACACCGCCTGCGAAGTGGTGTTGCTGGATATCTCGATGCCCGGTGTCAGTGGGTTGGAGGCGATTGCGCGGATCCGCGCGCTGCACAACCCGCCGGCGATCCTGATGCTGTCGATGCACGACGAAGCGCAGATGGCCGCGCGCGCGCTCAAGGCCGGCGCTGCCGGCTATGCCACCAAGGACAGTGACCCTGCCTTGCTGCTGACCGCAATCCGGCGGGTGGCCGGCGGTGGGCGCTACATCGATCCGGCGTTGGCCGACCGCATGGTCTTCGAGGTCGGCCTGACCGAAACTCGGCCGCTGCATACTCTGCTGTCGGAGCGCGAGTTCTCGGTGTTCGAACGCTTGGCTCAAGGTGCCAACGTCAACGATATCGCTCAGCAGCTGGCGCTCTCCAGCAAGACCATCAGCACCCACAAGGCGAGGCTGATGCAGAAGCTCAAGGTCAACTCGCTGGCTGAACTGGTCAAGTACGCCATGGAGCACAAGCTGGTATGACCGTTCTGTTTGCGACATAGGTTATCTGCCAGGCACCGCTTTCCCGCTGGCTGGCTGAGACTGGCATTCCAATCCCGCCATCGGTGTAGGGCAATCCCTACACAAACTCTTCCAGCCGGATGATGGCATTCTCTCAGCGCCCCCGATTTCCGGGCGCTTGCGTCTTCTTTAGTCTTTGCCTACGCAGTCATTCCAACAAGAAGGTGCAGGCATGAGCGAGGCGAATTCGAACGCGACCACCGGTGAGACGCTGGTCAGTTTCCGTGGTGTGCAGAAGAGCTACGACGGCGAATCGCTGATCGTCAAAGACCTCAACCTGGACATTCGCAAGGGTGAATTCCTCACCTTGCTCGGCCCTTCCGGCTCGGGCAAGACCACCAGCCTGATGATGCTGGCGGGTTTCGAGACCCCGACCGCCGGTGAAATCCAGTTGGCCGGGCGCTCCATCAACAACGTGCCGCCGCACAAACGTGACATTGGCATGGTGTTCCAGAACTACGCACTGTTCCCCCACATGACCGTCGCGGAAAACCTCGCTTTTCCGCTGAGCGTGCGCAACCTGAGCAAGACCGACATCAGTGAGCGGGTCAAGCGGGTACTGAACATGGTGCAGCTCGATGCCTTCGCCAAACGCTACCCTGGCCAGCTTTCCGGTGGCCAGCAGCAGCGCGTGGCCTTGGCCAGGGCGTTGGTGTTCGAGCCGCAGCTGGTGCTGATGGACGAGCCGCTCGGCGCGCTGGACAAGCAGCTGCGTGAACACATGCAGATGGAGATCAAGCATATCCACCAGCGCCTGGGTGTAACCGTGGTCTACGTAACCCACGACCAGGGCGAGGCGTTGACCATGTCCGACCGTGTGGCCGTGTTCCATGAGGGCGAGATCCAGCAGATCGCCGACCCGCGCACTCTTTATGAGGAGCCGCGCAACACCTTCGTCGCCAACTTCATCGGCGAGAACAACCGCATCAACGGCACGCTGCTGGCCAGTGACGGTCATCGTTGCCAGGTGCAGCTGGCCCGCGGCGAGCGGGTCGAGGCGCTGGCGGTGAACGTCGGCCAGGCTGGGGAGCCGGTGACCCTGTCGGTACGCCCGGAGCGCGTGCGCCTCAATGGCCACAGCCAAAGCTGCGTCAATCGCTTCTCCGGCCGCGTGGCCGAGTTCATCTACCTGGGCGACCATGTACGGGTGCGTCTGGAAGTCTGTGGCAAGGCTGACTTCTTCGTGAAACAGCCGATTGCCGAGCTCGACCCGGCCCTTGCCGTGGGCGATGTGGTACCGCTGGGCTGGGAGGTGGAGCACGCGCGCGCGCTCGATCCGATTGCCGAAGCCCACTGATGGATTGCTTCACCAACCCTGTACTGTGGAGAGAATAATAATGCGCAAGCAGCTGAAACTGACCGCCCTGGCCCTTGGCCTGTTCGCCGCCGGCCAGGCCATGGCGGCAGACCTGACCGTAGTGTCCTTCGGCGGCGCCAACAAGGCGGCCCAGGTCAAGGCGTTCTACGAGCCATGGGAGAAGGCCGGCAAGGGCAAGATCGTCGCTGGCGAGTACAACGGTGAAATGGCCAAGATCAAAGCCATGGTCGACACCAACAGCGTGTCTTGGCACCTGGTGGAGGTGGAGTCGCCAGAACTGGCCCGTGGTTGCGATGAAGGCATGTTCGAGGAGCTCGACCCGGCTCTGTTCGGCAACGAAAGCGATTATGTGAAGGGCGCCATCCAGCCGTGCGGCGTAGGCTTCTTCGTTTGGTCCACGGTGCTGGCCTACAACGCTGACAAGCTCAAGACAGCCCCGACCAGCTGGGCCGATTTCTGGGACACGAAGAAATTCCCGGGCAAGCGCGGCCTGCGCAAGGGCGCGAAGTACACGCTCGAGTTCGCCCTGATGGCCGACGGCGTTGCGCCCAAGGATGTGTACCAGGTGCTGGCCACCAAGGGCGGCGTGGACCGCGCCTTCAAGAAACTCGACGAACTCAAGCCAAGCATCCAGTGGTGGGAAGCGGGCGCCCAGCCGCCGCAGTACCTGGCCTCTGGTGATGTGGTCATGAGCTCGGCCTACAACGGGCGCATTGCTGCGGTGCAGAAAGAGAGCAACCTCAAGGTGGTGTGGAACGGTGGCATCTACGACTTCGACGCTTGGGCCATCCCGAAAGGGGCCAAGAATGTCGAGGAAGCGAAGCAATTCATCGCTTATACCGTTCAGCCCGAGCAGCAGAAGACCTACTCCGAGAACATCGCCTACGGCCCGGCCAACTCCAAAGCCGTGCCGCTGCTGGCGGACGCGGTGAAGAAGGACATGCCGACCACGCCTGAAAACATCGCCAACCAGGTGCAGATCGATGTGGCCTTCTGGGCCGACAACAGCGAGCAACTGGAGCAACGCTTCAACGCCTGGGCGGCGAAGAAGTAAGGCGCCTCGAAGGAGCGCCGGCCCGTTGGCTGGCGCTCCCTGTTCCCCTGTTTTTGCGGAGTTCGCCATGGCCATTGCAGTGCCCCTCAACGAAGGCGCAGGTCCAAGTCTCAAGCAGCGCCTCAAGCACGCCGAGCGGGTCAACCGCTGGAAGGCGCAGGCGCTCATCGCGCCGCTGGCGCTGTTTCTCCTGCTGGTGTTCCTGGTGCCCATCGCGGCGCTGCTGTTCAAGAGCGTCGACAATCCGGAAGTGGTCGGCGGCCTGCCGCGCACGGTCCAGGCTGTGTCGCAGTGGGATGGCAAGAGCCTGCCTGGCGAGGAGGTTTACAAGGCCCTGAGCCAGGACCTGGCCGAATCGCGCAAGAACCAGACCTTGGGCGACCTGTCCAAACGCCTGAACATGGAGCTGGCCGGCTACCGCAGCCTGCTCTCCAAGACCGCTCGGGCGCTGCCGTTCAAGGCCGAACCTGCCTCTTACAAAGAGGCCTTGCAGGCCCTCGATGAACGTTGGGGCGACCCGGCTTACTGGCAGGCGATCCGCCGCAACACCAGCAGTGTGACTTCTTATTACCTGCTGGCATCGGTCGACCACCGTATCGATGACCTCGGCGAGTTGGCCAAGGCCACCCCCGACCAGTCCATCTACCTGGACATCTTTGCCCGCACCCTGTGGATGGGTGTGGTGATCACGGCCATCTGCCTGGTGCTGGCGTATCCGCTGGCTTACCTGCTGGCCAACCTGCCGACCCGCCAGGGCAACCTGCTGATGATATTGGTGTTGCTGCCGTTCTGGACGTCGATTCTGGTGCGGGTGGCTGCATGGATCGTACTGCTGCAGTCAGGCGGCCTGATCAACAGTGCATTGATGGCCATGGGCATCATCGATCAGCCGCTGGAGCTGGTGTTCAACCGCACCGGCGTGTACATCTCGATGGTCCACATCCTCTTGCCGTTCATGATCCTGCCGCTATACAGCGTGATGAAGGGCATTTCGCCGAGCTACATGCGTGCAGCGATCTCCTTGGGTTGCCACCCGTTCGCCAGCTTCTGGCGGGTGTACTTCCCGCAGACCTACGCGGGCGTGGGCGCCGGTTGCCTGCTGGTGTTCATCCTGGCCATCGGTTACTACATCACCCCGGCGCTGCTCGGCAGCCCGAACGACCAGATGGTCAGCTACTTCGTGGCCTTCTATACCAACACCAGCATCAACTGGGGCATGGCTACCGCGCTGGGCGGGCTGTTGCTGCTGGCGACCGTGCTGCTGTACCTGATCTATAGCTGGCTGGTCGGTGCCAGCCGCCTGCGCCTGAGCTGAGGAGCCTAGTGATGCTTAGCCCATACATGTCGCCCGTGGAACGGGTGTGGTTCTACAGCCTGCGTATCCTTTGTGGCCTGATATTGCTGTTTCTGGTGTTGCCGGTACTGGTGATCGTGCCGCTGTCGTTCAACAGTGGCAGCTTCCTGGTGTACCCACTGCAAGGCTTTTCCCTGCAGTGGTATCACGATTTCTTCGCCTCGGCCGAGTGGATGCGCGCCCTGAGGAACAGCGTCATCGTCGCCCCGGCGGCCACGCTGCTGGCCATGGTGTTCGGTACGCTGGCAGCGATCGGGCTTACCCGCGCCGATTTTCCGGGCAAGTCGCTGGTCATGGCGCTGGTGATTTCGCCGATGGTGGTGCCGGTGGTGATCATTGGTGTAGCCAGCTACCTGTTCTTTGCCCCGTTGGGGATGGGTAACAGCTTCATTTCGCTGATCCTGGTGCACGCGGTGCTGGGTGTGCCGTTCGTCATCATTACCGTGTCGGCGACCTTGCAAGGCTTCAATTACAACCTGGTGCGTGCGGCTGCCAGCCTGGGGGCCTCACCGGTGGTTGCGTTTCGCAGGGTCACCTTGCCGCTGATCGCCCCCGGGGTGATCTCTGGGGCGCTGTTCGCCTTCGCGACCTCGTTCGATGAGGTGGTGGTGACGCTGTTCCTCGCCGGGCCAGAACAGGCCACCCTGCCGCGGCAGATGTTCAGCGGCATTCGCGAGAACCTGAGCCCGACGATTGCAGCGGCGGCGACCTTGCTGATCGGTTTTTCGGTGGTGCTGCTGCTGACCCTGGAGTGGCTGCGCGGGCGCAGTGAGAAGCTGAGGACCCAGCAGCCTGCGTGATTGATCGGCCTTTTCGCAGAACTGCCTGCGAAAAGGCCGATGCTGGCGTCGCAGTGACCCCTTCACACGGATTGATGCCAATCAGCCCCTATCCAGTTCCCTGAGTTACAATGCGCGCCACCTAGATTCTGCCAACAGGTGCGCCATGCAGCCCTACGCTATTGCCCCCTCCATTCTCTCCGCCGATTTCGCCCGTCTGGGCGAGGATGTCGACAAGGTACTGGCCGCGGGTGCCGACATCGTCCACTTCGACGTGATGGACAACCACTACGTACCCAACCTGACCATTGGCCCGATGGTCTGCACCGCCTTGCGCAAGTACGGCGTGACCGCACCGATCGATGTGCATCTGATGGTCAGCCCGGTAGACCGCATCATCGGTGACTTCATCGAAGCCGGTGCCAGCTACATCACCTTCCACCCGGAAGCCTCGCAGCACATCGACCGCTCGCTGCAGCTGATCCGTGACGGTGGCTGCAAGGCCGGCCTGGTGTTCAACCCGGCCACCAGTCTGGACGCGCTGAAGTACGTGATGGACAAGGTCGACATGGTGCTGCTGATGAGCGTCAACCCAGGCTTTGGCGGGCAGAAGTTCATCCCTGGCACCTTGGACAAGCTGCGCGAAGCCCGTGCGCTGATCGACGCCAGTGGCCGTGATATTCGCCTGGAAATCGACGGTGGGGTGAACGTCAACAACATCCGCGAAATCGCTGCCGCTGGCGCAGATACCTTCGTCGCCGGCTCGGCGATCTTCAACGCGCCGGATTATCAGGAAGTGATCGCCAAGATGCGCGCCGAACTGGCTCAGGCCCGCCCATGAGCGGCTTCGAGCAGCTGTTCCCCGGGACGCTGCCCAGGCTGGTGATGTTCGATCTGGACGGTACCTTGATCGATTCTGTCCCCGACCTGGCCGCAGCCGTTGACCGTATGCTGCTCGAACTTGGCTATCCGGCCGCCGGCCTTGACGCCGTGCGGCACTGGGTCGGCAACGGCGCACCGGTGCTGGTGCGCCGCGCACTTGCCGGCGGCCTTGACCACGCGACCGTAGACGATGAACTGGCCGAGCGCGGCCTTGCACTGTTCATGGAGGCGTACGCCGAAAGCCATGATCTGACGGTTGTCTACCCTGGTGTGCACGACACCTTGCGCTGGCTGCGCAAGCAGGGCGTGGAGATGGCGCTGATCACCAACAAGCCTGAACGCTTCGTCGCACCGTTGCTCGACCAGATGAAGATCGGCCGTTATTTCCGCTGGATCATCGGCGGCGATACCCTGCCACAAAAGAAGCCCGACCCTGCTGCGTTGCTGTTCGTCATGAAAATGGCCGGCGTGAAGCCCGGCCAGGCGCTGTTTGTGGGGGACTCGCGCAGTGATGTGCTGGCGGCCAAAGCTGCCGGCGTGCAGTGCGTTGGGCTGAGCTATGGCTATAACCACGGCCGGCCGATCGATGAGGAAGCGCCCAGCCTGGTCATAGGCGACCTGCGCCTGCTGCTGCCTGGTTGCGTAGTCACCGACACTGGGATAACGTTGGCGGACCTTCAAGCCTCACAAGACAGAGAGCCCACCGTGGTGGTTACCGGCAAATTCTGGATGAAAGTCATCAAGGCCCT
The DNA here is from genome assembly GCF_044143025.1 of Pseudomonas sp. TR47. Classification (NCBI taxonomy): domain Bacteria; kingdom Pseudomonadati; phylum Pseudomonadota; class Gammaproteobacteria; order Pseudomonadales; family Pseudomonadaceae; genus Pseudomonas; species Pseudomonas sp. TR47. Next base: position 18,916 of record NZ_JBHFCS010000013.1, on the reverse strand, counting down.
GGCCCGTTGGCGTTGGCGCGCCTGACTTCTGCCCGCCGGCCTTTGCCGGCCCGTCCGTTTGCCCGACTCTCATTGTTGCTCCGAGGCTACTCATGACCCGCGAAGAATTCCTGCGCCTGGCCGCTGCCGGCTACAACCGCATTCCATTGGCCTGTGAAACCCTGGCCGACTTCGATACCCCGCTTTCTATCTACCTGAAGCTGGCAGACCAGGCCAACTCGTACCTGCTCGAGTCGGTGCAGGGCGGTGAGAAGTGGGGCCGTTATTCGATGATCGGCCTGCCGTCGCGCACGGTGATGCGTGTGCATGGCTATCACGTGAGCATTCTGCACGATGGCGTGCAGGTCGAAAGCCATGATGTCGAAGACCCGCTGGCATTCGTCGAAACCTTCAAGGACCGCTACAAGGTCGCTGATATTGCCGGCCTGCCGCGTTTCAACGGTGGCCTGGTCGGTTACTTTGGCTATGACTGCGTTCGCTACGTGGAAAAGCGCCTGGGCGCCTGCCCCAATCCTGACCCGCTGGGCGTGCCGGATATCCTGCTGATGGTTTCGGACGCGGTGGTGGTGTTCGACAACCTGGCCGGCAAGATGCATGCGATCGTACTGGTCGACCCGTCCGAAGAGCAGGCTTTCGAGCAAGGCCAGGCGCGCCTGCAAGGCCTGCTGGCCAAGCTGCGCGAACCCATCACGCCGCGACGCGGCCTGGACCTGAGCGGCCCCATGGCGGCAGAGCCGGCGTTCCGCTCCTCCTTCACCCAAGAGGATTACGAGCGCGCTGTGGACACCGTGAAGGAGTACATCCTGGCCGGTGACTGCATGCAAGTGGTGCCGTCCCAGCGCATGTCGATCGACTTCAAGGCAGCGCCCATAGACTTGTACCGTGCGCTGCGCTGCTTCAACCCGACGCCATACATGTACTTCTTCAACTTCGGGGACTTCCACGTTGTTGGCAGTTCGCCGGAAGTGCTGGTGCGGGTGGAAGACAATCTGGTCACCGTGCGCCCGATTGCCGGTACCCGTCCAAGGGGGGCCAACGAGGAGGCCGACCGAGCGCTGGAAGACGACCTGCTGTCGGACGACAAGGAGATCGCCGAGCACCTGATGCTCATCGACCTGGGCCGCAACGATGTGGGCCGTGTGTCCTCCACCGGTAGCGTGCGCTTGACCGAAAAGATGGTGATCGAGCGCTACTCCAATGTCATGCACATCGTTTCCAACGTGACCGGGCAACTGGCCGAAGGCTTGACCGCGATGGATGCACTGCGAGCGATTCTGCCGGCAGGTACCTTGTCGGGTGCACCGAAGATCCGCGCGATGGAGATCATCGACGAACTGGAACCGGTAAAGCGTGGCGTCTACGGTGGTGCGGTGGGCTACTTTGCCTGGAATGGCAACATGGATACCGCGATTGCCATTCGCACGGCAGTGATCAAGGACGGCGAACTGCATGTGCAGGCAGGTGGCGGCATTGTCGCCGACTCGGTGCCGGCGCTGGAGTGGGAAGAAACCATCAACAAGCGCCGGGCGATGTTCCGTGCGGTGGCGTTGGCTGAGCAACGTCCTGCCGAGTAATTCACAGGCGTGGGGCCGCATGGCGGCCCCATCCGGTTAAAAGTCGACGCTGACGCCCAAGCTTATTCCTTGCTGGGTCAACTCGTCGCTCTTGCGCCAGTTGTAGTTCCCGCGCAGGTGCACCCCCGCCACCAGCTCATGGCTGACCCCAAGGCTGGCATGAGTCAGGTCGCTCTGCGGTGTGTACCCGGTCAGCGTGAAGTCATTGGCTGGCAGTGTCGTCAGGTGCATCGTCACATCCTGCTGGTCATCCTCGAACTCATGCTCTTGCGCCACCTCGGCAAACAGCCTGGTGCTGGCCAGTACCTGCACGCTGCCCAGCAACCCTACGCCCAGGCGACGCGAAGTGCGCTCCTGGTCATCGAAGCCCAGTGCCGTCGACCGTCCGCTCTTCTCGTCATAACCATCCACCTTCACCCGCGCGTAGTCGGCGCTGATGAACGGCGCCAGCTGCCAGTGACTGCTATCGGCTGCCAGGTTGTATCCCAGGCGACCTGTCACGGCCCAGGCTTCGCCGTTGGTATCACCTTTCTCGCTTCGGTCGTTCACGCCCAGGGCGAAGGTGCGTTTGAGGTCCTGATAGTCAAGGTGCCCTGCGCTCAGCGCTGCGTCGGCCCACCAGCGGTCCTCACGAAACTGGGCGAAGGCACTGGCCAGGTAGCTGTCGAGCTTGTAGTCCGAGTCTTGTTCGCCTGCCTCCAGTTTCTGGCGATAGACCCCGCCGGCAAGCCCTAAGCGCCAAGCGTCGTTCAGCCGGTAGCTGCCACCCAGGGTGAGGTTGTAGCCGCGCCCGTCAGCGTTGGCAGAACTGCGCTCGCCGTCGAAGTCCAGATCTTGCGCGCCAGTGGCAACAAAGGCCTGCCATTGGCCAGCCGCCTGCCAGGGCGCCTGCCATTGATTACGTAGTTCGTCCTGATGCGCGCGCAGGCTGGCGTGGGCCATTTCCGGCAGCAGCGTCAGCTCCCAGGGTGCGGAAAGGATCGAGTAGCCGTAGTCGGCAATCAGTTGCTGGCCGGCGATCGTTGGGTGTACCGAGTCGTTGAACAGCAGCTTGGTGGGGTCGGGCGTGGTGCCATTGATGCCGTACAGCGGGTTTGCCACGCAACTGTTGCCGCTGTAGCAGGTGCCGACCAGATTCTGCCCGCTGGCCAGGCCGAATTGCGTCGGGCTGGCCAGTGCTTCGTTCAGCAGTACGGGAATGTTCAGTGGAATGATTTCGGCATCGATCTGGCCCAGTTGGCTGACCAGTGACTGGTTGAACACGCTGGACAGTTGCGACAGGGCGTTTTGCTGCGGGGTGCCACTGAAGTTCGGCGTCTGGCCGAGGTCGGGTAGCAGCCAGACCATGATGTAGCGGGCACCGCCTTGTTGCAGGGCCTGGGCGCTGGCGGCCAGGCGCGATCCTGCGGCGGCGGCATCGGCAGGGCTGCTCACCAGGCCTTGCAGAAAGTCGTTGCCGCCACCGGTCAGGTAGTAGAGGGCATTGGGGTCTGCGCGCAAGCCATTGGCCAGATACCCGGGCTTGTCGCGTAGTACCAGGCCGGCAAAAGGTTGGCCTGGCGGAATGACTGTCTCGGAAGTGGTGGTGATCGAATCCAGGATCTGCTGCGTGGTGTAGCCGCCAACGGCCCAGTTGTTGCCGTCGGGGCGTATGCCGAGGGACGTGGACGGATTGAGATCTTCCGCGCTCACACCCAGGCGTGCGCCGAGGATCATCGGCGAGACAGGTGCAAAGTTGCCATTCTCATCACGGTTGGTAAAACGCATACCGGCAGTACCGCCGGTCAGGTCAGGAAATTGCCCGGCATCGCTGAGGCTGTCGCCGAAGACGATCATTGTCGAGTAAGGCGAGGGGGCTGCGAAAGCTTGGCTGCAGGCGAGCGCCAACGTAGCCAAGGTGAAACGTAGCAAAGGTGCTTTTCGCATCTGGGAACATCCTTTTCATTGTTTTTATGAGGACAACCCGATCGACCTTAGCAAATCGCGGGGCATGCCTTCCAAGTCCATTCGTTTCCCGTATTTACGGGCATATTGCGCCCGCCGCGCCGGTAGGCTACTGTGCCTGCAAGTATGAGCGAGACCTATCCCGTGTTGATCGTCAGCAAACTCTTGATGCGCGTTATCAAGGCCCACGCCCGTTGGCGTTGGCGCGCCTGACTTTATCTCTTGCCGGCCTGTCCGGCCCGCCCCCGTTTGCCTTCCTGTCCGTTTCCGAGCGCCCCTAGTGGCAACGCCGTGTCTGTTTTTGGTGTAGGAAGGTTCGACTTTTAAAGTCAGTAGATTCTAGAGGTTTAGCCCGATGTTACTGATGATCGACAATTACGACTCATTCACTTACAACGTCGTTCAATACCTTGGCGAGTTGGGTGCCGAGGTCAAAGTCATTCGCAACGACGAAATCACCGTTGCCGAGATAGAAGCCCTCAACCCTGAGCGCATCGTCGTCTCCCCTGGCCCTTGCACGCCGAGCGAAGCCGGTGTGTCCATCGAGGCCATTATGCATTTCGCCGGCAAGCTGCCGATCCTTGGGGTCTGCCTGGGCCACCAATCAATCGGCCAGGCGTTTGGCGGCGATGTAGTGCGTGCCCGCCAGGTCATGCACGGCAAGACCAGCCCGGTATATCACCGCGACCTGGGCGTGTTCGCCGGGCTCAACAACCCGCTCACCGTAACCCGCTACCATTCCCTGGTGGTCAAGCGCCAGACCCTGCCAGAGTGCCTGGAAGTGACTGCCTGGACTGCACATGACGATGGTTCGGTCGACGAGATCATGGGCCTGCGCCACAAGACACTGAACATTGAAGGGGTGCAGTTCCACCCCGAGTCCATCCTGACCGAGCAGGGCCACGAGCTGTTCGCCAACTTCCTCAAGCAGACCGGCGGCCGCCGCTAAGGACCGAGCATGGATATCAAAAGCGCGTTGAGCCGTATTGTCGGCCACCTGGACCTTTCCACCGAAGAAATGCGCGATGTGATGCGCCAGATCATGACCGGCCAATGCAGTGAGGCGCAGATCGGCGCCTTCCTGATGGGCATGCGCATGAAGAGCGAGAGCATCGACGAGATCGTTGGCGCGGTTTCGGTCATGCGTGAGCTGGCTGACAAGGTCGAGCTGAAAAGCCTTGATGGCGTAGTCGACATCGTCGGTACGGGCGGTGATGGCGCCAACATCTTCAACGTTTCCACCGCCTCCTCGTTCGTCCTGGCGGCGGCAGGCTGCACCGTGGCCAAACATGGCAATCGCGCAGTTTCCGGTAAGAGCGGCAGCGCTGACCTGCTGGAAGCTGCCGGCATTTACCTGAACCTGACACCTACCCAAGTGGGGCGCTGCATTGACAGCCTCGGTATCGGCTTCATGTTCGCCCAGAGCCATCACTCGGCGATGAAATATGCCGCAGGCCCGCGCCGCGACCTGGGCCTGCGTACCCTGTTCAACATGCTCGGCCCGCTTACGAATCCGGCCGGGGTGAAACACCAGGTGGTCGGTGTATTTAGCCAGGCCTTGTGCCGCCCGCTGGCGCAAGTGCTGCAACGCCTGGGCAGCAAGCATGTGCTGGTCGTGCATTCCAAGGATGGCCTGGATGAGTTCAGCCTGGCCGCGCCTACCTTTGTCGCCGAACTGAAGAATGACCAGATCAGCGAATACTGGGTCGAGCCTGAAGATCTTGGCATGAAGAGCCAGAGCCTGCATGGCCTGGCAGTCGAGAACCCACAGGCGTCGTTGGAGTTGATCCGTGATGCACTGGGCCGGCGCAAGACCGAGAATGGCCAGAAGGCTGCCGAGATGATAGTGCTCAACGCGGGTGCTGCGTTGTACGCTGCTGATCACGCCATGAGCCTGAAGGCTGGTGTGGATCTGGCCCACGATGTACTGCACACCGGGCTGGCTTGGGAAAAGCTGCAGGAACTGGGTGCCTTTACAGCGGTATTCAAGGTGGAGAACGAAGCATGAGTGTCCCGACGGTGCTGGAAAGGATCATTGCCCGCAAGTTCCAGGAAGTGGCAGAGCGCAGCGCGCGCGTCAGCCTCGCCGAAATGGAGCGCCTGGCCAAGGCGGCGGATGCCCCGCGCGGGTTTGCCAATGCCCTGATCGAGCAAGCCAAGCGCAAGCAGCCAGCGGTGATTGCCGAAATCAAGAAGGCCTCGCCGAGCAAGGGTGTGATCCGCGAGAACTTCGTACCGTCGGAAATTGCCGTCAGTTACGAAAAGGGCGGGGCGACTTGCCTGTCGGTGTTGACCGATGTGGACTACTTCCAGGGTGCCGATGAGTACCTGCAGCAGGCGCGCGCCGCTGTTTCGCTGCCGGTGATCCGCAAAGATTTCATGGTCGACCCTTATCAGATCATCGAAGCACGCGCCTTGGGCGCAGACTGCGTGCTGCTGATCGTGTCGGCGCTTGATGACGTCAAGATGGCTGAGTTGGCCGCTACCGCCAAGGACGTCGGCCTCGATGTGCTGGTCGAAGTACATGACGGTGACGAGCTGGAGCGTGCGTTGAAAACGCTTGATACCCCGCTGGTGGGGGTCAACAACCGTAACCTGCATACTTTCGAAGTCAGCCTGGAGACCACTCTTGACCTGCTGCCACGCATCCCCCGGGATCGCCTGGCCATCACCGAGAGTGGCATTCTCAACCGTGCCGATGTCGAGTTGATGGAAATCAATGACGTTTACTCGTTCTTGGTGGGTGAGGCGTTCATGCGGGCCGAGCAGCCGGGGTTGGAACTGCAGCGGTTGTTCTTCCCTGAACAGGTGAAGAAGACTGTGCAGCAACTGGACTAAGCAACGTTGAAGCCGGCAATCGCCGGCTTTATCGAAGGTGGATCAATGACCGATCAACCCCTGGCCCTCACCGTCGAGCAGGGCCTGCACGCCGAGCAAGATCTTTTGGCTGCGGTCTGCCGTGGCGAAACCGAAAGTGGTGTGCTGTTCTGGCGCCCGACGGATCATGCGCTGGTCATGCCTCGGCGCATGAGCCGCCTGGACAACTTCGAGGCAGCCTGCTCGGAGTTGGCGATCGCTGGCTGGCCAGTGCTGTTGCGTGAAACCGGTGGGGAGCCGGTACCTCAGTCGCATTCGACAGTGAATGTGGCGCTGGTGTATGTCGCTCCACGCAGCGAAGGCGACCATGGCCGTATCGAGAACGCGTATGAACGCCTCTGCCTGCCGTTGTGCGATGTGCTGCGCGAATGGGGCGGTGTGGCTTCAGTGGGCGAGATCGACGGGGCCTTCTGCGACGGCCGCTATAACGTCAACCTCAATGGCCGCAAGCTGGTGGGGACTGCCCAGCGCTGGCGCCAGGGGCTGGGTGGAAAACGGCCGGTGGTGCTGGTGCATGGTGCGTTGTTGCTGGATAACGAGCGCGAGTCGATGGTCGCGGCGGTCAATCATTTCAATGAATGTTGCGGGCTCGAGCAGCGTTGCCGGGCCGATAGTCATATTGCCCTGCACGAAGTGGCGCCCGCTGTACCCTGGTTCGAGCGCCTGTCGAAGGCTTACAGCGAAGTGCTTGCAGCGCTGCCCAAGGACTAACGGGTACCGTAAACCACCATGGTCTTGCCCTTGACCTGGACCAGGCTGCGTTCCTCGAGGTCCTTGAGCACGCGGCCGACCATTTCTCGCGAGCAACCGACGATACGGCCAATTTCCTGGCGGGTGATCTTGATTTGCATGCCGTCCGGGTGGGTCATGGCGTCTGGCTGCTTGCACAGGTCCAGCAGGCAACGGGCGACCCGGCCGGTAACGTCGAAGAAGGCCAGGTCGCCCACCTTGCGCGTGGTGTTGCGCAGGCGCTGGGCCATCTGGCTGCCGAGGGCGTAGAGAATCTCCGGGTCCTGGCGGGCGAGGTCGCGAAACTTGTCATAGCTGATCTCCGCCACCTCGCACTCGGTCTTGGCGCGCACCCAGGCGCTGCGCTGCTGATCGCTGCCGGCGGGTTCGAACAAACCCAGTTCGCCGAAGAAATCGCCACTGTTGAGGTAGGCGATGATCATCTCGTGGCCTTCGTCATCCTCAATGAGGATGGTGACTGAACCCTTGATGATGAACGACAGCGTTTCGGCCCGGTCACCCGCGCAGATGATGTTGCTCTTGGCGGTGTAGCGGCGGCGCTGGCAGTGCATCAGCAGCTTGTCGATGTTCTTGATCTTGGCGGGTAGGGCTGAGGCAACCATCACGAAATCCTGTTCGATACGACCCATAGGCTCTGGTGGGGAGTCGGCTAACGCGACGCGTCAGTCAATTGGCGCCAGCTTATCAGACACTGCAGGATGTTTCGGCACAAATGCCAAACGTGTGGAGCTTTTCCGACAGCCACACAAGGCTTAAGCTGACACCCTTTTGCGAGATTCAGGAGTACGGACAGATGAAGGCACGCATCCAATGGGCCGGTGAAGCGATGTTCCTTGGCGAATCGGGGAGCGGGCACGTCGTGGTGATGGACGGCCCACCCGAGGCTGGGGGCCGCAATCTGGGCGTGCGCCCGATGGAAATGCTCCTGCTCGGCCTGGGTGGCTGCAGCAGCTTCGACGTAGTGAGTATCCTGAAGAAATCGCGCCAAGCGGTGGAAAGCTGCGAAGCCTTCCTGGAGGCCGAGCGCGCCAGCGAAGACCCGAAGGTGTTTACCAAGATTCATATGAACTTCGTGGTCAAAGGGCGCGGGCTGAAAGAGGCTCAGGTCAAGCGTGCGGTGGAGCTGTCGGCGGAAAAATATTGCTCGGCGTCGATCATGCTGGAGCGCGCGGGCGTGGAAATCACCCACGGCTACGAGATCGTTGAGCTGGGTTGAGATTTGTGGGCTGCTGCACAGCCCTTTCGCGACACAAGGCCGCTCGAAGGTTCGCGGTCTGTGGGCGCGGCCTTGCGTCGCGAAAGGGCCGCAAGGCGGCCCCGACGCTCTTCAGTTGCGCAAGGCTGGGAGAGCCACTACCAGCCAACGGGGTACGCAACGCCTCAATGACTGGCTGAGGTGCTCCCGGCGCTTTTGATAACCCAGCCCCAGCCCGATTACCCCCAGCCCGATCAAGGTCAGCACCACCGGGAACAGCAGCGACTCGGCAAATACCTCGTAAGACAGGTAGCCAAGATAAGCTGCCACCCCCAGCGCCCCGAACACCATGAACACAGGCCGGCGCAGCAGCACCGCCATTGCCATCAGACCCAGGTTGATCAGACAGTACAGCGCCTTACCCAGCTCGCTGTCGCTTTCGATCATCGTCAGCCCACCCCAGAACGCTGCCAGCCCTGCCAGGTAACCCCAGTGGGCGTAATCCTCACGCGTGCGCCCGTCGACCAGCAGAAACACCATGAGCAGCCCGAGCCCGAACCACAGCGAAACCGTGCGCCGCTGTTCCCAGCTGAACGGCGAGCCGAACACCCACTCGCTAAGGTCCATCGACATGAACCATAAGGCCACGGCAATCGGCATCACGATAAACGGGTAGGGGATCAGGCGCAGCATCAGCAAACCGGCGACCACCGTGGCCGCCTCCATCATCAGCCATCCGCCCTGCACATAGGTGTAGTACTGGTGATAGTCCGTTTGCCGATCGTCCAGTGGCCACCACCCGGTCAGGCGTTCGATGGCAAAGACAGCCAGGGGAACGATGCTTACCGCGACCGCCGCCAGGACGCCAGCTGCGATGGGTTGCTGGCGCTTTTGCAGGTTGAGGGCGAACAGGGTGAGAAGACCGATGTAAAGAACGGCGATGGCCAGCAGCGCCCAATCACCGATTCGCATCCAGGCTTCGGTCAGCAGCCAGCCCATCGCCCCCATGATCAGTAGGGCGCCGAAATAGAAGGCGACGTGTGCCAGCTGGAAACTGCCACGAGCTGCTGGCTGCTGGCGCAGAAAGTCCAGCAGGGCCTTGTCCTGGCCCGGCTGGAGAACTCCTGCTTGTACGGCGCGCGCCAGGTCCTTGGCGTCGATACGGTCCGTCATTGGCGTGCCCTTAGATGCGGTAAGTGCTTTTGGTCATGACTTTGGCCAGCATGCTCATACCGAAACGTACCGGCGCGGGGAAGCGATAGCCTCCTGCTTCAAGGGCCGAATCGGCGTGTTGCTCTTCGTCGACGCGCATCTGCTCGAGAATTGCACGGGACTTTTCGTCCTCATGGGGGATCTGCTCCAGGTGTTCGTCCAGGTGTTTGCACACCTGATGCTCGGTGGCGGCGACGAAGCCCAGGCTGACCTTGTCGCTGACCATGCCGGCGAGCGCGCCGATGCCGAACGACATGCCGTAGAACAGCGGATTGAGCACGCTGGGGTGGCTGCCCAGTTGACGGATGCGCTGTTCGCACCAGGCCAGGTGGTCGATTTCTTCCTCGGCTGCATGCTCCATTGCCTTGCGCACCTGGGGCAGCTTGGCGGTCAGGGCCTGGCCTTGGTACAGCGCCTGGGCGCAGACTTCGCCGGTATGGTTGATGCGCATGAGCCCGGCGATGTGGCGGGTCTGGCTTTCGTCCAGCTCGACGTCGGGCTGGACAATGGCCGGAGACGGCCGGGAGGGTTGGCCGCTGAAGGGCAGCAAGGTGCGCATGGCGGTATCGGCCTGCAGCAACAAGCGGTCGAGCGGCGAATAGTGACGTTCGGTAGCCATCGGGCACCTCCGCTGAAGTGATGCCCGACAGTTTACCTCAATCGCCCGGGGGTGGGCTTGCCTTGGGTCAGCCCGGTGGCCAGTGCATCTGGCGCTGGCCGAGCACGTGCATGTGGATGTGGTAGACGGTCTGGCCGCCTTGCTCGTTGCAGTTCATGACCACGCGGAAGCCATCGTCGCAGCCAAGCTCCTTGGCCAGGCGCTGGGCGGTGAACAGGATGTGGCCGGCCAGGCCCTTGTCCTCTTCGGTCAGGTCATTGAGCGTACGGATTTGTTTTTTCGGGATGACCAGAAAGTGCACCGGCGCCTGGGGCGCGATGTCGTGGAAGGCCAGAACCTGGTCGTCCTCGTAGATGATCTTCGCCGGGATTTCCCGGTTGATGATCTTGATGAATAAATCGTCCACAGCACTTGCTCCAAGGTGAGTGTCCTGGCCGAGTGTACTTAGCCAGGCGCCGCTCGCCCAGTGGGCTATTCCATTCCGACCGGGCAGTAACGGCGGTGGATGAAGCCTGCAAGCTTGCGCGCCAACCAGCGGGGCAACAGGCGCGGGGCGAATGCCAGCCAGCGGTTGCGGCGAACCGGAATGATCAGCGCCCGGTTTTTCGCCAATGCGCGCACGGTGTACAGCGCCACCTCTTCGGGGCTGAGGCAGCGGCTGCTGCCCTCGAGCCTGGGAATACGCCGGCGCGAAGAGCGCACCGGGCCGGGGCAAAGGACCGAAACCTTGATGCCCGTGGGTTTGAGCTCTTCGCGCAGGGCTTCGGTGAAATGCAGCACATAGGCCTTGCTGGCGGCATAGGTGGCCATCCAGGGGCCTGGCGCTACGGCGGCCAGGCCGGCGACATTGAGGATCTGCCCACCACCCTGTACTGCCATGAGGTTGCCGATGGCATGGCACAGGCGGCTCATGGCGAGAATGTTCACCTCCAGCAGGTCCTGCTCGTCTGCCCACTCGTGGGCGAGAAACGGGCCATAGGTACGTTGGCCGGCGCAGTTGACCAACAGGTCGATGCGCCGCTCGCCCTCTTCCAGCTCGAGTACGAAACCGGACAGGCGCAGCGGTTGGCTGAGGTCGCAGGCGCGTAGCAGTACTTCGACGCCGAAGCGCTGGGTCAGCTCGATGGCTACCGGCTCAAGGGTTTCACGGTTGCGTGCCACCAGGATCAGATTGCGCCCGCGCCGCGCCAGAGCTTCCGCCAGGGCCAAGCCCAGGCCGCTGGAAGCACCAGTGATCATGGCGTAACGGGTCATGCAAGGCTCCTGAGGGCTAAAGAGGGCGCCTAGTGTACAGCGTGGCCAGGCCAGGTGTTGCCTTTTGCTACAAGGCCTTGGCGCGTAACGCCTGGCTGCGCTCCAGGGCTGCTCTGTACTCGCCGTGCAGGCGCTCGATCAGTGCTGCGGCGCCGGGCAGGTCATGGATATCTCCCACGCCTTGCCCGGCAGACCATACTGTCTTCCAGGCCTTGGCTTCATCATCGATTGGCTTGAGTTTGCCCTGTTCCTGGCCGGCTTTCAGTGCGGCCATGTCATACCCAGCCTGTTCAAGGCTCTGGCGCAAAAAGCTTGCCGGTATGCCGGAAACCGCTGGGGTATGGACGATGTCCGCTGCATGGGCGCCGAGCAGCATCTGTTTATACGCCTCTTGGGCATGGCTCTCCTGGGTGGCAATGAAGCGAGTCCCCATGTAGGCCAGGTCCGCGCCAAGCAACTGGGCGGCGAGTATTTCATGGCCGTGGTTGATGCAGCCGGCCAATAGCAGGGTCTTGTCGAAAAACTGGCGGATTTCGGCCGCAAGGGCGAACGGGCTCCAGGTGCCAGCATGCCCGCCCGCACCTGCCGCCACCGCGATCAGGCCATCGACGCCGGCCTGTGCAGCTTTCTCAGCGTGACGCCGGGTGGTCACATCATGGAACACCAGGCCGCCATAGCCGTGTACGGCATCGACGACTTCCTTCACCGCGCCAAGACTGGTGATGACTATAGGCACCTGATGCTCGACACACAGGGCAAGGTCAGCCTGCAGGCGCGGGTTGGATGGGTGGACGATCAGATTGACCGCATAAGGGGCTGGCGCCTGCAGCTGCCCAAGGCCCACTTCGATCTCCTCGAGCCAGCCCTTGAAACCGGCACTGTCGCGCTGGTTCAGGGCGGGGAAACTGCCGACCACGCCGTTGCCGCAGCAGGCCAGGACCAGCTGGGGGTTGGAGATCAGGAACATCGGCGCCGCCACCACGGGCAAGCGCAGGCGTTGTTCGAGCGAAGCAGGCAATGACATGGGCGGGGCTCCTGTACAGTGCGATTGTCGTCAGAACGGTTTGACCACCACAAGAATCACGATGGCCAGCAGGAACAGCACGGGTACCTCGTTGAACCAGCGGTAGTAAACGTGGCTGCGGGTGTTGGCACCGGTGGCAAAGCGTTTGCGCTGGGCGCCGCACATGTGATGGTAGCCGGTGAGCAGGAGCACCAGTGTCAGCTTGGCGTGCAGCCAGCCCTGGCTCAGCCAGCCTGGCGTGAGATAGAGCATCCAGGCGCCGAACACGTAGGTGGCAATCATCGCCGGGTTCATGATGCCGCGGTACAGCTTGCGCTCCATGGTCACGAAGCGGTCCTGGCTGATGCTGTCCTGGCTTTGGGCGTGGTAGACGAACAGCCGGGGCAGGTAGAACAGACCGGCGAACCAGCAGACGACGCTGACGATGTGCAGCGCTTTTATCCATAGGTAAAGCATGGAGAGAGTTCCTTCAGGTATTCACGGTCGTCAGATAGTAGAGGCCAAGCGCCCGAAGGGTCACCCGAAGAGTTGTTACAGGCGCCTTGCGCCCCTATCATCGTGCGCTTTCCAGACGGCTCGTTGATAAGGGGCAAGCGTTATGATCAAGGTCGGTATCGTCGGCGGCACGGGTTACACCGGCGTCGAACTGTTGCGTCTGCTGGCACAGCATCCACAGGCCGAGGTGGCGGTCATCACTTCGCGCTCCGAGGCGGGCGTAGCGGTCGCCGACATGTATCCGAACCTGCGCGGCCACTATGACGGCCTGGCTTTCAGCGTGCCGGACAGCAAGGCTCTGTCAGCTTGCGACGTGGTCTTCTTCGCCACCCCGCACGGTGTCGCCCACGCTTTGGCCGGCGAGTTGCTGGCTGCCGGGACCAAGGTCATTGACCTGTCCGCCGACTTCCGCCTGCAGGACGCTGCCGAGTGGGCAAAATGGTACGGGCAGCCGCACGGCGCGCCGGAGTTGCTCAAGGATGCGGTCTACGGCCTGCCTGAAGTCAACCGTGAGAAAATTCGCCAGGCGCGCCTGATCGCTGTGCCGGGCTGCTACCCGACCGCTACCCAGTTGGGCTTCCTGCCGCTGCTTGAAGCTGGCCTGGCCGACCCGTTGCGCCTGATCGCCGACTGCAAGTCGGGTGTCAGCGGCGCCGGTCGTGGCGCCGCCGTGGGTTCGCTGTTCTGCGAAGCTGGCGAGAGCATGAAGGCCTACGCGGTCAAGGGCCACCGTCACTTGCCGGAAATCAGCCAAGGCCTACGCCTGGCTGCAGGCACGGACATCGGCCTGACCTTCGTGCCGCATCTGACCCCGATGATCCGCGGCATTCACTCGACCCTGTACGCGACAGTTGCCGATAAGTCGGTCGACTTGCAGGCACTGTTCGAGAAGCGCTACGCAGACGAGCCGTTCGTCGACGTGATGCCCGCGGGCAGCCACCCGGAAACCCGTAGCGTGCGCGGTGCCAACGTCTGCCGTATCGCCGTTCATCGCCCGCAAGGTGGTGACCTGGTGGTAGTGCTGTCGGTCATCGATAACCTGGTCAAGGGCGCGTCAGGCCAGGCGGTGCAGAACCTGAACATCCTGTTTGGCCTGGACGAGCGCATGGGCCTGTCCCATGCGGGCCTGCTGCCCTGACAGCAGCCACAAGCGGCAAGCGGCAAGCTCTAAGCTGCAAGTGAGCGTATTGCGTTCAGCTTGGAGCTTGTCACTTGCTGCTTACGTATTGTTGACCGATTTTCTCGGAGAAGCGGATAATGCGCGTCATCGAGTTTTATGGCGGCTACTGCGCCGGGAGAATCAACATGAGCGTCGAAACCTTCACCCCCACGGCTTTGGAATTTACTCACGGCGCCGCGCAAAAGGTGAAGACCCTGGTTTGCGAGGAAGGCAATGATCGCCTGAAGCTGCGGGTTTTCGTGACCGGTGGCGGCTGCTCGGGTTTCCAGTACGGCTTCACCTTCGATGAAGATGTGGCCGAAGATGACACCATCGTCGAGCGCGAAGGTGTATCTCTGGTGGTAGATCCTATGAGCTTCCAGTATCTGGCGGGCGCGGAGGTGGATTACCAGGAAGGCCTTGAGGGCTCGCGCTTCGTGATCAAGAACCCGAATGCCGCTACCACTTGTGGCTGCGGCTCTTCCTTCTCGATCTGAAGCCCGGTGGTACAAAAAACGCCGCGCATTTGCGCGGCGTTTTCGTTGCGGTCGCAAGGTCAGGCCGGGTAGATCGCGCCGAGAACCCGCAGCCCCTTGGCTGCCGTCACGCTGGGGCGGTTGGCGGCGATGCCTTCCAGGCAGCAGTGGGCCAGCCAGGCAAATGCCATGCCCTCGACCCAGTCGGGGTCTACGCCATATGCCTGGGTGCTGGTGACCCGGGCATCGGGTAGCAGCGCGTCAAGGCGAGCCATCAATGCACCGTTGCGTGCACCGCCGCCACATACAAGCAGCGCTTCTGTGCCTTGCTGTGCATCGCGCAAGGACTCGATGATGCTGCGCGCCGTCAGCTCGAGCAGCGTGGCCTGAACATCTTCGTCACGATAATGCGGCATGCGAGCGAGATGGCCATCCAGCCAAGGCAGGTTGAACACTTCGCGGCCAGTACTCTTCGGGCCGCTGCCGGCGAAGAAAGGGTCGCTCAGCAACGCGCCCAGCAAATCGGTCTGGACCACACCAGTAGCTGCCCAGGCGCCGTCTGCGTCATAAGCCTGGCCGCGTTTACGCTCGACCCAGGCATCCAGCAACACATTGCCGGGGCCGCAGTCGAAACCGTGGACCGGCGTGTCGTGCTCGATCAGGCTGAGGTTGCTGAAACCGCCTACGTTGAGCACTGCCAACCGCTGGCCAAGACGGCCGAACAGGGTTTCATGAAACGCCGGTACCAACGGAGCGCCTTGGCCGCCAGCAGCCACATCGCGCCGGCGGAAGTCGGCTACCACTGTGATCCCGGTGAGCTCGGCGATTAACGCCGGGTTGCCGATCTGCACGGTAAAGCCACGGGCAGGCTCGTGGCGGATGGTCTGGCCATGGCTGCCGATGGCGCGGATGGCGTCAGGCTGCAGCCCCTGCTTTTTCAGCAGCTGCTGTATACCTGCTGCGGCCAGGCTGGCCCAGTGGTTTTCCGCCAACGCTGCACGTGCGATTTCATCAGGGCCGCTGGCACACAGGGCAAGCAGTTGCTGACGCAGGTCGGCGGGCATTGGCAGGTAGTGGGTGGCGAGCAGCTTCAGCTGCTCGCCTTGCTCGATCAGGGCAATGTCCAGGCCGTCGAGGCTGGTGCCAGACATTACCCCCAGGTAGAGCGCCATAGCTCAGCGCTTGTTCGCTGCGAGCATGGTGGCCTTTTCCTGATCCATGCGCGCGATCAGTGGCTTGCTCTGCTGCAAGAACCGCTGGCGTTCGGCCTTGGCGATCGGATCGGACATCGGTACTTTCTGGCTCAGCGGGTCGACGTGGACGCCATTGACCTGGAACTCATAGTGCAGGTGCGGCCCTGTAGACAGGCCGGTGGTACCGATATAACCGATGATCTGCCCCTGCTTCACACTGCTGCCGGTCTTGATGCCTTTGGCAAAGCCCTGCATGTGCCCGTAGAGGGTCTTGTACCGGTTGCCGTGGGCGATGATCACTGTGTTGCCGTACCCGCCGCGACGGCCGGCCAGCTCGATGCGACCGTCACCGGCTGCCTTGATTGGTGTGCCGCGTGGCGCGGCATAGTCGACGCCCTTGTGTGCGCGGATCTTGTTCAGAATAGGGTGCTTGCGGCCAGCGGAAAACCGCGAGCTGATACGGGCAAAGTCCACGGGGGTACGGATGAACGCCTTGCGCAGGCTGTTGCCGTCGGCTGTGTAGTAGCTGGTGTTGCCCTGCTTGTTGGTATAGCGCACCGCAGTGTAGGTCTTGCCGCGGTTGGTGAAGCGGGCGGACAGGATGTTGCCTGTACCGATCACCTTGCCATCCATGACTTTCTGCTCGTAGACGACGTCGAATTCGTCACCCTGGCGGATGTCCTGAGCGAAATCGATGTCGTAGCCCAGTACTTTGGCCATGTCCATGGTCAGGCTGTGCGACAGGCCGGCACGCTGGGCCGAGGCCGACAACGAACTTTTGATCACGCCGTGGGCGTAGGCAGTGCGTACCAACGGCTTGCTGATTTCGCGGTCGAAGCTGTAGCCCTTGGCGGTCTTTGTCAGGCGGATGGTCTCGAGGGTACTGACCTTGCTTTGCAGGCTGGCCAGTTGGCCGTCCTTGTCGAGTTCGAATTGCAGCACCTGGCCATGCTTGAGCTGGCTGAACTGCTTGGCCTGCTTGTTGCTGGCCAGCAGGTCGTGCACCGCATTGGCGGGCAGGCCGACTTTTTCGAACAGGGTGGACAGTGTATCGCCACGCGCCACGGTGATTTCGCGATGCCCAGGCTCCTTGGCCTCTGGTTTCTGTTCTAGGGCTGGAAGTTCTTGAGTAGCTTGCTCGGTCTTGGAGTCGGCACCTTCGATTTGTGCGAACGGTGAGCCTTGATCTGCTTCGCTCTGCACCAGGGGCGCGGCACCGGGCTCGCCCTTCAGTTGCTCTGCCGGGCTTTCCAGCTCGAGGCTGAGCGTGGTCTTCTTGGCTTCGACTTCGCTGGACGGAAATACCAGCAGAGCCAGGCTGAGCAGGGCGGCGATGCCGCTGGCGGCCAGCAGATGGCTTTTCGGATAAAGCGGTGGCGCTTTAGGCGTTTCGTCGGTCATAGGTAAGGTGGCTTTTTGAAGAAAAGTGAATATGGAAAAGATGAATGACATGATGAAGATGAAATAACTGTATAAAATATAACCAAATCCAATTTCACGCAAGGGCGCGTAGACGCCGCGAGGCTGCGGTCAGGTCACATCCCGTTGCGAAACTTGTATTTGATGGCCGATCTTGTATGGTTGGCTCCCCTTGAATCTGAGCCTTGCGGGTCTGTCTATGAAGTCGGTTGAAGAGCAGCTGGCGCTTATCAAGCGCGGTGCGGAAGAAGTGTTGGTCGAGTCGGAACTGGTCGAGAAGCTCAAGCGCGGCCAGCCTCTGCGTATCAAGGCAGGTTTCGATCCGACTGCGCCTGACCTGCACCTGGGGCACACCGTGCTGATCAACAAGCTGCGCCAGTTCCAGGAGCTGGGTCATCAGGTCGTCTTCCTGATCGGCGACTTCACTGGAATGATCGGTGATCCGAGTGGCAAAAGCGCGACGCGCCCGCCGTTGACCCGTGAGCAGGTGCTGGATAATGCCGAGACCTACAAGCAGCAGGTGTTCAAGATTCTCGACCCGGCCAAGACCGAGGTCGCGTTCAATTCCACCTGGATGGACAAGCTGACACCGGCTGACTTCATTCGCCTCGCGTCGCAGTACACGGTGGCGCGCATGCTTGAGCGCGACGACTTCGACAAGCGCTATACCACCAATCAGCCGATCGCCATCCATGAGTTCCTTTACCCGCTGGTACAGGGGTACGACTCGGTAGCCCTCAAGGCTGATGTGGAGCTGGGTGGTACCGACCAGAAGTTCAACTTGCTGATGGGGCGCGAGCTGCAGCGCGCTTACGGCCAGGAAGCGCAGAGCATCGTGACCATGCCGCTGCTCGAAGGGCTGGACGGCGTTAAGAAAATGTCCAAGTCGCTGGGCAACTATGTCGGTATCCAGGAAGCGCCTGGGGTGATGTACAGCAAGCTGGTGTCGATCCCGGACACGCTGATGTGGCGTTACTTCGAATTGCTGAGCTTCCGCTCCATGGAGGAGATCGAGCAGTACCGTGCTGATGTCGCCAATGGTGCGAACCCGCGCGACATCAAGATCAAGCTGGCGGAAGAGCTCGTTGCGCGTTTCCATGGTGAAGAGGCGGCTGCCAACGCCCACCGTGCGGCGGGTAATCGCATGAAAGAGGGAGAGTTGCCGGAAGATCTGCCCGAGATTGAAGTGGCCGCGGCTGAAGACTTGCCGATCGCTGCTGTGCTGAACCGTGCTGGCCTGGTGAAGAACTCGGCGATGGCGCGCGATCTGCTCAATGGTGGTGCGGTCAAGGTTGATGGTGTGGTGGTCGAGCGTGACTTCTTGTTTGCGATTGGCGCCACTCATGTGTGTCAGGCGGGCAAGAAGGCGTTTGCCCGGGTTACGCTCAAGGCGGAGTGAGTGTCTGGTGGCGTAGCTATATATAGAAGCGGGGAGGCCGACAGGCCTCCCCGCTTTGTTTTAGGCGATATCAAGGTTTATTGAAATTAAGCCTTGACGGGGGTTCTAATCCCCTTATAATGCGCCCCACTTCCAGCGTAGTCGGAACGAGAAACTCCTTGAAATTCAAAGAGTTGCTTAATCCAGGTAGTGCTGGTAGTGCTTCGATCGTCTGATCGATAGCGGTTGAAATGGTGGTTGACAGCGCTTCTAAACGCTGTATGATTCGCTTCCCGCTACGAGAGATCGCAGCGAGCCAAGTGTTTGAAGTTGAACGAGTTTCTCGC
>NZ_JBHFCS010000012.1:0-166001 GCF_044143025.1 Pseudomonas sp. TR47 | reverse complement strand
CTGATGTCTGCCTGTTCGACCCTGCCCGACCCGGACCCGAACCAGGCATGGATCGACCTCACCCCGCACGACGAAACCTCGCTGCACGCGGTGCAGGTGGACGAGCGCGATTGGGCAGACACCCGCTATTTCGAGGTCCAGCCCGGCAGCCACGAGCTGACCGTCCGCTACCAGTTCCCGGTCACACCCAGCAATATCGGCCCGGTCGGGGAACCGTTGTGGCGCGACTGCCAGCTCAATCTGACCTTCAAGGGCTTCAACGCCGGCCAGCGTTATCAACTGCAAGCAGGCAGCATCGGCTTCCGGCCCTGGATCAAGCTCTATGACCACCAGCAGAAACTGCTCAGCCAAGGCCTGCCGGCGGGCTGCCAACGCACCTGAAGCCCGCAAACGGCGCTATGCTTGTAACTTGTGAATCGCAAGTGGGAGTTTCGCCATGCGCCAGCCCATGATGCTGATGGCCCTCAGTGCATTGGGGGCATGCGCCAGCCCCTTGCCCCCCGTAGACCCCAAGCAGGCCTGGGTCGACCTCTACACCATCACGCCCGGCCGAGTCATCATGGCGGACAAGCTCGATGGCAAGCGCCTGGAGGACGGCCGTTACTTCCAGGTCACACCTGGCAAGCACGAACTGGTGGTGCGCTTCGATTATGAAATCTACGGGGGCGGCATGATGAGCCAGCCCAGGGATCGGACCTGTTACCTGACCGTGCGCTTTGACGATTTCAAGGCAGGCGAACGCTATCGCCTGGAGGCGCGTGCACCAGTAATGGAACCACAGGTGCTGCTGTACGACGCCAACCGCACAGTGGTAGTCAACGAGCCCAGCAATGTGTTCTGCATTCCCTGAAACCGGGGGGCTGCTTACCAGCCCCGGTTTCAATTGGCGATCATTCGTTCTTCTGATAAATGATCTTTTTGGTCCCGCCATCACAGCTGCCAACGATCATGTTCTGATCCTTGACCTCACTGTTGGGCACGATCTCCAGCGTGTACGACGGCACACCCTGAGCCTGGATCTTGGCTTCGATCTCGGCCTTCAGTTCCTCACACGGCTTGACCGCCGCCACGGCAGATGTGGCCAACAGAGACGCCAACACGGCGATTGCGACGCGTATCATGGCACGGCTCCTGGATGGGCAGCTGCGCTGCCGATGCTGTTTAGACTACAGCAAACCGAAGCTGTTGCGCCGCTTAGCCCACCAGGGTGGCGTCCAGGCTGATCTTCGCGTTCAACACCTTGGACACCGGGCAGCCTGCTTTGGCCTTGTTGGCAATGTCCAGGAACTGGGCTTCACTCGCGCCAGGAACCTTGGCCTTCAGCACCAGGTGCACAGCAGTGATGGCAAAGCCATCAGGCTGTTTTTCCAGGGTCACTTCAGCGATCGTATCGATACGGTCGGGCGTCAGGCCCGCCTCGCCGAGCATCATCGACAGCGCCATCGAGAAGCAGCCGGCATGGGCCGCGCCGATCAACTCCTCTGGGTTGGTGCCGGGCGAGCCTTCGAAGCGGGTGTTGAAACCATAGGGGTTCTGCTTTAGCGCACCGCTTTCAGTCGAAATAACGCCTTTGCCGTCCTTCAAGCCACCTTGCCAGATCGCCGATGCAGTCTTTTTCATGATGCCTCCTGGTCACTCGGTTACGTATCTATGGGTTCAGAGGCTACTCACCTTCGGCAAGTTCAGATCAATCGCACCGCAAGCATTGAATCTTCCGAATGTGCCCATACAGAGTTTAAAAGGCCTTCGGCCAATCACTTTTGCGGAGGCTCCAATGACGCAGCTGCGTGACCTGAAAATTTCTACCCTCGACCTGGTGCCAGTGCGGGCCGACTCCGGCCCGGCGCAAGCGTTGCGCAATTCGCTGGACCTGGCCCAGCATGTCGAGCGCTTTGGCTACAACCGCTTCTGGGTTGCCGAACACCACAACATGGACGGCATCGCCAGCTCCGCGACCTCCGTGCTGATCGGTTACCTGGCGGGGGGTACTTCAACCATCCGTGTCGGCTCGGGTGGCGTCATGCTGCCCAACCATGCCCCCTTGGTGATCGCCGAGCAGTTCGGCACGCTGGCCAGCCTTTATCCAGGGCGTATCGATCTGGGCCTGGGCCGTGCGCCGGGCTCCGACCAGATGACCGCACGCGCCCTGCGCCGAGAGCGTTCGGGCAGCGCCGACGATTTCCCGGACGATGTCGAAGAATTGTCGCGCTACCTGGGCCCGCGCACAGATGATCAAAAAGTGATCGCCGTACCTGGCCACGACACCGAGGTGCCGATGTGGCTGCTGGGCTCCAGCCTGTTCAGCGCACAGCTGGCCGGCATGCGCGGCATGCCCTACGCCTTCGCCTCGCACTTCGCGCCGCGCTACATGCATGAGGCGATCCGCATCTATCGCGACCATTTCAAGCCCTCTACCACGCTCGACAAGCCTTACGTGATGCTGGGCATTCCGATGGTGGTGGCCGAAACCGACGACAAGGCCGAGTTCCTGGCCACCTCGGTGTACCAGCGTATTCTTGCCCTGATACGCGGGCAGAGCCTGATGCAGCGCAAGCCGGTACCGAGCATGGATGGGCTGTGGCTGCCACATGAGCGCGATGCGGTGGGTAGCTTCCTGGGCCTGGCGATGATCGGCAACCCGCAGAAGGTGAGGGCCAAGGTCGAGGTGCTACTGGAGCAGACCGGGGCGGACGAACTGATCTTTACCTGCGACCTGTATGAGCATGAAGACCGGATCAGGTCTTATGAATTGTTGGCGCAAGCCTTGAAATCCAAGTAGGCGCCAATCGCCGGCAAGCCGGCCCACAGGGAACTCCAAGGCCGCGATAGGTTGGAAGCGCTGTGGGCGTACTTGCTGGCGATTGGGCCAGCGCTCAACCCCGCCGGTAGACAATTTCCTTGCTTCCACCTTCACAGCTCCCCACAACCTTGCCAGCTGGGTCGCCCTTACTGACGATCTCCAGTGTGTAGCCCTTCACACCTTTGGCATCCAGCTTCGCGGCAATCTCGGCCTTGAGCTCCTCGCAAGGCTTGCCCGCCGCCAGCGCGCCACCCGCCAGCATCATCAGGCCCACCGCCAGAATCAGTTTCTTCATCACTCGCTTTCCTTGTGCAGATGAAAATGGGAAAGGGCGCCGGCAAAGGCGCCCCTGTCTGTATAACGCCATCACGCCGGCCGTTGCCAGCCAGACCCTGTTTCAGCTATTGGCGATGCGAAAGCCCACTTTGAGCGTGACCTGAAAGTGCGCCACCTTGTTGCCTTCGATGTGGCCACGGGTGTCGACCACTTCGAACCATTCCAGATGCTTGATGCTCTTGGCCGCTTCGGCCAACGCATTGTTGATGGCGTCTTCGATGCTGGTGGTCGAGGAACCTACCAGCTCGATCTTCTTGTAGGTGTGATGATCGGTCATGAGCGCTCTCCTTGGGTGACAGTGAAATTGAGCCTAGCAGTGCCGGCCTGGTTTACCTGCGAGCCGTCAGGCTGGGCGAAAGTTCGATCGCACTTTCGCCCCGGGCCGCAGTCGCACTCCATACAGTCCATACTGCAAAGGAGAGTCACCATGCACCGCAATTCGCTGCGTAAAACATCCCTGGAAAGCATGGAAGCGGAGATCGAAAGCCTCCTTAAGAGCCTGGAGAGCCTCAAGCATGATGCGTCGGAGGAGTCGCAGAAGTCCGTGAAGGCAATCCGCAGCAACGCCGAAAGCGCGTTGAAACACTCGCGCAGCCTGCTTAGCGATGCTTATGAGGAAGTGAAGACCCGCACCCGCCAGACCGGTATCGCAACCCGTGATTATGCTCAGGAGCACCCGGTGACCACTGCTGGCGTAGCCATCGGCGCGCTCGGCCTGCTCGCGGCCTACCTGTTGTACCGCCGCAACTAACCTGCCTGCCGCTCCAGTTCGCGGCGCAGCCATTGCGCCAGCTGCTCGGCGCGCCCGTCTGCGGCGCGCCGTGGCACCCACAGCGCCAGCGCCGCTGCAGTAGGGGAAAAGCCCCACGGTGCGCTGAGTCGCCCGGCACGCAAGTCATCCGCCACCAGCGGCTGCGGTGCGATAGCCACCCCCAGCCCTGCCACGGCCGCCTCCAGCAGGTAATACAAATGCTCGAAGGCCTGCCCATACTGCAGTGCAGCCGGGTCCAACCCCTGTTGTCCGGCCCAGGTCGGCCACGCCTGCGGGCGTGAAGTGGTATGCAGCAAGGCTTCGTCCAGCAGCGCCACGGCGGGCGCACTGCGCAACCGCTCGAAACCGGTAAAGTGTGGGCTCAACACAGGCCCGATACGCTCTTCGGCCAGTACATGTACCTGCATGTCCGCAGGCCAAGGGGGTTCGGCATACACCAGCAGCGCATCGAGCCCCGGCCGACGCGGATCAAGGTCGCCTTCCCCTGCTGACAGATGCAGGCGCAGCTCTGGCAAATCCGCCTTCAGGCGCCCAAGCCGGGGAATGAACCATCGCGCCAGCAGGCTACCCGAGCACCCCAGCACGAATGGCGCCTCGCTGACATCCCGGCTGAGTTCGGCGCAGACACTGCGCAGCCTGTCGAACGCTTCACCACTGGCATCACGCAGCCTGACGCCGGCATCTGTGAGTTTGATGCCGCGCCCGTCCTTGACGAACAAGGCCACGCCCAGGTGTTCCTCCAGCACCTTGATCTGCCGGCTCACGGCGCCATGAGTCACATGCAGCGCTTCGGCAGCCTGGCTGACGCTATTGAGCCTGGCGGTGGTTTCGAAGGCCCGCAGGGCGTTCAGGGGAGGGAGGTCGTGGGCCATTTGACGTGTGAGTTTTCCTGACAGGTTTGCGCAATCTTATCGGTTTTCAGCCGGGCTTGCCGTGGTTAGAGTAAAGCCTATCACTCATTCATTACGCCCTGGAGCGCCCCATGACCCAGTCCCAATACCGCCCCGGCCCCGACGCCAACGGCCTGTTCGGCTCGTTCGGTGGCCGCTATGTGGCCGAAACCCTGATGCCGCTGGTGCTGGATCTGGCCCGCGAATATGAAGCCGCCAAGGCCGACCCCAAGTTCCTCGAAGAACTGGCCTACTTCCAGCGCGACTACATCGGCCGCCCCAACCCGCTGTATTTCGCCGAGCGCCTGACCGAGCATTGCGGCGGCGCCAAGATTTTCTTCAAACGTGAAGAGCTCAACCACACCGGCGCGCACAAGGTGAACAACTGCATCGGCCAAGTGCTGCTGGCCAAGCGCATGGGCAAAAAACGCCTGATCGCCGAAACCGGCGCCGGCATGCACGGCGTGGCCACTGCCACCGTCGCCGCACGCTTCGGGCTGCCCTGCGTGATCTACATGGGTGCTACCGACATCGAGCGCCAGCAGGCCAACGTGTTCCGCATGAAGCTGCTGGGCGCCGAGATCGTCCCGGTTACAGCCGGCACCGGCACATTGAAAGACGCCATGAACGAAGCCCTGCGCGACTGGGTCACCAACGTCGACGACACCTTCTACCTGATCGGTACCGTGGCCGGCCCGCACCCGTATCCTGCAATGGTTCGCGATTTCCAGTCGATCATCGGCAAAGAGACCCGCGCCCAGTTGCAAGAGAAGGAAGGCCGCCTGCCCGACAGCCTGATTGCCTGTGTTGGCGGTGGCTCCAATGCCATGGGCCTGTTCCACGAATTCCTCGAAGACGAGAGCGTCAAGATCATTGGTGTGGAAGCCGGTGGCCATGGCGTGCACACCGACAAGCATGCGGCCAGCCTCAACGGTGGCGTACCCGGCGTGCTGCACGGCAACCGCACCTACCTGCTGCAGGACGGTGACGGCCAGATCACTGACGCCCACTCGATTTCGGCCGGCCTCGACTACCCGGGCATCGGCCCCGAGCATGCCTACCTGCATGAAGTGAAGCGTGTGGAGTACGTCAGCATCACCGACGATGAGGCCCTCGACGCGTTCCACGCCACCTGCCGCCTGGAAGGCATCATCCCGGCCCTGGAAACCTCGCACGCCCTGGCTGAAGCGATCAAGCGCGCGCCAAACCTGCCCAAGGACCACCTGATGGTCATCTGCCTGTCAGGCCGTGGCGACAAAGACATGCAAACCGTGATGAACCACATGGCCGCCCAGGAGAAACAGGCATGAGCCGTCTTGAACAACGCTTTGCCGAGCTGAAAGCCGAAGGCCGCTCCGCACTGGTCACCTTCGTCACTGCCGGCGACCCTGGCTACGATGCCTCGCTGCAGATCCTCAAGGGCCTGCCGGCGGCCGGTGCCGATGTGATCGAACTGGGCATGCCGTTCACCGACCCGATGGCCGATGGCGTAGCTATCCAGCTGGCCACGCTGCGTGCGCTGGAAGCAGGCCAGAACCTGGCCAAGACCCTGCAGATGGTGCGTGAATTCCGCGTCGACAACCAGGCCACACCGATCGTGCTGATGGGTTACTACAACCCGATCCACCGCTTTGGCGTAGAGAAATTCGTCGCAGAAGCCAAAGAAGCGGGTGTCGATGGCCTGATCATCGTCGACCTGCCGCCGGAGCACGATGCTGAGCTCGCTACCCCGGCCCAGGCCGCTGGCATCGACTTCATTCGCCTGACCACCCCGACCACCGACGATGTGCGCCTGCCACGGGTGCTGGAGCGCAGCTCGGGGTTCGTCTATTACGTGTCGGTGGCAGGCGTGACCGGCGCCGGCTCGGCAACCACCGAGCACGTCACCGAAGCCATTGCCCGCCTGCGTCGGCATACCGACCTGCCGATCAGCGTTGGCTTCGGCATTCGTACGCCAGAGCAGGCCGCAGCGATTGCGCGCCTGGCTGATGGCGTGGTGGTAGGTTCGGCGTTGGTCGACAAGATCGCCCAGGCCAAAGACGCCAATCAGGCTGTTGCCGATGTATTGAGCCTGTGCTCTGCGCTGGCTGAAGGTGTGCGCGGCGCTCGGCGCTGAGCCGTGTGGCTTCTTCGCGGGTTTGTCCGCGAAGAAGCCAACACATCGCTAACCGCCAAAAACCGATAATTTCAAAGGCCGCAAAGCCCCCATCCAGATCGCATGATCGCGGTGATCCGCCAGCTCATCCCCAGTCAGCGGGTGCAGAAACACCACCAACCCCTTGCGATACAACGCCAACCACGGCAATACCACCCCCAACACCTCCGGCCCGAACGCCAGCTGGCAGCTCCAGTCCGGGTGCGGCCCTACCGGCTTCTCATGCATGCGCCCCATGGTCACGGGGAACAGCCGCGCCGCCTCCTCGCACAGCTCACGCGCTTGCTCGATAGTCGATGCGTCGTAATAAACGTGGGCGTGATAGCCCTTGATCCTCTGCACGATGTCTCCTGATTGCGGTCAAACCATCACCCACCCGCAAAGGGAGTGATGCAGTGAAAAATGCCGAAACCCCAGTGTTCAAGCTGGTGCTGTTCGGGGCTCAAAGCAGCCTGGGCAGTGCCCTGATGGTCGAGTTGCTGTCACGTCAGCACGAGGTCACTGCCGTGGTCGATGACCTCAACCGCCATGCGCCGCGCCCGGGCCTGCATTTCAAGCTAGGCGGGCTGGGTGATGCCGACCAGGCGGAGCAGGGCGCAGCAGGGGGCTCGGCGGTGATTGCCCTGTTGTCGGCGCTGGCGCCGGGTGACCTTGCAGCGCAAGGGCAGATGAGCGAAGCGTTGGTGGCCGGGCTTTCTCGCACGACTATACGCCGGGTGCTGCTGGTGGGCGATTTCGATGTGCTGGATGCGCCGGGCAAGTACACCGAAGCAGAACGTGAGTGCGTGGACCAGGTTGTGGATGCGCTGCAACGCAGCCCGTTGCACTGGACGTTGATCAATGCGCCACAGGCACTCATGGACCTGGAGCGAATGGCGGCGGGGATGGCCGATATGCTCGAGCTGGATCTGCATCGGGGCGAGCATCTGAACTTCGTGACGTAGAGCGCCGGGGCCTACAGGTACTGCGCAAGCTCAAGTCCTGCATGGACCTGTAGGAGCTGGCTTGCCGGCGATGGGCTGCGCAGCAGGCCCAATCACTGATTCCGCTCATCTTCAAGCCAACCCACAAACCGCTCGATCAGCGCCCCACGCCGCTTGCGCGGCGGCAACACCACGTAATACCCCCGCGTCGAGCGCAAGCTCCCCTCCAGCGGCCGGCACAACAACCCTTGCTCGACTAGCCCATCGACCAGATGCCGCCAGCCGATCGCCACCCCTTGCCCGGCAATTGCCGCCTGAACCAACAGCGTGTAGTTATCGAACCGTAGCTGCCCGGGCGGCGGCGGGCTTTCCACGCCAAAGCCACGAAACAGCCCCGCCCAGTCGAACCAGCGGCTGGCCTGTTCGCCGCGCAGATGAAGCAGTGGCAAACGTTGCAAAGCTACGGCTGACAAGGGTTTGCCACGAGTCAGCCGAGGGCTGCAGACCGGGAATACTTCCTCATCGAACAGCCAACGGCTCTCGCCCTGGTGGAACCGCCCATCCCCAAACAACACCGCCACATCGATATCCGGCCGCAGCATCCCCTGGCTGCGCTCACCGGTCACCAGGCTAACGTCCACCTGTGGATAAGCCTCGTGAAACCGCTGCAACCGCGGCATCAGCCAGAACGCTGCGAAGGCAAAGTCGGTGGCCACCTGCAGCACCTCGCGCTGGCTGCGCCCGCTGGCCAGGGCAATGCCGTCATCCATGGCCTGCAGGCCTTGATGAACCTGCTCGAACAATACCTGCCCGGCATCGGTCAGCGCGATGCCGCGGTAGATACGGTCAAACAGGCGCGTGTTCAACCGAGCCTCCAGCCGTTTGATCTGCTGGCTTACCGCCGGCTGGGTAGTGCCCAACTCCAGGGCCGCAGCCGTGAAACCACGCAAGCGGGCAGCGGCCTCGAAAACGCGCAGTGCGTCGAGCGACAAGTCGGTCAGGTGATCAAACATAATCTTAACTAATCCCAGACATTGCCCGCCATGGGCTTTACCCATGTTACTTGCAGTCGCATCTTGATAGGCAAGCTATTCGCATAACCTTCAACGATGGAAGCCAACCATGACGCGCCCGAATATCCTGTTCATCATGGCCGACCAGATGGCCGCGCCGCTCTTGCCGATATATGGCCCTTCACCAATCCAGATGCCCCACCTGAGCCGCCTGGCCGATCAGGCGGTGGTGTTCGATTCGGCCTACTGCAACAGCCCGCTGTGCGCACCCTCGCGCTTTACCCTGGTAAGCGGCCAGTTGCCCAGCCGTATTGGCGCCTACGACAACGCTGCCGACTTCCCGGCCGATATCCCGACCTACGCCCACTACCTGCGCCGGCTCGGCTACCGCACCGCGCTGTCGGGCAAGATGCATTTCTGCGGCCCGGACCAATTGCACGGCTACGAAGAACGCTTGACCAGCGACATCTACCCCGCCGACTACGGCTGGGCAGTTAACTGGGATGCCCCCGACGAGCGCGCAAGCTGGTATCACAACATGTCATCGGTATTGCAGGCCGGCCCTTGCGTGCGTACCAACCAGCTGGATTTCGACGAAGAAGTGGTATTCAAGGCCCGTCAGTACCTTTACGACCATGTCCGCGAGAACGATGGTCGGCCGTTCTGCCTCACCGTGTCCATGACCCACCCCCACGACCCGTACACCATCCCCAAGCGCTACTGGGATCGCTACGAGGGTGTGGATATCCCCATGCCCCGCGCCGAGTTCGGCCAGCACGAACTCGACCCGCACTCACAGCGCCTTCTCAAGGTGTACGACCTGTGGAACAAGCCCCTGCCTGTGGACAAGATCCGCGATGCACGCCGTGCCTACTTCGGTGCCTGCAGCTACATCGACGACAACATCGGCCAGCTGTTGCAGACCCTGGAGGAGTGCGACCTGGCCGACGACACCTTGGTGGTTTTCTCTGGCGATCACGGCGACATGCTTGGCGAGCGCGGGCTCTGGTACAAGATGCACTGGTTCGAGATGTCGGCGCGGGTGCCGCTGCTGGTCCACGCGCCCAAGCGCTTCGCCCCGGCCCGGGTCAGTGCCTCGGTATCGACCTGCGACCTGCTGCCGACGCTGGTCGAGCTTGCCGGCGGTACTGTGGATAAAAGTTTGCATCTGGACGGCCAATCGCTGCTCGGCCACCTGCAAGGGCAGGGTGGCCACGACCAAGTGATCGGCGAGTACATGGCCGAGGGTACCGTCGGGCCACTGATGATGATCCGCCGCGGCCCATACAAGTTCGTGTACAGCGAAGACGACCCGTGTTTACTCTATGACCTGAGCCGCGACCCGCACGAGCGGGAGAACCTCACCGGCAGCCCGGACCATCAGGTGCTGCTGCAGGCATTTGTCGACGAAGCACGCCAGCGCTGGGATATCCCCAGCCTGCGCCAGCAGGTACTGGCCAGCCAGCGGCGCCGCCGCCTGGTGGCCGAAGCGCTGGCCATCGGCAAACTGAAAAGCTGGGACCACCAACCGCTGGTGGACGCCAGCCAACAGTACATGCGCAACCACATCGATCTCGACGACCTCGAGCGCAAGGCACGTTATCCACAGCCCGCACCCCTGGATTGAGAAGAGAAGCCGCCATGCAGAAGTTCTCCACCATCGTGTTCGCCCTGGCCCTGAGCCTGGGCACCGCCACGGCCCACGCCGAAGACGCGCAATGCAGCACCGTGAGGATGGCCGACCCCGGCTGGAGCGACATCGCCACCACCAACGCCATCGCCCGCTTGCTTCTGGAGAGCCTGGGCTACCAGGTGAAGATCGACAGCCTGGCGGTGCCGATCATCTACGGCGGCCTCAAGGACGGTAAGGTCGATGCCTTCCTGGGTAACTGGATGCCGGCGCATCAGGGTTTTCATGACAAGTTCGTTGCCAATGGCGATGTGCAGCAGCTGTCGCGCAACCTTGAAGGCACCGAGTTCACCCTGGCGGTGCCCGATTACGTGTGGGATGCCGGCGTGAAAAGCTTCGCCGACCTGCAACAGCATGCCGATCAGTTCGACAAGAAGCTGTACGGAATCGGCTCAGGCGCGCCCGCCAACCTGTCGCTGAAGGAAATCATCGACAAGAATGAATTCGACCTCGGCCAATGGAAGCTGGTCGAGTCGAGCGAACAGGCAATGCTGGCGCAGGTCGACCGCGCCGTGAAGAAGAAGCAGTTCATCACCTTCCTGGGCTGGACCCCGCACCCGATGAACGTGAAACTGAACATGCATTACCTGACGGGCGGGGAGAAGTGGTTTGGCAGCAAGGGTGAGGTCTATACCCTGACGCGCAAAGGTTATCCACAAGCCTGCCCTAACCCCGCAAAATTGTTGGGTAACCTGACATTCACCCTGGACATGGAAAACAGCATCATGGCGGAGGTTGTGGATAAGAAGATCAGTTTTGATGAAGCGGCCAAGGCGTGGGTCAAGGCGCATCCAGATCTGCTTCAAAAATGGCTTGATGGAGTGACCACCACTTCTGGCGGCGATGCCAAAGAGGCTGTCAACGCCAAACTCTGATTGGTTTATCTGTTAGGTTGCTGGGGCCGCGTTGCGGCCCATTCGCGACGCAAGGCCGCTCCTACACGCAGGGTACGATTTGGCGTAGGAGCGGCCTTGTGTCGCGAAACGAGGGCAAAGCCCTCGCCTGCGCTTTTGAATCAGGAACTGCCCATGCCCCGCTTAAACCACCTGCTGCCCTTCTTGACCTGGCTGCCCCGTCAATCGGGCCGCAGCCTGCGCGAGGACCTGCTGGTCGGCCTGAGCGGTGCCATCCTTGCCCTGCCGCAATCGATCGCCTACGCCCTGATCGCCGGCCTGCCTGCCGAATACGGTCTTTATGCGGCCATCGTGCCGGTACTGGTCGCCTGCCTGTGGGGCTCGTCCTGGTACCTGATTTGCGGGCCGACCGCCGCCATCTCCATCGTCCTTTACGCCAGCATCAGCCCCTTGGCGGTGGCCGGTAGTGCCGATTACGTGACCCTCGTGCTGCTGCTGACCTTCCTCGCTGGCATCTTCCAGTTGCTGCTCGGGCTGCTGCGCTTCGGCGCACTGGTCAACTTCGTTTCCCATTCGGTGGTGCTTGGCTTCACCCTGGGCGCCGCCATCGTCATTGCCCTCGGCCAGTTACCCAACCTGCTGGGTATGGATTTGCCGAGCCAGGCCACGGCGTTTAAAACAGTACAAGACCTGGCAAGCCATGCTGGTGAGGTCGACTTGCCGTCCCTGATACTGGGCTTGGGCACCGTCCTTGTCGGTGTGGCCTTCAAACTTTGGCGGCCACGCTGGCCGAGCCTGTTGATAAGCCTCATCGTAATCAGCCTGGTGGCCTGGTCGCTGCCTGGTTTCTTTGGCCATGTACCGCGGGTGCCAGCGTTCACCGGCCAGCTACCCCCACTCAGCCCACTGCCGTTACTGGATGTGGAGCTGATGCTGCGCCTGCTGCCCAGTGCCATAGCGGTGGGTATGCTGGGCCTGGTAACCAGCCTGTCGATTGCCCGTTCGCTGTCGGCACGCTCCGAACAGCTGATCGACGCCGACCAGGAAATCCGCGCCCAAGGTATGTCGAACATCGTCGGTTCATTCTTTTCAGGCTACCTGTCTTCTGGCTCCTTCACCCGCTCTGGGCTCAGCTACGACGCTGGCGCCCGTTCGCCCATGGCCGGGGTGTTCTCGGCGCTTTGGGTGGCGCTGTTCGCCGTCACCGGTGCAGGGTTGATCGCACACCTGCCGATACCGGCCATGGCCGGCAGTATCCTGTTGATCTGCTGGGGCCTCGTGGACCACCGGGGCATCCGTGCGCTGTTCAGGGTCAGCCGGTCGGAGTTCCTGGTTATGGCCCTGACCGCTGCAGCAACCTTGCTGCTGGAGCTGCAGACAGCGATTTATGCCGGTGTGCTGGCTTCGCTGTTCTTCTACCTCAAGCGCACTTCACGGCCACGCGTGCAGCAGAGCCGCGAAGGGCAGGCCGACGTGCTGCGGGTGGGCGGGTCGATCTTCTTCGGTGCGGCGCACTACCTGCAGGTGCGCCTGCAGCGTTGCCAGGGCCCGCATGTGGTGATCGATGCACGCCAGGTGAATTTCATCGATTACTCGGGTGTGGACATGTTGCACCGCGAGGCACGGCGGTTGCGCCGGGCCGGAGGGAGCCTGACCTTGCTTCGGGCAAGGCCGCAGGTGGTCGAGGAATTGCAGAAGCTGGAAGGGGTGGAGCTTTGCCCCATTCAATTTGCGGAGTGATCTTCAGGGCTGCTTGCCAAGGCCTGAGGCCGGCGCTGTACCTGTAGGGGCTGGCTTGCCGGCGATGGGCCGCAAAGCGGCCCCATAAATCTCAGCCCCGAGCGAGCTGCCGGCGTAACTCAGCCAGCACCGGCGCCGTTTCCGGACGTACCCCACGCCAGATGAAGAACGCCTCCGCCGCCTGCTCTGCCAACATGCCCAGCCCATCCAGCACCTTGGCCGCCCCCAGCTTGCTGGCCCACTGGCAGAATGGCGTCGGCTCCTTGCCATACATCATGTCGTAGCACACGGTGCGCCCGGCCTCGACCAGGCTGTCGGCAATCGGCGGCAGCTCGCCGGACAGGCTCGCCGACGTGGCGTTGATGATCACGTCCACCGGCTCGTGCAGCCAGGCGAAACCGCTGGCCATCACCGGCCCCATCTCATCGAACTCGCGTGCCAGCTGCTCGGCCTTTTCCAGTGTGCGGTTGGCAATTACCAAGGACTGAGGGTCATGCGCCAGGATCGGCTCCAGCACGCCGCGCACTGCGCCCCCGGCGCCAAGGATCAGAATACGTTTGCCAGTCAGTTCAACCCCGGCATTCACTGTAAGGTCGCGCACAAGGCCCGCGCCATCGGTGTTGTCACCCCGCAGCGAGCCATCGGCCAACTTGCTCAAGGTGTTCACCGCCCCGGCCCGTTGGGCGCGCGGGGTGAGGCTGTCACACAGGCGGTAGGCCTCTTCCTTGAATGGCACGGTCACGTTGGCGCCACTGCCTTGCTTGAAAAAGCCCCGGGCGCAGTCGCTGAACTCGTCAAGCGGCGCCAGCAGGGTGGCGTACTCCAGGTCCTGGCCGGTCTGTTCGGCGAACAGGCGGTGAATCAACGGCGACTTGCTGTGGCCGATTGGGTTACCAAATACGACGTACTGGTCCATGAGGGCTCCTCGGTTATCCACAAGCTTACTGTGCAAGCCAATCGCGGTCTTGCAGGAAGTACTCGGTCAGGCGCGCTTCTTCGCTGCCAGGTACGGCCTTCCAGTCGTAGCCCCAGCGCACTTGCGGCGGCAGCGACATGAGGATCGACTCGGTACGGCCACCGGACTGCAGGCCGAAGAGGGTGCCACGGTCATACACCAGGTTGAACTCCACATAGCGCCCGCGGCGGTACTCCTGGAACTCGCGCTGCTCAGCGGTATAGGGCGTGTCCTTGCGGCGCTGGACGATCGGCAGGTAGGCGTCGACGTAGGCATCGCCGATGGCGCGGATGAAGGCGAAGCAGGTATCGAAGCCCCACTCGTTCAAGTCATCGAAGAACAGCCCGCCGATACCGCGCGGCTCGCCACGGTGCTTGATGTGGAAGTAACGATCGCACCAGGCCTTGTAGCGCGGGTACACGTCGGCGCCGAACGGCGCGCAGGCCTGCTCGGCCACACGGTGCCAGTGGATGCAGTCTTCCTCGTTGCCGTAGTAGGGGGTCAGGTCGAAGCCGCCGCCAAACCACCACACAGCCTCTTCACCTTCTTTTTCGGCGATGAAGAAACGCACGTTGGCGTGGGAAGTCGGCACGTGCGGGTTATGCGGGTGGATCACCAGCGACACGCCCAAGGCCTCGAAGCCACGGCCTGCCAGCTCGGGGCGGTGGGCGCTGGCCGACGGAGGCAGGCCGCTACCGAACACGTGGGAGAAGTTGACGCCGCCTTTCTCGATCAGCTTGCCGTCGCCGATCACCCGCGTGCGGCCCCCGCCACCGGCTTCGCGCACCCAGGCATCCTCGACGAAGCGGGCGCCCCCGTCCTCGGTTTCGAGGGCGGAGCAGATGCGGTCTTGCAGGTCGAGCAGGTAGGCTTTCACGGCCTCGGTGCGGCTAGTCATCGGGTCACCAGGAACGGGCAGGGAAGAATTCGCCGCGTAGCATACCACCGGCAGCTGGCGCGCCGCAGTTGACGGCGATCAAGCAAAGGCGTCCGATAGAAGGCCTTTCCCGATCCCGACAACAGGAGTGCGAGATGGCCAAGCGTATCCAGTTCAGCCAGCATGGCGGCCCGGAAGTATTGCAGCTGGTGGAGTTCGACCCGGCACCGCCCGGGGCGCAGCAGGTTCGAGTGCGTAACCATGCGATCGGCTTGAACTTCATCGACACCTATTTCCGCAGCGGGCTGTATGCCCCGCCTGCGCTGCCTTCAGGCCTGGGCACCGAGGGTGCCGGGGTAGTCGAGGCGGTAGGTGAGGGCGTCACCCGCCTGAAAGTGGGCGACCGCGTGGCCTATGGCGGCGGCCCGCTGGGCGCCTACAGCGAGGTGCACACCTTGCCGGAGGCCAACCTGGTCAAGCTGCCCGCCAACATCAGCTTCGAGCAGGCGGCGGCGGTGATGCTCAAGGGCCTGACCGTGCAGTACCTGCTCAAGCAGACCTACGCCGTGCAGCCGGGCGATGTGATCCTGTTCCACGCCGCCGCCGGGGGCGTCGGCTCGCTCGCGTGCCAATGGGCCAAGGCGCTGGGGGCCAAGCTGATCGGTACCGTCAGTTCGGCCGAGAAAGCAGAGCGGGCCAAGGCACTGGGCGCCTGGGAGACCATCGACTACAGCCGCGAGGATGTGGCCAAGCGGGTGCTGGAGCTGACCGATGGCAAAAAGTGCCCGGTGGTGTATGACGGCGTGGGTGCCGACACCTGGCTGACCTCGCTGGACTGCCTGCAACCGCGCGGCTTGATGGTGAGCTTTGGCAACGCGTCGGGCGCCGTGAGCGGGGTGAACCTGGGCATCCTGGCGCAGAAAGGGTCGTTGTATGTCACACGGCCGACCTTGGCCAGTTATGCCAACAATGCCGAGAACACCCAGGCCATGGCGGATGACCTGTTTGCGGTGATCGCAAGTGGCAAGGTGGTTGTGGATATCCAGCAGCGGTATCCGTTGAGCGAGGCGGCCAAGGCGCAGAGCGAACTGTCGGCGCGGCGGACGGTGGGGTCGACTGTTTTGTTGCCTTGAGTGCCTGGCTTGGCGCTTTTAGAGCCTTTGAGATAGAGCGCCGTGTGGACGGCGCTCGTTCTACGCAACAATGCAAAAACCAAGGCGAGCACCTGCAAGCCTCACAGCTACCTCTGCTGCGCAGGCGCTGACTCGATACCTTCAAGCATCGCCTCTACCAACCCCTCCGCCATCTCGATCGCATGCAGGTTCGACCAGTACATGCCGCGGCCTTCTTCGCGCAGGTAATCGAGCGTCTTGTAGCCAGTCTCGTAGGCACACCGCAGGTAGAGGGCTACGTGGACCAAGGCGTCGGCGGCGGAAATGTTGGGGTTTACGCTGAACAGCGCTGAATGGCCGGCGTCGCAGCGGCCGAAGGGGCGGGTGGAAGTGCAGGGAAGTGGTGGATCTGGGACGAGTTTCTTGACCATGGAAAATGCTCCTCAATGCCGCTACCAATCACTACCACGTGAATTGGGTGGCGACTGTCCGCGAGGTGGTAGACCCGGGCATTTTCCAATCCAGGCAGGCTCGAAAGCCTCCCGCGTACAGCCGCCATAGACTGTCATGGAAATGATGCATCCGGGCTACCACACCCGATCGCCAAGTTGTTCGGCGACGGTCTGAAGCCTAGAGACAGGACTTCCCACTGAGAAGGTGATGGTATTCGATGTGGGTTGTAGGAGTTTTCCCAAACTGATGTGCTGGCAGCATTCAGGGCCGCTTTGCGGCCCATTCGCCGGCAAGCCGGCGATTCGAGGGCGCAGCCCTCGCCAGTCAACCCGGGCGGACGATCTCGCCCGTGGCCAGGTTACGAATCACACTCGGATTCTTCCGCCCACCCAGCGCCCCACCCAGCACCATGTCCAGGTCACCATGGAAATACTGCTCCACTCGCAACCGGCTCTTCGCCGCCGGGCGCCCGCCCGGGTTGCAAGAAGTGGAAATCAACGGCCCGACCAGCGCGCACAACTCGCGCACCTGCGGGTGATCACTGACCCGCAGCGCCACGGTGTCATGCTGCCCCGTCACCCACTCCGGCAACAGGTCCTGGTGCGGCACCAGCCAGGTATTGGGCCCAGGCCAGGTGCTGCCCATGCGGTCGATCCAGTCCTCTGGAAAATCCTCGAACAGGAAGTCGAACTGGCGGATGTTGTCGGCGACCAGGATCAGCCCTTTATCCACAGGCCGCGACTTGAGCGCCAGCAAGCGATACACCGCGTCCTCGTTCCATGGGTCGCAGCCCAGGCCCCAGACCGCTTCAGTCGGGTAGGCGATCACCGCACCGGCCCGAATCTCACGCGCGGCTTGTTGCACACGCCAACTGCTCACCATTTGTGTCTCTCCGCATTTAAGCCATGCGCGCAGTTTACTTAGCCAGCGCGGGCAAACCAACGCCCGGCTTCATTGGTCACCCGGCCCTCGAGCTCCAGCTCGGTCAATTGCGCCAGTACTTGCGCCAAGGGCAGCTCACTACAAGCAGCCAGTGCCTCGCTGGTCTGCGGTGCAGCATGCAGCAAGGCAAGCAATGGATGAGACGGTTTATCCACAACTGCCGGCGGCAGGTTCTGCCAACCCTGCAAGCTTTCCAGTATCTGCCCCACGCTTTCAACCAGCAGTGCGCCGTCGCGAATCAACTGGTGGCAGCCTTTGGCACCGGGGTGGTGGATCGAGCCGGGAACGGCGTAAACCTCACGGCCTTGCTCGGCGGCCAGGCGGGCAGTGATCAAAGAACCGCTGGCCAGGCTCGCCTCAACCACCAGCACGCCAAGTGACAGGCCACTGATGATGCGATTGCGTCGCGGAAAGTTACCCGGCAGCGGCCCGGCATCGAGCGGGTACTCGGAAACCAGCGCGCTACCGCTGTCGATCATCGCTTTGGCCAGGTCACGGTGGCGCTGTGGATAAAGTTTTTGCAGCCCAGTGCCTAACACACCGATCGTGCCTCCCCCGGCCTGCAATGCGGCCCGATGAGCGGCACCGTCGATTCCCAAAGCAAGCCCACTGGTGATGGTGAAGCCAGCCTGCGAGAGGTAACGGGAAAATGCCTTGGCGGTGTCGAGCGCCGGGGGTGAAGCACGCCTGCTGCCCACTATTGCCAGCTGTGGCCGTTCGAGCAAAGCCGGGTCGCCTGCGACGAAAAGCAGCGGCGGGGCATCATCGATTTCGCCCAGCAGCGCGGGGTAGCCAGGGCTGTCCCACATCAGCAAATGCTGGCCCGGATGCTCTATCCAGGCCATTGCAGCCAGCGCCCCGTCGCGTACTTCGGCACTGCGCCGGGCGTCGATGGTGGCCTGCGCAATGCCCAGCGCACGCCAGGCACCCGCCGGTGCACTGAGCGCTGAAGACGCACTGCCAAAGGCTTGCAGCAAGGTGTGAAAACGACGCAATCCCGTCTCGGGCAGGCGGTGTAGACGTAACCGCGCTTCCAGTTCGGCAGGCGGGCAAAGCGACGAATGGTGGAACGGCATAGAGATCATCCTTGATCGAAACAGGGCCATTTACGTGGCACAACCTGTGGATAAGTTTGTGGGTAACACTTTGAAAAGCTGTCCATTAAATGGACGCTATCAAGCCCATAAACACCCTAGACGAGCTTGCCAGGTGCCGAAATCGTCGATTCCCTTTATTATGTATGCTCAGTTTTCAACCGAACGCACAGTGATTGCCTGACCCTATGGCCATTTTGAACATTCTCGAATTCCCAGACCCGCGCCTGCGCACCATCGCCAAACCGGTGACGGAGTTCGACGACGCCCTGCGCCAGCTGATCGACGACATGTTTGAAACCATGTACGAAGCGCCTGGCATCGGCCTGGCTGCCACCCAGGTCAACGTCCACAAACAGATTGTGGTCATGGACCTGAGCGAAGACCGCAGCGAGCCGCGGGTCTTCATCAACCCGTCGGTCGAAGAGCTGACCCACGACATGGGCCAGTACCAGGAAGGCTGCCTGTCGGTGCCGGGCTTCTACGAGAACGTCGACCGTCCACTGCGTGTGCGCGTCAAGGCGCAGGACCGTGACGGCAAGCCTTTCGAGCTCGAAGCCGAAGGCCTGCTGGCGGTATGCGTGCAGCACGAGTTCGATCACCTCAACGGCAAGCTGTTCGTCGACTACCTGTCGCAGCTCAAGCGCGACCGGATCAAGAAGAAGCTGGAAAAGCAGCACCGCCAGCAAGCCTGATCCCACCTTCCAGAAGGCTTGCTCCGGCAAGCCTTTTTCTTTTTTGAAGCGAGACCTCCATGCGCATCGTCTTTGCAGGCACTCCAGAGTTTGCCGCCGAACACCTCAAGGCCCTGCTCGACAGCCCCTACGAGATCGTGGCCGTCTACACCCAGCCCGACCGCCCGGCCGGCCGTGGCCAGAAGCTGATGCCAAGCGCGGTCAAAGCGCTGGCGGTGGCCCATGACATCCCGGTGTTCCAGCCGCCAACCCTGCGCAATGAAGATGCCCAGGCGGAACTCGCTGCGCTCAAGCCGGACCTGATGGTAGTGGTCGCCTATGGCCTGATCTTGCCCCAGGTGGTGCTGGACATCCCACGCCTGGGCTGCATCAACAGCCACGCCTCCCTGCTGCCACGCTGGCGCGGCGCGGCGCCGATCCAGCGCGCCGTGGAAGCCGGCGACGCCGAGAGCGGCGTGACCGTGATGCGCATGGAAGCAGGCCTGGACACTGGCCCGATGCTGCTCAAGGTCGTCACACCAATCAGTGCCGAAGACACCGGCGGCAGCCTGCACGATCGCCTCGCCGCAATGGGCCCGCCAGCCGTGGTGCAAGCCATCGCCGGCCTGGCCGACGGCAGCCTGCAAGGCGAGGTGCAGGACGACGCCCTGGCCACGTATGCGCACAAGCTGAACAAAGACGAGGCACGCATCGACTGGAGCCGCCCGGCCGTGGAGCTTGAGCGCTTGATCCGCGCCTTCAACCCTTGGCCGGTGTGCCACAGCACTCTGGATGGCGAAAGCGTGAAGGTGCTGGCCGCCAGATTGTCCACAGGTGAAGGCGCCCCTGGCGAGATCCTGTCAGCCAGCAAAGACGGCCTCGTGGTCGCCTGCGGTGACCAGGCCTTGAGCCTTACCCGCCTGCAATTGCCTGGCGGCAAGGCCCTGGCCTTCAGCGACCTGTTCAATAGCCGCCGCGAGAAGTTCGCCACCGGCAAGGTGCTTGGCCAATGAACCCACGCCTCGCCGCCGCCCGTGCCTTGGCCGCTGTGCTCAGTGGCAAGGCCTCGCTGAACAGTTCGCTGCCAGCGCAACTGGACAAGGTCGAGGACCGCGACCGCGGCCTGACCCAGGACCTGGCGTTCGGTACCGCCCGCTGGCAGCCACGCCTGGACCTGCTCGCAGCCCAGTTGCTGCAGAAGCCGTTCAAGGCCGCTGATGCCGATGTGCAGGCACTGCTGCTGGTAGGCCTGTACCAGTTGTTCTACACGCGCATCCCGGCCCACGCCGCCATCGGCGAGACGGTCGGTTGCGCCGACAAACTGAAAAAACCGTGGGCCAAGGGCCTGCTCAACGCCGTGCTGCGCCGCGCCCAACGTGAAGGCGAGGCACTGCTCGCCGGCATGGAACGCGACCCTGTTGTACGCACCGCCCACCCACGCTGGCTGCAGAAAGCGCTCAAGGCGTTCTGGCCCGAGCAGTGGGAAGCCATTTGCGCGGCCAACAACGCTCACCCGCCAATGATCCTGCGGGTCAACCGCCGCCACCACAGCCGCGATGCCTACCTTGCCCTGCTGACCGAAACCGGCGTTGACGCCAGCGCCTGCCAGTTCAGCCGCGACGGCATTGTGCTGACTGAGGCCTGCGACGTGCGCAGCCTGCCGGGCTTTGCCGAGGGCTGGGTGAGCGTTCAGGACGAAGCCGCGCAGCTGTCGGCCGACCTGCTTGAACTGGCCCCCGGCCAGCGCGTGCTCGATGCCTGCTGCGCCCCAGGCGGCAAGACGTGCCACCTGCTCGAGGCAGAAGCGGGCCTTGCGCACCTGGTGGCCATCGACCTGGAAGCCAAGCGCCTGACCCGGGTGCGCGAGAACCTCGACCGCCTGCAACTGGACGCCGAACTGGTCGCCTGCGACGCCCGTGACACCGCCAGTTGGTGGGACGGCAAGCCGTTCCAGCGCATCCTGCTCGACGCGCCGTGCTCGGCTACCGGCGTCATTCGCCGCCACCCGGACATCAAGCTGACCCGCCAGGCTGACGACATTCCGGCGCTGGCCGCGCTGCAGGGCGAGTTGCTCGATGCCCTGTGGC
The DNA here is from genome assembly GCF_044143025.1 of Pseudomonas sp. TR47. Lineage (NCBI taxonomy): Bacteria > Pseudomonadati > Pseudomonadota > Gammaproteobacteria > Pseudomonadales > Pseudomonadaceae > Pseudomonas > Pseudomonas sp. TR47. Next base: position 144,634 of record NZ_JBHFCS010000012.1, on the reverse strand, counting down.
CGACCCTGGAAGTCGGCGGCATGCTGCTGTACGCCACTTGCTCCAGCCTGCCGACCGAGAATACCGAAGTGATCGAGGCCTTCCTTGCCCGCACGCCCGGCGCCCGTGAGCTGGACCTGGCCACAGAAGCTGGTATCCGCCAGCCCCATGGCCGCCAGCTGCTGGCCCAGAAAGGCGGCCATGACGGTTTCTACTATGCCAAGCTGATCAAGATCGCCGCCTCGCGCGGTTAAGAAAAAAGGTTAGGGAGTAGCGGATGAAGATCATCATCCTTGGCGCAGGCCAGGTAGGCGGTACGCTGGCAGAGCATCTGGCCAGCGAAGCCAACGACATCACTGTGGTCGATACCGACGGCGACCGCCTGCGTGACCTGGGCGACCGCCTGGATATCCGCACCGTGCAAGGCCGCGGCTCGCTGCCGACGGTCCTGCGCCAGGCCGGTGCCGATGACGCTGACATGCTGGTGGCGGTAACCAACAGCGACGAAACCAACATGGTCGCCTGCCAGGTCGCCTATTCGCTGTTCCACACGCCCACCAAGATTGCCCGGGTGCGTGAATCGGCCTACCTCACCCGCGAGGAGCTGTTCGACAACGACCACATCCCGGTGGACGTGCTGATCAGCCCCGAACAGGTGGTGACCAACTACATCAAGCGGCTCATAGAACACCCAGGTTCGCTGCAGGTGATCGACTTTGCCGAGGGCAAGGCGCAACTGGTGGCGGTCAAGGCCTATTACGGCGGCCCATTGGTGGGCCAGCAGCTGCGCCAGATCCGCGCGCACATGCCCAACGTCGATACCCGCGTGGCCGCGATCTTCCGCCGTGACCGGCCGATCACCCCACGGGGCGACACCGTGATCGAGGCCGATGACGAGGTGTTCTTCATCGCCGCGAAGAAAGACATCCGCGCCGTGATGGGCGAGCTACGCCGCATCGACGAGACCAACAAGCGTGTGGTCATCGCCGGGGGCGGGCAGATCGGCGAACGCCTGGCCGAGGCCATCGAAAGCCGCTACCAGGTGAAGATCATCGAGATGAGCGCGGCCCGTTGCCGGCACCTCTCCGACACCCTGGAAAGCACCGTGGTGCTGCAGGGCAGCGCCTCGGACAAGGACCTGATGCTCGAAGAGAACATTGCCGATGCCGACATCTTCCTGGCCCTGACCAATGATGACGAGGCGAACATCATGTCGTCACTGCTGGCCAAGCGCCTGGGCGCGGGCAAGGTAATGACGATCATCAACAACCCGGCCTACGTAGACCTCGTGCAAGGCGGCGAAATCGATATCGCCATCAGCCCCCAGCTGGCTACCATCGGTACCTTGCTGGCGCATGTGCGCCGTGGCGATATCGTCAGCGTGCACTCCCTGCGCCGCGGTGCGGCAGAGGCCATCGAGGCGGTGGCCCATGGCGACTCGAAGTCGAGCAAGGTGATCGGCAAGGCCATCGAAGATATCGCCCTGCCGCCGGGCACCACCATTGGCGCGATCATCCGCGACGAGCAGGTGCTGATCGCCCACGACGACACAGTGATCGAGTCGGGTGACCACGTGATCCTGTTCGTTGTGGATAAAAAGCACATTCGCGACGTGGAGAAGCTGTTCCACGTCGGCTTGAGTTTCTTCTAGGGGAGGCGGGCATGCGCGAATCGCTGGAGAAAATGCTGGCCAAGGGTGTGGATAACCCGCTGCTGCGGTTCGGCCTGGGCAAGGCCTGGCTGGACGAGGGCAACGGCGCCGAAGCGGCAGTGCACCTGGCCAGTTGCGTGGCACAGGACCCCAAGTATTCGGCAGCGTGGAAGCTGCTCGGCAAGGCGTATCAACTGCAGGGCGACCTGACGGCGGCGCGCAAGGCCTGGGAAGACGGGATCGTGGCGGCGCAGGCCCATGGGGACAAGCAGGCCGAGAAAGAGATGGCGGTGTTTCTCAAGAAGCTGAATAAAGCCTGAAATGCCGGGGCTGCTTTGCAGCCCATCGCCGGCAAGCCGGCTCCCACTGGGTTTGCGCTGAGCTTGAGAGCAGCGGGGGCTGCGGGGAAAGGGGCGCAAGGCGCCCCAAAATCTCAGTACCAGCGCGCCTCGCCAGGCGGGCGCTTCTTGAAGCGCTTCATGCTCCACATGTACTGGCTCGGGTATTCGCGCACATAACGCTCGACCACCTTGCTCATGGCCGCCGCCGACACGTTCACATCCGTGCTGTACATTTCTTCTGGCGCAGCTTCGAGAAACACCTTGAAGCCCGAGCCATCCGGCAAGCGCAGGGCATGCAGGAACACCCCCACCGCCTTGCCACCGGCCAGCATGTTCGGCACGAACTTGCTGGTCAGCGCCTGGGTGCCCAAGAACGGCACGAATACACCGGCCGATTCCGCCGGCTCCGGGTCGGCGGGAATCCCCACCTGCCCACCGCGGCGCACTTCCTTGATCACGCTGAGGATGCCTTCCTTGGTCGAAGGCGCCACACGGTTGCCCATCTGCACCCGCTGCTCACGCAGCAGGTCATCCACAGCCTTGAGCTTCGGCGGGCGGTAGAAGATGATCGGTTTGCACTGGTTGCAGTAGAAGTGGTTGAGCACTTCCCAATTACCCAGGTGGCTGGTGATGCCGACCACACCCTTGCCTGAGGCCAGGGCCTGTTCCAGCACTTCCAGGCCGTGCACTTCCTTGACCAGCTCAAGCGAACGCTGTGGCGGCCAGATCCAGGCACAGGCACTTTCGACAAAGGATTTGCCAATGTCTCTCAGCGCACGGCCGACCAGCTGCTCGCGCTCGACCGGGTCCATCTCAGGGAAGCACTTGGCAAGGTTGATGCGCACGACATTGCGCGAACCGTTGGGGACTTTCCACATCAGCCAGCCGATCCCGGCGCCGACGCGCTGTACCGCGCCCCAGGGCAGCTTGGCAAACAGACGCAGCACCCCGACCATCAGGGCGCCCTTGAACTTTTCCACAGGCCAATTCCTTATTTCAGCAAGGCGCGCATTGTAACCCCTCAGCGCAGCAAGGCGGCGTAACGATCACAATCGGTGGTGTGGTCCATGACCATGCCGGTAGCCTGCATGAAGGCGTAGCAGATGGTCGGGCCAACGAATGTAAAGCCGGCTTTCTGCAACGCCTTGCTCATCGCCTTGGCCTCGTCGGTGACCGCCGGCACTTCGCTTCGGGCACTGAAATGGTTGATCTTCGGCTCGCCGCCGACGAACGACCAGAGCCACTCGGCCGGGTTATCCACAGCCAGCCAGGCCTGGGCATTGCGCCGGACAGCCTTGAGCTTGAGGCGGTTGCGGATGATGCCGGCATCGAGCATCAGCTCTTCGATGCGCTCATCGCTCATCTGCGAAAGCTTCACCGGGTCGAAGCCATGCAGCACCTCGCGATAGCGCTCGCGTTTACGCAAGACGGTGATCCATGACAGGCCGGCCTGGAACCCTTCGAGCAAAAGCATCTCGAACAGCAACGCCGGATCACGCTGCGGTGTTCCCCATTCCTGGTCGTGATAGGCCTGGTACAACGGATCGTCGGTACACCAAAAGCAGCGTGGCATAAGGCTCCAATGAGTAGAGGGCGAGGCGAATCAGGTTATACTCCCGCTCTTTACATCCGCATCCCCAGATACAGGTGAATTTCGTGAGCCAGCCTACGCCAGCCGTGCGTACCTTCCAAGACCTGATCCTCGCCCTGCAGAACTACTGGGCAGCTCAAGGTTGTGTGGTGCTTCAGCCCTACGATATGGAAGTAGGCGCCGGCACTTTCCATACCGCTACATTCCTGCGCGCCGTCGGCCCGGAAACCTGGAACGCCGCCTACGTGCAGCCCAGCCGTCGCCCTGCCGACGGGCGGTATGGCGAAAACCCCAACCGCCTGCAGCACTACTACCAGTTCCAGGTGGTGCTCAAGCCCAACCCGGCCAACTTCCAGGAGCTGTACCTCGGCTCGCTGAAAGCCATCGGCCTGGATCCGCTGGTCCACGATATCCGCTTCGTCGAAGACAACTGGGAATCGCCGACCCTGGGCGCTTGGGGCCTGGGTTGGGAAATCTGGCTCAACGGCATGGAAGTGACCCAGTTCACCTACTTCCAGCAAGTAGGCGGCATCGAGTGCTACCCGGTCACCGGTGAAATCACCTACGGCCTGGAGCGCCTGGCCATGTACATCCAGGGTGTCGACTCGGTGTACGACCTGGTCTGGGCCGACGGCCCGTTCGGCAAGGTCACCTACGGCGATGTGTTCCACCAGAACGAAGTGGAACAGTCGACCTACAACTTCGAGCACGCCAACGTCGAGAAACTGTTCGAGCTGTTCGACTTCTACGAAAGCGAAGCCAACCGCCTGATCAAGCTGGACCTGCCGCTGCCGACCTATGAAATGGTGCTCAAGGCCTCGCACACCTTCAACCTGCTCGACGCCCGTCGCGCCATCTCGGTGACCGAGCGCCAGCGTTACATCCTGCGTGTGCGTACCCTGGCCCGGGACGTGGCGCAAAGCTATCTGCAAGCCCGTGCACGCCTGGGCTTCCCGATGGCTACCCCTGAACTGCGTGACGAAGTGTTGGCGAAGCTGGAGGCTGCACAATGAGTGCTCAAGATTTCCTGGTAGAACTGGGCACCGAAGAGCTGCCACCCAAAGCCCTGGCCACCCTTGGTGACGCCTTCCTGGCCGGCATCGAAAAAGGCCTGCAGGCCGCCGGCCTGAACTACACCGGCAAACAGGTGTACGCCGCGCCGCGTCGTCTGGCCGTGCTGATTCGCCAGCTGGATGTACAGCAGCCTGACCGCAGCATCAATATCGACGGCCCGCCCCTGCAGGCTGCCTTCAAGGACGGCGAGCCGACCCAGGCTGCCTTGGGCTTTGCCAAAAAGTGCGGGGTAGAGCTGTCGGAAATCGACCAGAGCGGCGCCAAGCTGCGCTTCTCCCAGCATATCCCGGGCAAGGCCACCGCCAGCCTGCTGCCGACCATCGTCGAAGATTCGCTCAACGACCTGCCGATCCCCAAGCGCATGCGCTGGGCCGCCAGCCGTGAAGAGTTCGTGCGCCCGACCCAGTGGCTGGTGATGCTGCTGGGCGATCAGGTCGTCGACTGCACCATCCTGTCGCAGCAGGCCGGCCGTGAATCCCGTGGGCACCGCTTCCACCATCCGCAGAACGTGGTCATCACCACCCCGGCCAACTACGTCGAAGACCTGCGCAAAGCCTACGTGCTGGCCGACTTCGCCGAACGCCGCGAGCTGATTGCCAAGCGCACCACCGAACTGGCCATGCAGCAGGAAGGCACTGCCATCGTACCGCCAGCGCTGCTGGATGAGGTGACTGCGCTGGTCGAGTGGCCGGTACCGCTGGTGTGCTCGTTCGAGGAGCGTTTCCTCGAGGTGCCGCAGGAAGCCTTGATCACCACCATGCAGGACAACCAGAAGTACTTCTGCCTGCTGGACAGCGAAGGCAAGCTGCTGCCGCGCTTCATCACCGTGGCCAACGTCGAAAGCCGTGACCCCAAGCAGATCGTCTCGGGTAACGAGAAGGTCGTGCGCCCGCGCCTGACCGACGCCGAGTTCTTCTTCAAGCAGGACAAGAAGCAGCCGCTCGAAACCTTCAACGAACGCCTGAAGAACGTAGTCTTCCAGGCGCAGTTGGGCACCGTCTACGACAAGGCCGAGCGCGTCTCCCGGCTTGCCGCGTACATTGCCCCGCTGATCGGCGGCGACGCCCAGCGCGCCGGCCGTTCCGGGCTGCTGTCCAAGTGCGACCTGGCCACCGAAATGGTCGGCGAATTCCCAGAGATGCAGGGCGTTGCCGGTTACTACTACGCGCTCAACGACGGCGAACCGCAAGACGTGGCCCTGGCGCTGAACGAGCAGTACATGCCGCGCGGTGCTGGCGCCGAGCTGCCACAGACCCTGACCGGTGCTGCGGTAGCCATCGCCGACAAGCTCGACACCCTGGTCGGTATCTTCGGCATCGGCATGCTGCCCACCGGCAGCAAAGACCCATATGCCTTGCGCCGCGCCGCCCTGGGCGTGCTGCGTATCCTGATCGAGAAGCAACTGGACCTGGACCTGACCCCTGCGGTGGAGTTCGCGGTCAAGCAGTTCGGCGCCAAGGTCAAGGCCGCAGGCCTGGCCGAGCAGGTGCTGGAGTTCATCTTCGACCGCCTGCGTGCACGTTATGAAGACGAAGGCATCGACGTTGCCACCTACCTGTCGGTACGTGCCCTGAAGCCGGGTTCGGCCCTGGACTTCGACCAGCGCGTGCAGGCCGTGCAGGCCTTCCGCAAGCTGCCGGAAGCCGAGGCGCTGGCCGCGGTGAACAAGCGTGTGTCGAACCTGCTGGGCAAAGCCGAAGGCGCCATTGCCGAACAGGTCGAGCCGAAGTACTTCGACAACGCCAACGAGTTCTCGCTGTATTCGGCCATCCAGCAGGCCGACCAGGCCGTGCAACCGATGGCTGCCGCACGTCAGTACAGCGAATCGCTGGCCCGCCTGGCGGCCCTGCGTGACCCGGTCGACGCCTTCTTCGAGGCGGTGATGGTCAACGCCGAGGACGCCAAGGTTCGCGCCAACCGTTATGCCTTGCTCAGCCGCCTGCGCGGCCTGTTCCTGGGCGTTGCTGACATTTCGCTGCTGGGGTAAGCCTTGAAACTGCTGATTCTCGATCGTGACGGGGTGATCAACCAGGACTCCGACGCCTACATCAAGTCGCTGGAGGAGTGGATCCCGATCCCCGGCTCGATCGAGGCCATCGCGCAGTTGAGCAAAGCGGGCTGGACGGTGGCCGTGGCCACCAACCAGTCCGGCATTGCCCGTGGCTACTATTCACTGGCAACCCTCGAAGCCATGCATGCGCGTCTGCGCACGCTGGTGGCAGGGCACGGCGGCGAAGTCGGCCACATCGTGTATTGCCCGCATGGGCCGGACGAGGGTTGTGACTGCCGCAAGCCCAAGCCTGGCATGCTGCGGGCAATCGCCGACCATTATCAGGCCGACCTGCGCGGCGTATGGTTTGTCGGCGACAGTAAAGGTGACCTGGAGGCCGCCCTGGCCGTCGGTGCACAACCGGTGCTGGTGAAAACCGGCAAAGGCGAGCGGACGCTTGAAAAGGGTGTCGCGCAAACCACACTGATTTTCGACGATCTGGCAGCTATCGCCAGAGAACTAATCTAAACAATGCGCCCAAGGGCGCATTTTTATCAGGCGGGCAAGCCCGCAACGGTACATGCCACTATGTCGATCCTGCGGGCGATCAGAATCTTTCTTTTTTACCTGCTGCTGGGCACCAGTTCCCTGCTGTGGTGCTCGCTGAGCTTTTTTATCGCGCCATTTTTGCCGTTCCACAAGCGCTACCGCTTCATCAACGTCTACTGGTGCCGTTTTGCCGTGCTGCTGGCGCGGGTGATTCTGGGTATCCACTACAAGGTCACCGGTGCCGAGAACGTGCCCAAAGAGCCCTGTGTGATTCTGTCCAACCACCAGAGCACCTGGGAGACGTTCTTCCTGTCAGCCTATTTCTCGCCATTGAGCCAGGTGCTCAAGCGTGAACTGCTGTACGTGCCGTTCTTTGGCTGGGCCATGGCCATGCTGCGGCCGATCGCGATCAACCGCGACAACCCCAAGGAAGCCTTGCGCCAGGTGGCGAGCAAGGGTGACGAATTGCTCAAGCAGAAGGTCTGGGTGCTGATCTTCCCGGAAGGTACTCGGGTACCCTTTGGCACCGTGGGCAAGTTTTCCCGTGGCGGTACCGCGCTGGCGGTAAATGCCGGGCTGCCCGTGCTGCCGATCGCGCATAACGCCGGCAAGTACTGGCCCAAGTCAGGGTGGGGCAAGCGCTCTGGCACCATCGAGGTGGTCATCGGGGAGCCGATGTATGCCAATGGTACCGGCCCGCGTGCCATTGCAGAGTTGAATGACCGTGCCGCGGCGTGGAACGAAGCGACTCAGCGCCGCTTGGGCTCGTTGCCACCGGTAGATGAAAAACCACACGAGCAGATTGCCTGACGATCTGTGGATAACGTGTTAGCAATTTTTGGATGAAATGCCTCGTTTGATAGCTAAGTCTATGAATTGCCTATTTATTTTTGTGTATGACATTTTTCTGAAAAGCGTGCATAAGTTTTTTTGAGGCATAAGAAAACCGGCTTTTACAGCCGGTTTTTTTTATGGCTTCACGACATCATCAGACCTTGTCGATATCCACATCCTTGGTTTCTTTCAGGCAGAAGATTCCCACCACCAGGCTGATCCCGGTTACCAGCACCGGGTACCACAAGCCGTAGAAGATATCCCCGGTGTACACCACCAGCGCGAACGAAACCGTGGGCAGGAAACCGCCAAACCAGCCATTGCCAATGTGGTAGGGCAGCGACATCGAGGTGTAGCGGATACGCGTCGGAAACAGCTCCACCATCACCGCCGCCAGCGGGCCATAAGTCATGGTTGCGATCAGGATCATTGCAACGATCAGCACCACCACCATCACCTGGTTGACCTGCGACGGGTCCGCCTTGGCCGGGTAGCCCGCCTGCTCGATGGCTGTGCGCATGGCTGTTTCGTCAAACCCGTTTATGGTCTTGTCGCCAATGTTCACCACCACTTGGCTGCCCGCCACATTCACCGAGCTGTACGGCAGGCCCTGTTTGACCAGGAAGGTCTTGACCTTGTCGCACGGGCTGTCGAAACGCGCCTTGCCGACCGGGTCGAACTGGAAGGTACAACCTTGCGGGTCAGCGGTGACCACGATCGGCGCCTGACGGCTCGCTGCGTCGATCTGCGGGTTGGCGTAGTGGCTGAGGGCCTTGAACAGCGGGAAGTACAACACCGTGGCCAGCAGCAGGCCGAGCATCAGGATAGGCTTGCGGCCGATGCGGTCGGACAGCCAGCCGAAGAACACGAAGAACGGCGCACCGATCACCACGCTGATGATCAGCAAGGTATTGGCCTGGGCCGGATCCATCTTGAGCATCTGGGTCATGAAGAACAGCACGTAGAACTGCGCCGTGTAGAACGTCACGGCCTGGCCGGCGTTGATACTGAACAGTGCGGTAAGCACCACCTTGAGGTTTGGCCAGGAGGTGAACGACTCGCGGATTGGCGATTTGCTGATCTTGCCCTGGGCCTTCATTTTCACGAAGGCCGGCGACTCATGCATGCTCATGCGGATCCAGGTGGAAATGCCCAGCAGCACGATCGACAGCAGGAACGGCAAGCGCCAGCCCCAGGTTTCGAACTCATCGCCGGTGATGTAGCGGCTGCCCAGCACCACCAGCAACGACAGCAGCAGCCCGAGGGTAGCAGTGGACTGGATGAAGCCCGTGTGGAAGCCGCGCTTGCCGGGCGGTGCGTGTTCGGCCACATACGTCGCCGCGCCACCATACTCGCCCCCCAGTGCCAGCCCCTGCAGCATGCGCAGTACCACCAGGATGATCGGCGCGGCAATGCCGATGCTTGCATAGGTGGGCAGCAAACCAACGGCGAAGGTGGACAAGCCCATCAGCACGATGGTGATCAGGAAGGTGTATTTTCGCCCGATCATGTCACCCAGCCGGCCGAACACCAGCGCGCCGAAGGGCCGTACCAGGAAGCCGGCGGCGAATGCCATCAGGGCGAAGATGAAAGCGGTGGTGTCGTTGACGCCAGCAAAGAACTGCTTGCTGATCACTGCCGCCAGCGCACCGTAGAGAAAAAAGTCATACCACTCGAAAACCGTCCCGAGGGATGACGCGAAAATGATCTTGCGTTCTTCACGACGGCTTGGGCTGCTCGCCGTCGCCCCCTGCTCTTGGATGTAATCCGACATCGTTGCTGTCCTCGGCCCGCAGGCCACAGTGATTATTCTTGTTGTTCCACTGTCGGCAGCTTCTGACCGCAAGCCGCCGGTACTGCACGCACCCGGGTCAGGGCGTCGGTAACGCGTCTTCGTTCAGGTAGGTCTGGGTAGCAGCTCCCTTGAGAATGAGTTGGGCCGCCTTCTCGGCGATCATCAGGGTGGGTGAACAGGTATTGCCGGAGGTGATCTGCGGCATGATTGAAGCATCCGCCACGCGCAGGCCGGGGATGCCGCGTACACGCAGCTGGTTATCCACAACGTCCAGCGGGCCGCTGCCCATACGGCAGGTCCCGACCGGATGGAAGATGGTGGTGCCGATCTTGCCTGCCGCTTCGAACAGGTCTTCCTCGGTCTGCAGGGCAGGGCCTGGCAGGTATTCCTGCGGATCGAAAGCAGCGAGGGCAGGGGCCTGGACGATGCGGCGTGTGATACGGATGGCGTCGGCGGCAACGCGCAGGTCTTGAGGGTCACTGAGGTAGTTGGGGTCTATCAGTGGCGCGCTGTTCATGTCCGAGCTACGGATGTCGATGCGCCCACGGCTAGCCGGGCGCAGGTTGCACACCGAAGCGGTGAAGGCGGGGAAGCGGTGCAGCGGCTCGCCGAAGCGTTCCAGCGACAGGGGTTGTACGTGGTATTGCAAGTTGGCGGTGGCCTGCTCCGGGCTGGACCGCACGAACGCCCCAAGTTGGCTTGGCGCCATGGCCAGCGGGCCGCTGCGGTCGTAGAGATAACGCAGGCCCATACCCATCTTGCCCCACAGGCTGTTGGCCATCTGGTTGAGCGTTCTGGTGTTGCGGATCTGGTAGATCAGGCGCAATTGCAGGTGGTCTTGCAGATTGCCACCGACACCGGGCATATCGTGCCGTACGCCGATGCCGAGCGTTTCCAGCAACGTGCGCGGGCCAATGCCGGAGCGCTGCAGGATGCCGGGCGAACCCACCGCCCCTGCACACAGGATGATCTCGCGGCGCACAGCGAACTCGTGCCAGGCGCCTTGCCAAAATGCTCTCACTGCGCGGGCGCGGGTGTTGTTCAGCAGCACTTGGTCAACCTGCACGCCGGTCAGCACGGTGAGGTTGGAACGGTTATGCACAGGTCGTAAAAAAGCCTTGGATGCGTTCCAGCGCACACCGCTGCGCTGGTTGACCTGAAAATATCCACAGCCTTGGTTGTCGCCGGTATTGAAGTCATCGACCTTGGCGATGCCGCTCTGTTCGGCGGCGTCACGGAAGGCATCGAGGATCGGCCAACTGTAGCGCTGGCGTTCCACCCGCCATTCGCCAGTGGCGCCATGGTGATCACTGTTGCCTGCAAAGTGATTTTCGCTGGCCTTGAACAGCGGCAGCACGTCCTTCCAGGCCCAACCGTCATTGCCCTGTTCGGCCCAATGGTCATAGTCCGCAGCCTGGCCACGCATGTAGATCATGCCGTTGATCGATGAGCAGCCCCCCAGCACCTTGCCCCGGGGATAACCCAGGCTACGACCACCCAGGCCGCTTTGCGCTTCGGTCTTGAAGCACCAGTCAGTGCGGGGGTTGCCGATGCAGTAAAGGTAACCGACGGGGATGTGAATCCAGGGGTAATTGTCGCGGCCCCCGGCTTCCAGCAGCAACACGCGGCGGGACGGGTCGGCGGACAATCGATTGGCCAGCAGGCAACCGGCAGGACCGGCACCCACGATAACGTAGTCGAAGACAGAATCGGCTGATGGCATGTGCAACCTCGCGCCTGATTTTTATTCTTGTCGTCGTACATCTTATTGATTAATTTCGCTGAGGAAACACGAGATTTCGCGCAGCCGTTGTGCGTTTTAGCACAGCGAAAAACAGGGAAAGGATGCATGTTCGACTGGAATGATCTGCGGTTTTTCCTCGAGTTGCAGCGCAGTGGCCGCCTGCTCAGCGCTGCCAAGCGTCTCAACACGACCCATAGCACGGTTGCCCGGCATATCGAGAGCATCGAGAAAAGCCTGGGCACCCCACTGTTCGTGCAACACGCGCAGGGCTACGAATTGACGCCCTCCGGCCAGGCGCTGCTCAAGCACGCCGAAGCCATGGAGAATGTCGCGTTGCTGGCGCAGGAAGAAATCACCCAGGCCATCACACCGCTGGGCAAGATTCGCCTTGGGGTCACCGAAGGCATCGGCATCATGTTCTTCACCCCACGCATGAATGCGCTGTTCGATCGGTATCCGGGCCTGGAAGTGGAGCTGGTGGCCGTGCCTCGCTTTGTCAGCATCCTCAACCGCGAGGCGGAAATCAGCATTCACCTGGAACGTCCCAGTGCCGACCTGCTGATTACCCGCAAACTCACCGACTACCGCCTGGCCCTCTATGCCAGCCAGGCTTACCTGGACCGCGCGCCACCTTTACGCAACCGTGAAGATCTGGCCCGGCACAGCTGGATCGGCTACGTCGACGACCTGCTGTTCAGCCAGGAGCTGCTGTTTCTCAACAGCTTCTGCCGGGCGCCCAATGTGGCTTTTCGCAGCACCAGCGTAATAGCCCAGCAAACTGCTGCGCGCGCCGGCCTGGGTATCGCCGTGCTGCCCAACTACATGGCTCGCCACGACCCGACACTGGTGCGCGTACTGCCCAGCGAAACCATCCAGCGCAGCTACTGGATATGCACCCGTCGTGAATTGCACAAGTCGGTACGCCTGCGGGTGGTCTGGGATTACCTGCTGGCGCTGTGCGCGCAGGAACAGGCCGAGCTGCTAGCCGAGTAGCGCCTTGCTGGCCAGCAGCAGGGCAGCCGCAAAGCCGGCCACCGAGAACAGCTGCTGCAGGCGAGGCCCGGCCAGCCGCGTCGCCAGTGGCCGCGCCAGCAGCAGGCCAAGCACCGCGCCCGCGGCAAAAGGTGCGCCCACCTGCCAGTGCATAACCCCGGCCAGGCTGGCACTGACCACGCTACCTGTAGACACCAGGGCGATCACCGCCAACGAGGTCGAGACGATGCTCTTCATACGCAGGTTGGTGTAGCGGTTCAAGGCAGGGATGATCACGAAGCCACCCCCCACCCCCAACAAGCCGGACAACAATCCCGAAAGCGCTCCGGTCATGGCCAGCGCCCGCGCGCAGGGCAGTGTCCAGCGCAAACGGCCCTGCAGCGGGTTGAGCACGCACGGCTCGATGAAACGGTGGGCTTCGTTGGCCTCGCCACGCAACTCGCTGGCAGCCTTGCGCCAGATACGCAGGCATGCGTAAACCAGCACGCCGGCGAACACCAGGGCCAAGGGTGTGTCGGGCAGACGATGGGCGAGCATCAGCCCGAGCGGTGCAGCAGCGATGCCGATCAGGGCGATGAACAGCGCGGCGCGATAACGCACCAGCCCTTGGCGCAAGCCGAGGATCGCCCCCACGGCAGCGGCAAGACCTACGGCAAGAAGGCCAATAGGCGCAGCTTCGACCATCGACAGACCAAGGCCAAACACCAGCAGCGGCACCGCCAGGATGCCGCCCCCCGCGCCAGTCAGCGCCAGCACTGCGCCAATGATCGCGCCCAGCCCGGCACCGAGCAGTTGATGTTCGATCACCGTGATGCCTCGGCCGCCAGCGGTTGCGGGCGTGCCAGCCACTCTCGTCCCTTCAGCATGCCTTGCCAGTACAGCGGCGGCAGCACTCGCGCCTTGAGCAGCCAGGCCAGGCGCGTCGGCTGGCGGCCATCCAGCAACCAGCGCGGGAAGCTCGGCGCGACCTTGCCGCCATAGGTGAACTCGGCAAGCACGATCTTGCCGCGCTCGACCGTCAACGGGCAGGAGCCGTAGCCATCGTACTGGGCAAGGTTAGCCAGCCTGCCCAGCGCCACCAGCACGTTGTTGGCAACCACCGGAGCCTGCTTGCGCGCAGCGGCCGCAGTCTTGGCGTTGCTGGTGCTGGCCACATCGCCAAGGGCATGGACATTGGCAAACTGGCGATGACGCAGCGTATGCGGGTCGACATCGACCCAGCCAGCGGCATCGGCCAATGGGCTTTGACGAATGAAGTCCGGGGCAACCTGTGGCGGCACCACGTGCAGCATGTCGAAAGCTTCAGTGCGGGTTTCAGTGCTGCCATCGGCAAAGGTGCGGACAAAGGTGGCGCGCTTGTTCGGGCCATCTACTGCAGCCAAACGGTGGCTGTAATTGAGGTCCACACCGTACCTGTCGATGTAGGCCATCAGGGCCGGCACGTAATCGGGCACACCGAACAGCACTGCGCCGGCATTGAAGAAGCAGGCTTTGATATCGCCCAGCAGCCCCTGGCGCATCCAGTGGTCGCAGGACAGGTACAGCGCCTTCTGCGGCGCACCGGCGCACTTGATCGGCATGGGCGGCTGAGTGAACAGGGCGCGGCCTTGCTTGAGGTTCTGCACAAGCTCCCAGGTGTAGGGTGCCAGGTCGTAGCGGTAGTTCGAGGTGACGCCGTTGCGCCCCAGGGTATCACTGAGCCCGTCAATGGCAGCCCAATCGAGCTTGAGGCCGGGGCAGACCACCAGCTGTTCATAGCTGATGGTGCGACCATCTTCGAGCATGACCAGCTGGCCCAGCGGGTCGAACCCTTGCACGCGCGCCTTGATCCAACGCACGCCACGGGGGATGGTCGAGGCCATGGTGCGCGCGGTGCTCGGTGCCTTGAACACACCCGCACCGACCATGGTCCAGCCGGGCTGGTAGTAATGAACGTCGGCAGGGTCGATCACCGCGATATCCAGTGACGGGTCGCGGCTGATGAGGCTGGAAGCAGTGGCGATGCCGGCAGCGCCGGCACCGACGATGACCACCTTGTGGTGGTCGGAATTAGCAGGGGACAACAAGGCAGGCATGGCGTAAATCCTGGGAATTCTAATGATGGGGCAGGGCGCTCAGAGCTTGTTCAACGGGATCTTCAGGTAGCTCACGCCGTTGGATTCCGGCTGCGGAAAATGGCCACTGCGCATGTTGACCTGCACCGAAGGCAGGATCAGGACGGGCATCTCGAGGGTCTTGTCACGCGCTTCACGCATGGCGACAAAGCTGTCCTCATCGATGCCCTGGTGAACATGAATGTTGCTGGCGCGCTGCTCGGCAACGGTGGTGACATAACGCATGTCACGCCCGCCCGGCAGGTAGTCATGGCACATGAACAGCAGAGTCTGGTCAGGGAAGGCCAGCAGGCGGCGGATCGATTGGTACAAGGTGCGAGCATCAGCGCCTGGGAAGTCACAGCGTGCGGTACCGTAGTCGGGCATGAACAGGGTGTCGCCCACGAACAGTGCTTTTTCTCCCGCATCCTCTATCAAGTAACTCATGCAAGCGGGGGTATGCCCAGGAGTGTGCAACGAGCGGGCGTGCAGGTTACCTATGCGAAAGCCTTCTTCGTCCATGAGCAACACATCGAACTGGCTGCCATCACGGGCGAAGCCCGGCTCGGCGTTGAACAAGTCGCCGAAGACTTTCTGTACCTTGGTGATCTCGGCGCCAATGGCGGTGTGGCCGCCGAGCTTTTCCTTGAGATACGCCGCAGCTGAAAGGTGGTCGGCGTGTACATGGGTTTCCAGAATCCACTGCACCTTGGCGCCCAGGCTCTGTACCCGATCAATCAGACGGTCTGCAGACTCGGTGCAGGTGCGGCCTGACTTGGGGTCATAGTCCAGTACGCTGTCGATCAACGCACACTGGTTGGTCTCGCGGTCCAGTACCAGGTAGCTGATGGTCGAGGTGGCGTCGTCGAAAAAGGCTTCCACCTGAAGGTTGTTGCCGATGATCATCACGTTCTCCAAATAATCCACCCCGCCTTTTAGAGGCGTAGGCAGTGACGGGTGGTTTATCAAGATGCATGCCAGGGGTTTAACCCGTGCCAAGGCCAGTGAAATCGGCCCCTGATGGCGCATGACAGCCCGGTGTGGCAGTTGCGCTGGCAGTCGACTGTCAGCCAATGGCAGTGTTTGGCAGTCCTTGTTACCCTCAACGGCTTATCCAATCGGTGCCGTCATGCCTGAATCCCATCCCCTCATCCTAGCTCTGGTTTCCTACCTCGAACACGATGCGTTGCCTACCATCGTGCTGGACACCGACTACAACATCCTCGCAGCCAATGCCGCCTATCGTCGGCAGTTCGGCCGTGACGACCGTGCGCCACTGGGTGAGAAGTGCCACCGGGTTTCCCATCACTACGCCGTGCCTTGCGACCAGGCCGGTGAGCATTGCCCCATGCGCAAGGCCTGGGACAGCAAGCTGCCGGAACGGGTACTGCACATTCATCACACCCCGCGCGGGCCTGAGCATGTGGATGTGGAACTTCGGCCGATCCTCGATGAGCAGGGCAGGGTGGTGGCGTTCGTAGAACGCCTGACCACGGTCACACTGGCCTCGGCGCAACCTCAACAACAGGGCCTGGTCGGCCGGGCGCCAGCGTTCAAAACGGCACTGGCCAGCCTGCAACGTGCGGCCCCCGCACAGATCCCGGTATTGCTCCAGGGTGAATCCGGTACAGGCAAGGAGCTTTTCGCCCGGGCGATCCATATGGGTAGCCCACGGGCGAATGGCCCTTTGGTGGTGGTCGACTGCACCGGCTTGACCGAGTCACTGTTCGAGAGCGAGCTGTTCGGCTATGAGAAGGGAGCCTTTACCGGTGCCAACCAGCGCAAGATCGGCCTGGCAGAAGCGGCCCACGGCGGCACGCTGTTCCTCGACGAGATTGGTGAGGTGCCACTGGCGATGCAGGTCAAATTGCTGCGCCTGATCGAATCCGGCACCTTGCGCCCGGTTGGCAGCCTGCGCACCGTGCATGCGGATTTCCGCCTGGTGTCTGCAACACACAAACCGCTCAAGCAGATGGTTGCCGAGGGTACGTTCCGGGAAGACCTGTATTACCGCATCAGTGGCTTTCCCATCCGCCTGCCTGCCTTGCGCGAACGCGTAGAGGATCTGCCGCTGCTTGCGCAGAGCCTGCTGCAACGCATGGCAGGCAAACCTGCCGCGAGCCTTACTGACGCTGCGCTTCAACAATTGGCCCTGCATACGTTCCCAGGCAATATCCGCGAGCTGCGCAACATCCTGGAACGGGCGCGGCTGTTTGCCGATGATGGGCTGATACGGCCTGAGCATCTGCCGGAAGATGTAGGCCCGCAAATCGCAACCGGTGCGAACAAGGGGCGCGCTCGCAGCGACCTGAGTGATCTGGCACAAGCGCTGGAACAGTTTCAGGGCCCGCGTAGCGAACTGGCGCGCCACTTAGGGATGAGTGAACGTACGCTGTATCGGCGCTTGAAAGCGCTGGGGCTGAATCCGGCTTAGTGCTTGGCGATTCTTTACCGGACCTTTACCTCTTGCCAGGGATTACTCATCGCGAATCACGGTCTGAAGCATTAACCGTAATCGGCGTCTCGTTGAAACCCGCCGGACGTGAACATGCAAAGGATCGACATACGATGAAAAAAACCCTCTCTGTGCTCTGCGCTACCTTGATGCTCAGCGTACCACTGGCCAGCTTCGCCCAGCCCGGCCCGCCTCAAGGGCACGATGGCGACCGCTCGCATCAGGGCCAAGGTCATCCGCAGCAGAGCAAGCAGCAAGGCCATCCGCAACAACATGGCAAACCCGGCAACGGCCAGGCTCAGTCCTACCGTAATCCGAACTTCCGTCCACAACCGGGGATGCCGGTACCTCACCAGCAATGGAAGCGCGGCCATGTGGTAGACCCGCACTATCGCAATGACCGTTACTGGGTGACCGACTGGCGCGCCCGGCACCTCTCGCCGCCGCCCCGCGACCACCGTTGGTTGTACGTCAACGGCGACTACGTGCTGGTGGCCATTGCTTCCGGGGTGATCGTAAACATCCTCAGCGGTTACTAAGGCCGTATAAAACCAGCCGCCAACAAAAAGCCCGCTTGCGCGGGTTTTTTGCTGGGTTGTGGATTGAAACTTCTAGTCTGTTAACTATTCGATCAGTCTCTTGAAGGTACTGCACATGATTGCGCGTTGGCGTTGGGTAGCGGGTCAACTCACCAAGCGACTCTGGTTCAGAGCCTCTCTGTTCTCCATTCTGGGTGTGGCGACTGCATTGCTTGCCATCCTGTTCAGAGACTTCATCCCGCAAACCTTGCCAGCGCGCATCGGCGCAGATGCAGTGGACAAGATTCTCGGGATCATTGCCTCCAGCATGCTGGCTGTGACCACCTTCTCATTGAGCACGATGGTCACCGCCTACGGGGCCGCAAGTAGCGGGGTGACCCCGCGTGCCACAACGCTGGTCATGGAAGACACCACGACCCAGAACGCGCTGGCCACATTCATCGGTTCGTTTCTCTTCAGCCTGGTTGGCATCATTGCCCTGAGTACCGGCCTCTATGGAAGCCAGGGCCGAGTCGTGCTTTTTGCGGTGACGCTAGCTGTCGTGACGCTGATCATTTACACACTGCTGCGCTGGATAGACCACCTTTCCAAACTCGGACGGGTTGGAGAAACCATTGACCGTGTGGAAAAGGCGGCGATAGAGGCCATGGCTCATCGCATTCGCTGGCCCTATCTGGGAGGCTCAGCGTACCCGGTAGACCTTGTACTACCGCTGTCCGCGCAAACCATTGCCAGCAACCAGACTGGCTACGTCCAACATATCGATGTGCAAGCCTTGGGCGCCATTTCCAAAGCGCTACAGATCCGGATCTATGTGGAAGTTCTCCCAGGTAGTTTTGTCCACATCGGTATGCCGGTCGCTCGCATTGTGCCTTTGAGTGACAAGCATCCTGATGAGCAAAGCCTCAAGGGCACGCTGGCGACGTTGACCATAGGCACCCGAAGAACCTTTGAACATGACCCGAGGTTTGGGCTATGCGTGCTATCGGAAATCGCATCCCGCGCGTTGTCACCAGCGGTCAATGATCCGGGCACCGCTATTGATGTGATTGGCAGAGGCCTTAGAACTTTGACGTACTGGGGCAAAGCACACGCTTGCGAACCGGACCAGGAAAAAAGCTGCGAGTGGGTCCACCTGCGAGGGTTGACGGTGGACGATTTGTTCGACGATTTTTTTGCCCCTATCAGCAGAGACGGCGCCGCTCTTCTAGAAGTCGACCTTCGGTTGCTCAAGGCACTTGTCAGCCTGGCCCAGATAAACCCCGCGCTTTTCAAGCAGAGTTGCATCAGGCATGGGGAGCAACTTGTCATGCGTGCAGAGGCGTCACTTACACTCGCGCATGAAAAAGATCAGCTGAGGTCAGTGCACGTGAAGCTCAGGACGATTGAATGACAGCCCAAACCAAAAAGCCCGCTTGCGCGGGCTTTTTAGTGAGAACAACCTGATCAGAAGTCCAGGTTAGAAACCGACAGCGCGTTGCTTTCGATGAAGTCGCGGCGAGGCTCAACCGCGTCACCCATCAAGGTGTTGAAGATCTGATCGGCGGCAATCGCGTCTTCGATGGTGACCTTGAGCATGCGACGTACAGTTGGGTCCATGGTGGTTTCCCACAACTGGTCCGGGTTCATCTCACCCAGCCCTTTGTATCGCTGGATGGTGTGACGCTTGGTGGTCTCGTTCATCAGCCAATCCAGGCCTTCCTTGAACTCGACGATCGCCTTGCGACGCTCACCGCGCTGTACGTAAGCACCTTCACCCAGCAGGCTCGACAACTTGGAGCCAATGTTGACCACCGTGCGATAGTCGTTGCTGCCGAAGAAATCGCGGTTGAAGGTGATGTAGCTGGCCAGGCCGTGCGAGGTGATTTCCACTTCAGGCAGCCACACATTGCGCTCCTTGTCCTCGCGCAGGGTGGCCTTGTACATCAGGCCAGACTTCTGGCTGTTGCTCAGGCGCTCCTGCAGTTTGGCCAACCAGTTCTCCATGACGGCATGGTCGCCCAATTGCTCCAGGGTAACTTCCGGCAGGTAGATGAAGTGCTCGGTCAACTCTTCCGGGTACAAGCGAGACAAACGCTTGAGGGTCTTCATCACACCACGGAACTCGTTGACCAAAACCTCCAGCTGAACGCCGGAAACGGCCGGCGCAGACTCATCCAGGTGCAGGCTGGCATCTTCGAGGGCCGACTGGGTCATGTATTCTTCCATGGCCTCGTCGTCCTTGATGTACTGCTCCTGCTTGCCTTTCTTCACCTTGTACAGCGGTGGCTGGGCAATGTAGATGTAGCCACGCTCGACCAGCTCTGGCAGCTGACGGAAGAAGAAGGTCAGCAGCAGGGTACGGATGTGCGAACCGTCAACGTCAGCATCGGTCATGATGATGATGTTGTGATAGCGCAGTTTGTCGATGTTGTACTCTTCGCGGCCGATGCCACAGCCCAGTGCGGTGATCAGTGTGCCCACTTCCTGGGAGGAGATCATCTTGTCGAAGCGTGCTTTCTCGACGTTGAGAATCTTGCCCTTCAGCGGCAGGATCGCCTGGGTACGACGGTTACGACCTTGCTTGGCCGAGCCACCTGCGGAGTCACCCTCCACCAGGTACAGTTCGGAAAGGGCAGGGTCCTTCTCCTGGCAGTCCGCCAGTTTGCCCGGCAAGCCCGCGATATCCAGCGCGCCTTTACGGCGAGTCATTTCACGCGCTTTGCGCGCCGCTTCACGGGCACGGGCAGCGTCGATCATCTTGCCGACTACCGCTTTGGCTTCGTTGGGGTTTTCCAACAGGAAGTCGGCGAAGTATTTGTTCATTTCCTGTTCCACGGCGGTTTTCACCTCCGAGGAAACCAGCTTGTCCTTGGTCTGCGAACTGAACTTCGGATCCGGCACCTTGACCGAAATAATCGCGGTCAGGCCTTCACGAGCATCGTCACCGGTGGTGGAAACCTTGTTCTTCTTGGCCAGGCCTTCCTGCTCGATGTAGCTGTTCAGGCTACGGGTCAGCGAAGAGCGGAAACCAACCAGGTGGGTACCGCCATCGCGCTGCGGAATGTTGTTGGTGAAGCACAGCAGGTTTTCGTTGAAGCTGTCGTTCCACTGCAGGGCAACTTCAACACCCACGCCATCTTCACGCTGGACGTTGAAATGGAACACCTGGGAGTTGACCGGAGTCTTGTTGGTGTTCAGGTATTCAACGAATGCACGCAGGCCGCCTTCGTATTTGAAGAACTCTTCTTTGCCCGAGCGCTCGTCTTTAAGCAGGATGCCAACGCCAGAGTTCAGGAAGGACAGTTCACGAATACGCTTGGCCAGGATGTCCCAGCTGAAGTGAATATTCTTGAAGGTCTCGGCCGAAGGCTTGAAATGAATATGGGTGCCGGTGGTTTCGCTTTCGCCCACAACGGCCATCGGCGCCTGTGGAACACCATGAACGTAGGTCTGCTCCCAGATCTTGCCGCTACGGCGAACGGTAAGCACCAGCTTTTCCGAAAGGGCGTTTACTACCGAAACACCTACACCGTGCAGACCGCCGGAAACTTTGTAGGAGTTATCATCAAATTTACCGCCGGCGTGCAGCACGGTCATGATGACCTCGGCTGCAGAAACGCCTTCTTCTTTATGCACGTCGACCGGAATGCCGCGACCGTTGTCGCGCACACTGATGGATTCATCGGTGTGGATGATGACGGTGATGTCATCGCAGTGCCCGGCGAGGGCTTCGTCGATCGAGTTGTCGACCACTTCGAAGACCATGTGGTGCAGGCCGCTACCGTCATCGGTGTCGCCAATGTACATGCCGGGACGCTTGCGCACGGCATCCAAACCTTTCAGCACCTTGATGCTTGAAGAGTCGTACGTTTGATTTTCGCTCATGCCTTCACTCCCGATGGTCGTGGGTCTGGGTGATACGGCCTTGTTCCACGTGGAACAAAGCAACTGGCGTTTCCGTCTGCCAGCCTTCCCTCAGTAATTCGTGATCTACACAGGTGATAAACACCTGGCAGCGTAATTCTTCTAGCAAGCGGCACAGTGCACGGCGATGCTGGTCGTCCAACTCGGACGGCAAGTCATCCACCAGATAAATACAGTGGCCGCGGCGAGCCTGACTAACGAGGTGGCCTTGGGCGATGCGCAATGCACAAACCACCAGCTTTTGCTGACCACGCGACAAGATGTCGGCTGCGTTGTTGGCAGCCAGACGAAGACGCAGATCAGCACGCTGCGGACCGGCCTGGGTATGGCCCATCTGCTGATCGCGAAGGAGAGAAGAGGCGAGTACTTCGTTGAGTTCCCGGTCCTTGTCCCAGCCTCGGTAGTAGCTAAGGGTCAACCCGTCCAGCTCGACCAGTTCGCTCAGGGTTTGCTCGAAGACGGGCTTCAAGGCCTTGATGTAGTTGCGACGGTATTCATCTATTTCCGCGCTGGCCAGGCACAATTCCCGGTCCCAGGCGGCTTGCGAAGCTGGGTCAAGTGTACCATGCCGCAACCATGAGTTCCGCTGCCGCAACGCCTTCTGCAGACGCTGCCAAGCTGGCATGAAGCGAGGTTCCACGTGGAACACTCCCCAATCCAGAAACTGGCGACGGATCTTCGGCGCGCCTTCAAGCAACCTGAAACTGTCTGGGTTGATGAGCTGCAGGGGCAGTAGTTCTGCAAGCTGCGCGGCGCTCTTGGCATTCTGCCCATCGATACGGATAGTGAAGTCGCCCGCCCGCTCGCGCGACACACCCAAGTTGCTGGTGCCGCCTTTGCCCAACTGTACTTCGCCGAAAACCGTACACGCAGCCTGCTCGTACTGAATGACGGGATTGAGTCGGGTACTGCGAAACGATCTGGCCAACCCGAGCAAATGCACAGCTTCCAGCACACTGGTCTTGCCGCTGCCGTTGGCGCCGTAGAGGATATTGATGCGGGGGGAGGGTGAGAGGGTCACCGGGTGCAGGTTGCGCACCGCGGTGACCATGATACGTCGAAGGGACATTTGGCCTGCTACAAGTTACAGGCGCATCGGCATGACAACGTAAGACGAGTCGTCATTGCCGGCTTCCTGCAGCAGAGCACTGCTATTGGAATCGGAGAGAATCAGGCGAACCTGTTCCGTTGTCATCACACCCAATACGTCCAGCAGGTAACTGACGTTGAAGCCAATCTCAAGCGATGCACCGTCATAGTCCACGCTGATCTCTTCTTCCGCCTCTTCCTGTTCCGGGTTGTTTGCCTGGATTTTCAACTGACCGGCAGCCAACTGAAGGCGGATACCGCGGTACTTTTCGTTGGAAAGGATTGCGGTACGGCTGAACGCTTCACGCAAGGCCTGGCGATCGCCGATGACCAGCTTGTCACCACCCTTGGGCAGTACACGCTCATAGTCAGGGAACTTGCCATCGACCAGCTTGGACGTGAAGGTGAACTCGCCTGTGTTCGCACGGATGTGGTGCTGGCCCAGGACGATGCTGACCATGCCTTCCGGGTCGGTGAGCAGGCGCGCCAGCTCGAGGATACCTTTACGTGGCACGATGACCTGATGACGCTCATCCTGCTCGATGGCTGCGCTCATGGAGCACAGCGCCAGACGATGCCCATCGGTAGACACGGCACGCAAGGTATTACGCGACACTTCGAGCAGCATACCGTTGAGGTAGTAACGTACATCCTGCTGAGCCATGGCGAAGCTGGTGCGCTCGATCAAACGACGCAGTTTGCTCTGCTCAAGGTTGCAGGTCAGCGAACCTGGGCCTTCTTCCACAGTGGGGAAGTCGTTGGCTGGCAGGGTCGACAGGGTGAAACGGCTACGGCCGGCCTTGACCAACAGCTTCTGTTCGTCGACCTTGATATCGATCAGAACGTCGTTCGGCAGGCTTTTGCAGATGTCCATCAGCTTGCGCGCCGGGACAGTGATTTCGCCAGGCTCGGCCGGCTCTTCCAGTTGGACGCGGCCTACCAGTTCGACTTCCAGGTCGGTACCGGTCAACGACAGCTGCTGGCCTTGCACGACCAGCAGTACGTTGGACAGGACCGGCAAGGTCTGACGGCGCTCGACGACACCGGCGACCAGTTGCAGGGGTTTCAACAGGGCTTCGCGTTGAATGGTGAAATGCATGGTCTAGTCCCTTGCCTTCAATTAGCTGCGCTGGCGGCCATCAGGTGGTGAGCGTGCGCAGCAGGTTCTTGTAGTCCTCGCGGATGTCCGCGTCGGATTCCTTCAGTTCGTTGATCTTGCGGCAAGCGTGCAGCACGGTGGTGTGGTCACGGCCGCCAAACATGTCGCCGATCTCCGGCAGACTGTGGTTGGTCAGCTCCTTGGACAACGCCATGGCCACCTGACGCGGGCGCGCTACAGAGCGCGAACGGCGCTTGGACAACAGATCGGAGATCTTGATCTTGTAGTACTCGGCCACGGTGCGCTGAATGTTATCCACACTCACCAGCTTGTCTTGCAGCGCCAGCAGGTCCTTCAGCGACTCGCGAATCAGCTCGATGGTGATGTCGCGGCCCATGAAGTGCGAGTGGGCGATGACGCGCTTCAATGCCCCTTCAAGCTCACGTACGTTGGAGCGAATACGCTGAGCGATGAAGAAAGCGGCATCGTGCGGCAACTCGACCTTGGCCTGGTCGGCCTTCTTCATCAGGATCGCCACGCGGGTCTCCAGCTCCGGCGGCTCCACAGCCACCGTCAGCCCCCAGCCGAAACGCGACTTCAGTCGCTCTTCCAGACCTTCGATTTCCTTCGGGTAGCGGTCACTGGTGAGAATCACCTGCTGGCCACCTTCGAGCAATGCGTTGAAGGTGTGGAAAAACTCCTCCTGTGAACGCTCCTTGCGGGCGAAGAACTGGATATCGTCGATCAGCAGCGCATCGACCGAACGGTAGAAGCGCTTGAACTCATTGATCGCGTTGAGCTGCAACGCCTTGACCATGTCCGCGACGAAGCGCTCGGAATGCAGGTACACCACCTTGGCATTCGGGTTCTTCTTCAGCAGGTGGTTACCCACAGCATGCATCAAGTGCGTTTTACCCAGGCCCACGCCACCGTAAAGGAACAGTGGGTTGTAGCCATGCTTCGGGTTGTCGGCAACCTGCCAGGCGGCTGCCCGGGCCAACTGGTTCGATTTACCTTCGACAAAGGTTTCGAAGGTGAACGTACGGTTCAGATAACTGGTGTGCTTGAGCGCACCCTCCACCTGAACGTTGCGCTGTTCGGTACGCCCCGGCGCGACAGGTGCCGGAGCGCTGTCCGCCATCGAATCATAGCTGCCACGCGACGACGCCTCGGCCATGTCGGTGGCCTGCGCAGGTTCAGCAGTGGGCACCGAGACCGGGTCAGCAACAGCCATGACTGGCGCGGCTGCTGGCTGCGCGTGGCTCTGCGCAAGGGACGCAGCCATTGCAGCGCTGACCGGGGCATTGGGCGCGGCCCGCGGTGCGGAGCTGCGACGGCTACCTATTAATAAGGAAAGGGCAGGCGCGATGCCGCTACCGTTCTCACCCAACAGTTCGAGCAGACGGCCGAGGTACTTTTCATTCACCCAATCGAGAACGAAACGGTTAGGCGCATACACGCGCAACTCGTCGCCTTCGGCTTCGACCTGTAGCGGACGGATCCAGGTGTTGAATTGCTGGGCAGGCAGTTCATCGCGCAGAAGCTCCACGCACTGCTGCCAAAGTTCCACTGACACGGATATCCCCTGAGTTTGAAAGCCGGATGAGGCAAAAACAAACGGCCATTGTACCGGTCAAGCGATCAGTTATCCACATGTGGAAACATTATGAGCCATGGCAAAACAGCCATTTAGCGACCAAAACGGCCCTGAAGGACTGTGAATAAGCTCTGTGGATAACCCACCATAAGGGCTATGCACAACCCCGGGTCAAGATCTGTTGATAACTCACCTGTGGATAATGAGCCTTTTCATCCACAGGCTGTACGCAGGCCCAGCACAAGCGCAGCACGGGTTGTGGACAATGTTTCTGATCGCTGTACAGCCCGTAATCTTTGGCCTGCAGAAGGTTATCCACAGAAACTTATCCACCTAAGATTTATAAGTTATTCAGAAAAGCTTTTTATATGTCTCTTCTTTTTTTTAGTTTTGTCATCCGTTTGCCTGCCCGACCAGACGCCGCCCCGCTCGATCGCTGAAAGCACCTTCCATAAGGAAAGGCTGGTTGGAAATTGACCTATTGGCTTGCTTTCTCTAGAATCGCCGATCTCTTAAAAAGGGGGCCATTCCGGCCCGTTGTCGACAAACCAGGTAACACGCCATGAAACGTACTTTCCAACCAAGCACCATCAAGCGCGCTCGCACCCACGGCTTCCGTGCCCGTATGGCTACCAAGAACGGCCGTGCTGTTCTGTCGCGTCGTCGTGCCAAAGGCCGTAAGCGTCTGGCCATTTGATCTTTCGGCAAAGGTGGTGAGTCAGGACTTCAGTCGGGAAAAGCGACTGCTTACACCCCGGCATTTCAAAGCGGTCTTCGACTCCCCAACCGGCAAGGTTCCAGGGAAAAACCTGCTGATCCTTGCTCGCGAGAACGGTCTCGATCATCCACGCCTTGGCTTGGTGATTGGCAAGAAGAGCGTCAAGCTTGCCGTTCAACGCAATCGCCTCAAGCGCTTGATGCGCGATTCCTTCCGTCTGCACCAGCAAATGCTCGCTGGCCTGGACATAGTGATCGTCGCGCGCAAGGGATTGGGTGAGATAGAAAACCCGGAATTGCACCAACACTTTGGCAAGCTCTGGAAACGCCTGGCGCGCAGCCGGCCCACTCCAGCGGCTAACGCCGATTCCGCAGGGGTAGACAGCCAAGATGCGTAAACTGGCACTCGTTCCGATCCAGTTTTACCGTTATGCCATCAGTCCTCTGATGGCCAGCCACTGTCGTTTCTACCCCAGTTGCTCCTGTTATGCGTTGGAAGCCATAGAAACCCATGGCCTCTTGCGTGGCGGGTGGCTAACCGTTCGTCGCCTGGGGCGTTGTCATCCGTGGAACGACGGCGGTTTCGATCCCGTTCCCCCCGCGCCTTCCTCCCGAACTTCTTCGATAGCCGAGTAATCATGGATATTAAACGCACGATCCTGATCGCCGCCCTGGCAATCGTGTCCTACGTCATGGTCCTGAAGTGGAACGATGACTACGGCCAGGCTGCCTTGCCGACTCAGAATACTGCTGCCAGCACTGTTGCTCCGGGCCTGCCCGATGGCGTACCGGCCGCTAACAACGGCGCCAGCGCCGATGTACCGAGCGCCAACGCCGAGTCGAGCCCTGCCGAACTGGCACCTGTTGCACTCAGCAAGGATCTCATCCGGGTCAAGACCGATGTCCTGGAACTGGCTATCGATCCAGTCGGCGGTGACATCGTCCAGCTGAACCTGCCGAAGTACCCGCGTCGCCAGGATCATCCGGACATTCCGTTCCAGCTGTTCGACAACGGTGGCGAGCGCGTATATCTGGCCCAGAGCGGCCTGACCGGTGCCAACGGCCCGGATGCGCGCTCCACCGGCCGTCCGCTGTACGCCGCAGAGCAGAAGTCCTTCCAGCTGGCTGATGGCCAGGAACAACTGGTGGTCGACCTGAAGTTCAGCGACAACGGTGTGAACTACATCAAGCGCTTCAGCTTCAAGCGCGGTGAGTACGACCTGTCCGTCAGCTACCTGATCGACAACCAGAGCGGCCAGGCCTGGAGCGGCAACATGTTTGCCCAGCTCAAGCGTGACGCCAGTGGTGATCCGTCCTCGAGCACCGCCACCGGTACCGCCACCTACCTGGGTGCTGCCCTGTGGACAGCTGGCGAGCCGTACAAGAAAGTGTCGATGAAGGACATCGACAAAGGTAGTTTGAAAGAAAATGTGTCTGGCGGCTGGGTTGCCTGGCTGCAGCACTACTTCGTAACTGCCTGGATCCCTGCCAAGTCGGACAACAATGTCGTCCAGACCCGCAAGGACAGCCAGGGCAACTACATCATCGGCTACACCGGCCCGGCCATCAGCGTACCGGCTGGCGGCAAGGCCGAAACCAGCGCCATGCTGTATGCCGGCCCGAAGATCCAGTCCAAGCTCAAGGAATTGTCCCCAGGCCTGGAACTGACCGTCGATTACGGCTTCCTGTGGTTCATTGCCCAGCCGATCTTCTGGTTGCTGCAACATATCCACAGCCTGCTGGGTAACTGGGGCTGGTCGATCATTGTCCTGACCATGCTCATCAAGGGCCTGTTCTTCCCGCTGTCGGCCGCCAGCTACCGCTCGATGGCGCGCATGCGTGCCGTGGCGCCGAAGCTCGCCGCACTGAAGGAACGCTTTGGTGACGATCGCCAGAAGATGTCCCAGGCGATGATGGAGCTGTACAAGAAAGAGAAGATCAACCCACTGGGTGGATGCTTGCCGATCCTGGTACAGATGCCGGTGTTCCTGGCCCTGTACTGGGTGCTGCTGGAAAGCGTCGAGATGCGCCAGGCCCCATGGATGCTGTGGATCACCGACCTGTCGATCAAGGATCCGTTCTTCATCCTGCCGATCATCATGGGCGCTACCATGTTCATCCAGCAGCGCCTGAACCCGACGCCGCCGGATCCGATGCAGGCCAAGGTGATGAAAATGATGCCGATCATCTTCACCTTCTTCTTCCTGTGGTTCCCGGCTGGCCTGGTGCTGTACTGGGTTGTGAACAACTGCCTGTCGATTTCGCAGCAGTGGTACATCACCCGCCGTATTGAAGCAGCGACCAAAAAAGCTGCTGCTTGACGGGCTACTGCGCTAGCCTGTGAATAAAAACGCCCCCTCGGGGGCGTTTTTGCTATCTGTCGTTTTTGTCGTAGAGGCTTTCGAGCATGAACACTGTGCGTGAAACCATCGCTGCCATCGCAACCGCACAAGGACGTGGAGGGGTGGGTATTGTCAGGCTGTCCGGACCATTGGCGGCCAAGGCTGGCCAGCTCATAACCGGCCGCACACTGACACCGCGCCATGCCCATTACGGCCCATTCCGCGACCAGGAAGGGCTGGTGCTGGATGAAGGTATTGCACTGTTCTTCCCCGGACCCAACTCGTTCACCGGTGAGGACGTGCTCGAATTGCAGGGGCATGGTGGCCCGGTCGTACTGGACATGCTGTTGCAACGCTGCGTGCAGGTGGGTTGCCGCTTGGCCCGCCCGGGTGAGTTCAGTGAGCGGGCGTTTCTCAACGACAAGCTCGACCTGGCCCAGGCCGAAGCGATTGCCGATCTGATCGAAGCCAGCTCCAGCCAGGCAGCACGCAACGCCCTGCGCTCGTTGCAAGGGGAGTTCTCCAAGCGTGTGCACAGCCTGACTGAAGCACTGATCGCGCTGCGGATCTATGTCGAGGCAGCGATCGACTTCCCCGAGGAGGAAATCGACTTTCTTGCCGATGGCCACGTCCTGTCGATGCTCGACTCAGTGCGTGCCGAGTTGTCCACAGTGCAGCGTGAGGCCGGGCAGGGTGCGCTGCTTCGTGACGGCATGACGGTGGTGATCGCCGGCAGGCCGAATGCAGGCAAATCGAGCCTGTTGAATCAACTGGCCGGTCGTGAGGCGGCAATCGTCACCGACATCGCAGGTACGACGCGGGATATCCTGCGTGAACATATCCACATCGATGGCATGCCGCTGCACGTCGTCGATACGGCCGGTTTGCGCGACACCGACGACCATGTGGAAAAGATAGGCGTCGAGCGCGCACTCAAGGCCATAGGCGAAGCCGACAGAGTGTTGCTGGTGGTCGACTCCACCGCCCCTGAGGCCAGTGATCCGTTCGCCCTGTGGCCGGAGTTTCTTGATCAAAGGCCTGATCCGGGCAAGGTCACACTGATTCGCAACAAAGCCGACCTCAGCGGCGAATCCGTAGGGCTGGAACAGTGCGATGACGGTCATGTAACCATCACCTTGAGCGCCAAAGGTGACGATCAGGGCTTGCTGCTGTTACGCGATCACCTCAAAGCCTGCATGGGTTATGAACAGACTGCAGAGAGTGGCTTCAGCGCACGCCGGCGGCACCTCGATGCCCTGCGCCAGGCCAGTGCTCATCTGGAGCACGGTCGTGCGCAATTGACCTTGGCGGGGGCCGGAGAGCTGTTGGCTGAGGACCTGCGCCAGGCCCAGCACGCGCTGGGGGAAATCACGGGCGCGTTCAGTTCGGATGACCTGCTGGGGCGGATTTTCTCGAGTTTCTGCATCGGTAAGTAGCTTTTAGCCAAACCATTCACCACGCCGCTCTTCCTGGAGCGGCTTTTTTTTGCCTGAGATTTGGGGCTCGTGCGTCGCGGACAGGGTTTTGTAGCTGCAGATTTTTTAATCACCGGCCTGAAAAAGCGCTCATGAGCCCTGTGGAAAAGTCGGCTTCAGCTCCGTTGATAAGCATGCTTTTTTTCTGAGGAAAACCTGCCCTGTGGGTAAGTAGGCATTTCATCCACAGGCTAAATCCGGTTATCCATAGCCCTCATGGCACTCCAACCACAGGGTTTAATTTTCTTCTACATGGCGAATCCAGAGGGGTGTAGAACGTTATCCACAGATTGGTGCGTGCATAAGAATAAACATAAAAACAAAGCTTTTTTAAATTTCTTCTCTCTAGTTTCTGTTATCAGCCACTCATCCACAGCCTGGTCAAAATTTGCGCAAAAGGTTTCTTTAGAGGGGGTGAAGTCCCTATACTTGTCCGCTTACCTTCTCTATTCGCAAAAACAGGCACGAGGTGCGTGGTGGATTTCCCTTCCCGTTTTGAAGTGATCGTCATCGGCGGCGGCCATGCCGGTACCGAGGCTGCGCTTGCGTCTGCACGCATGGGTGTGAAAACCCTGCTGCTGACCCATAACGTGGAAACCCTCGGTCACATGAGCTGCAACCCGGCCATCGGTGGCATCGGTAAAAGCCATCTGGTCAAAGAGATCGATGCGCTCGGCGGTGCCATGGCACTGGCCACTGACAAGAGCGGCATCCAGTTTCGCGTGTTGAACAACCGCAAGGGCCCGGCTGTTCGCGCCACCCGTGCACAGGCCGACCGCGCCATCTACAAGGCCGTGGTTCGCGAAATCCTGGAAAACCAGCCAAATCTGTGGATATTCCAGCAGTCCTGTGACGACCTGATCGTCGAGCAAGACCAGGTCAAAGGCGTGGTTACGCAAATGGGGCTGCGGTTCTTCGCCGATTCGGTGGTGCTCACGACCGGCACTTTCCTGGGTGGCCTTATCCACATCGGCCTGCAGAACCATTCCGGCGGCCGCGCTGGCGATCCACCGTCGATTGCCCTGGCCCACCGCATGCGTGAATTACCGCTGCGCGTCGGTCGTCTGAAAACCGGTACACCTCCGCGTATCGACGGTCGTTCGGTGGACTTTTCGGTGATGACCGAGCAGCCGGGCGACACACCAATCCCGGTCATGTCGTTCATGGGCAACGCCGCGATGCACCCGCGTCAGGTCAGCTGCTGGATTACCCACACCAATGCGCGTACCCACGAAATCATCGCTTCGAACCTCGACCGTTCGCCGATGTACTCGGGCGTCATCGAAGGTGTCGGCCCGCGTTACTGCCCGTCGATCGAGGACAAGATCCATCGCTTTGCCGACAAGGAAAGCCATCAGGTGTTCATCGAGCCGGAAGGCCTGACCACCCATGAGCTGTACCCCAACGGCATTTCCACTTCGCTGCCGTTTGACGTGCAGCTGGAGCTGGTGCGCTCGATTCGCGGTATGGAAAATGCGCACATCGTGCGCCCGGGCTATGCCATCGAATACGACTACTTCGATCCGCGTGACCTCAAGTACAGCCTCGAGACCAAGGTTATCGGTGGCTTGTTCTTCGCTGGCCAGATCAACGGCACTACCGGTTACGAAGAAGCCGGCGCCCAAGGCCTGCTGGCCGGTACCAACGCCGCACTGCGCGCGCAGGGCCGCGAAAGCTGGTGCCCGCGCCGTGACGAGGCGTACATCGGAGTGTTGGTCGACGACCTGATTACCCTGGGTACCCAGGAGCCGTACCGCATGTTCACTTCGCGGGCCGAATACCGGTTGATCCTGCGCGAAGACAACGCCGACTTGCGCCTGACCGAGAAAGGTCGTGAGCTTGGTCTGATCGACGACCAGCGCTGGGCCGCGTTCTGCGCCAAGCGTGACGGCATCGAGCGTGAGGAACAGCGCTTGAAATCGACCTGGGTACGCCCGAATACACCGCAGGGCCAGGCCGTTGTGGATAAGTTCGGTACCCCGCTGAGCCACGAATACAGCCTGCTCAACCTGCTGGCGCGACCGGAAGTGGACTACGCCGGGCTGATCGAAGCGACCGGCGGCGAACAGATCGATCCACAGGTTGCCGAACAGGTCGAAATCAAGACCAAGTACGCTGGCTACATCGATCGCCAGCAGGACGAGATCGCTCGCCTGCGTGCCAGTGAAGACACCTGCCTGCCTGTGGATATCGACTACACCTCGATTTCCGGCCTGTCCAAGGAAATCCAGGGCAAGCTCGGCCAGACTCGCCCGCAGACGCTGGGCCAGGCTTCGCGGATCCCTGGCGTGACACCAGCGGCAATTTCCCTGTTGTTGATACATCTGAAAAAACGCGGCGCTGGCCGCGAATTGGAGCAAAGCGCTTGAGTTCCCTGGTCACCCCGCAACACGCTGAAGAGTTGTCCACAGGTGCACGCCAGCTCGGTGTCGAGCTGAGCGCCGAGCAGCACGAACGGCTGCTTGGCTACCTGGCCCTGTTGATCAAATGGAACAAAGCCTACAACCTGACGGCCGTGCGCGACCCGGACGAGATGGTTTCGCGCCATCTGCTGGACAGCCTCAGCGTAATGGGTTTTATCCACAGCGATCGCGATAGCTGGCTTGATGTCGGCAGCGGCGGTGGCATGCCCGGGATTCCATTGGCTATCCTGCATCCGCACAAACGCGTAACCGTGCTGGACGCCAACGGCAAGAAAACCCGCTTCCTCACCCAGGTGAAGATGGAGCTGAAACTGGACAACCTCACGGTTATCCACAGCCGGGTCGAGGCCTTCCAGCCAGCACAGCCGTTCAGCGGCATCATCTCTCGCGCCTTCAGCAGCATGGAGAACTTCACCAACTGGACCCGCCACTTGGGCGACACCGGGACGCAATGGCTTGCAATGAAGGGGCTGCATCCTGCCGATGAACTGGTAGCATTGCCCGCAGACTTCACAGTGGAAAGCGAGCAGGCCCTGACCGTTCCAGGTTGCCAGGGCCAGCGCCATCTGCTGATACTGCGCCGCAAGGCATGACTGGGAACACACGCAACAATGGCTAAGGTATTCGCAATCGCGAACCAGAAAGGTGGAGTGGGTAAAACCACCACCTGTATCAATCTCGCCGCATCGCTGGCTGCGACCAAGCGTCGTGTGCTGCTGATCGACCTCGATCCGCAGGGCAACGCCACCATGGGCAGCGGTGTGGACAAACACGAACTCGAACACTCGGTCTACGACCTGCTGATCGGGGAATGCGACCTTG
Organism: Pseudomonas sp. TR47; assembly: GCF_044143025.1. Lineage (NCBI taxonomy): Bacteria > Pseudomonadati > Pseudomonadota > Gammaproteobacteria > Pseudomonadales > Pseudomonadaceae > Pseudomonas > Pseudomonas sp. TR47. The sequence goes on along the minus strand of NZ_JBHFCS010000012.1, from coordinate 111,536 downwards.
CCCAGGCCATGCACTACTCCGAGCATGGTGGCTTCCAGTTGCTGCCGGCCAACCGCGACCTGACTGCCGCGGAAGTGGTGCTGCTGGAAATGCAGGTCAAGGAGAGCCGCCTGCGCAACGCCCTGGCGCCGATCCGCGAGAATTACGACTTCATCCTCATCGATTGCCCACCGTCGCTGTCGATGCTGACGCTCAATGCCCTGGTCGCCTCCGATGGTGTGATCATCCCGATGCAGTGCGAGTATTACGCACTGGAAGGTCTCAGCGACCTTGTGGATAACATCAAGCGCATTGCCGCCCGTCTGAACCCGGAGCTGAAGATCGAAGGGCTGCTGCGCACCATGTACGACCCGCGTCTTAGCCTGAACAACGATGTATCGGCGCAGCTCAAGGAGCACTTCGGCGAGCAGCTTTACGATACCGTCATTCCGCGCAACATCCGCTTGGCCGAGGCACCGAGCTTTGGCATGCCGGCGCTGGCCTACGACAAGCAATCGCGTGGCGCACTGGCCTATCTGGCCCTGGCCGGGGAACTGGTTCGCCGTCAACGCCGTCAATCACGCACTGCACAAACAACTTAAGGAATCCGCATGGCCGTTAAGAAACGGGGTCTCGGACGTGGGTTGGATGCACTGCTCAGTGGTCCTTCCGTCAGCGCGCTCGAAGAGCAGGCTGTCAAGATCGACCAGAAAGAACTGCAACACCTGCCGGTCGAGTTGATCCAGCGCGGTAAATACCAGCCGCGCCGTGACATGGATCCGCAGGCGCTGGAAGAACTGGCGCACTCGATTCGCACGCACGGTGTGATGCAGCCGATCGTGGTGCGCCCGATCGATGGCAACCGCTACGAGATCATTGCCGGTGAGCGCCGCTGGAGGGCCACGCAGCAGGCTGGCCTGGACACCGTCCCGGCGATGGTGCGGGAAGTGCCTGATGAAGCGGCCATCGCCATGGCCCTCATCGAGAACATCCAGCGAGAGGACCTCAACCCGTTGGAAGAGGCCCTGGCCCTGCAGCGCCTGCAACAGGAGTTCGAACTGACCCAGCAGCAGGTAGCCGATGCCGTGGGCAAGTCGCGGGTTACCGTGGCCAATCTGCTGCGCCTGATCTCGCTGCCTGAAGCGATCAAGACCATGCTTGCCCATGGTGATCTGGAGATGGGCCACGCACGTGCTTTGCTCGGTCTTGAAGAAGATCGCCAGGAAGAAGGGGCGCGTCATGTTGTCGCACGCGGGCTTACCGTGCGCCAAACCGAGGCACTGGTGCGCCAGTGGCTCAGTGGCAAACCTGACCCGGTAGAACCGAGCAAACCTGATCCGGATATCGAGCGCCTTGAACAGAGGCTCGCAGAGCGCCTGGGCTCCGCGGTGCAGATTCGTCACGGAAACAAGGGAAAAGGCCAGCTGGTTATTCGCTATAACTCGCTCGACGAGTTGCAGGGCGTCCTTGCTCACATCCGCTGAAACAATTCCAGTTGTAGCGCGCAGTCGGAAATCACTACCCAAGAGTTGAATAGGGGTTAATCCACCCCTATACTCTGCGCGCATTTTGTCGGCACAATTTATGCCAAGTCGTTACTGACTTGTTGGTCGACTTCTGAGGAGCAGTTGTGATGGAAATCCGCACGCCAAACCGCCTGCCTTTCCATCGCTGGGCGGTTTTTCCGGTACTGCTGGCTCAATTTGTCGTGCTGCTGCTGGCAACATTGGTGTTGTGGCAGTGGAAAGGGGCAGTCAGTGGATATTCAGGTCTCTGCGGAGGTTTGATTGCCTGGCTGCCGAATATGTATTTCGCCTGGAAGGCTTTTCGCTTTAGCGGAGCCCGGGCGGCGCAGGCCATCGTCAAGTCGTTTTACGCAGGCGAGGCCGGCAAGATGATTTTGACGGCAGTGCTGTTCGCACTGACCTTCGCAGGAGTGAAGCCACTGGCGCCGTTAGCAGTCTTCGGCGTCTTCGTGTTGACCCTTTTGGTCAGCTGGTTTGCGCCCCTGCTGATGAATAAAAGACTTTCGAGACCTTAGGGCGTTTGAGGCAACCATGGCAGCAGAAACCGCTTCGGGCTATATCCAGCACCACTTGCAGAACCTGACCTACGGTCAACTACCAGACGGCAGCTGGGGCTTCGCCCATTCGGCTGCAGAAGCCAAGGCAATGGGCTTCTGGGCGTTCCACCTGGACACCCTGGGTTGGTCCGTCGCGCTGGGTCTGATCTTCCTGTTCATCTTCCGCATGGCGGCGAAGAAGGCGACCTCCGGCCAGCCTGGCGGTCTGCAGAACTTCGTCGAAGTGATGGTCGATTTCGTCAACGGCAGCGTGAAGGACTCCTTCCACGGCCGTAGCCCGGTGATTGCGCCGCTGGCACTGACCATCTTCGTCTGGGTATTCCTGATGAACGCCGTCGACCTGGTACCGGTCGACTGGATTCCTCAGCTGGCCATCCTGATTTCCGGTGATCCGCACATTCCGTTCCGCGCCGTGTCGACCACCGACCCGAACGCGACGCTGGCAATGGCCTTCTGCGTGTTCGCCCTGATCATCTTCTACAGCATCAAGGTCAAGGGCCTGGGCGGCTTCATCGGTGAGCTGACCCTGCACCCGTTCGGCAGCAAGAACATCTTCGTGCAGATCCTGCTGATTCCGGTCAACTTCCTGCTCGAGTTCGTCACCCTGATCGCCAAGCCGATCTCGCTGGCGCTGCGACTGTTCGGCAACATGTACGCCGGCGAGCTGGTGTTCATCCTGATCGCCGTGATGTTCGGCTCCGGCCTTCTGTGGCTGAGCGGCCTGGGTGTGGTGCTGCAGTGGGCGTGGGCTGTGTTCCACATCCTGATCATCACCCTGCAAGCTTTCATCTTCATGATGCTTACCATCGTCTACCTGTCGATGGCTCACGAAGATAACCATTAAGACCGCCTGGCGTGTCTGATAGCCTTCCCCGCTCGTTTGGGGGGAGGGCTTTAAAAGTCCGCAAGGGCAGCTGTTCCAAACGATTTGTTTTACCGCTTCAAACTAAAAACCTAACCAATACGACGTAAAAGTCGGGAGGAAAGATGGAAACTGTAGTTGGTCTGACCGCTATCGCTGTTGCTCTGCTGATCGGCCTGGGTGCTCTGGGTACCGCCATTGGTTTCGGCCTGCTGGGCGGCAAATTCCTGGAAGGCGCTGCTCGTCAGCCTGAGATGGTTCCGATGCTGCAGGTCAAAATGTTCATCGTTGCCGGTCTGCTCGACGCCGTAACCATGATCGGTGTTGGTATCGCTCTGTTCTTCACCTTCGCGAATCCGTTCGTTGGTCAGATCGCCGGCTAATCACTCGTATCCACGAGTTGATGGCTGTATGAATTAAGACCGAGCGAGGTGTTGGCGTGAACATTAATGCAACCCTGATTGGCCAATCCGTTGCTTTTCTGATTTTTGTACTCTTCTGCATGAAGTATGTATGGCCTCCGGTCATCACTGCTCTGCAAGAGCGCCAAAAGAAGATTGCTGACGGCTTGGACGCTGCCAACCGCGCAGCTCGCGACCTGGAGCTGGCCCAAGAGAAAGCGGGTCAGCAACTGCGTGAAGCTAAAGCACAGGCAGCCGAAATCATTGAGCAAAGCAAGAAACGCGCTGCTCAGCTTGTCGAGGAAGCCCGTGAACAGGCCCGCGTCGAAGCTGACCGTGTGAAGGCTCAGGCTCTGGCCGAGATCGAACAGGAACTGAACAGTGCCAAAGACGCCCTGCGTGCCCAAGTGGGTGCCCTGACCGTTGGCGGTGCTGAAAAGATCCTTGGCGCCACAATCGATCAAAACGCGCATGCGGAGCTGGTTAACAAACTGGCCGCTGAAATTTAAGCGAGGGCGATCATGGCAGAACTGACCACGTTGGCCCGACCTTACGCTAAGGCTGCCTTTGAGCATGCCCAGGCCCATCAGCAACTGGCCAATTGGTCAGCCATGCTCGGCCTGGCTGCTGCGGTGTCGCAAGACGACACCATGCAGCGCCTGCTCAAGGCCCCGCGACTGACGAGCGCAGAAAAGGCCGCCACGTTCATTGACGTGTGCGGTGACAAGTTCAATGCACAGGCACAGAATTTCATTCATGTTGCCGCGGAAAACGACCGTCTCCTGCTTCTGCCGGAGATTGCCGCTCTGTTCGACCTGTACAAGGCCGAGCAAGAGAAATCCGTGGACGTGGAAGTCACCAGTGCCTTCGCGTTGAACCAAGAACAGCAAGACAAACTCGCCAAGGTTCTCAGTGCACGGTTAGGCCAGGAAGTGCGCCTGCACGCGTCGGAGGATGCCAGCCTGATTGGCGGCGTCGTCATCCGCGCTGGTGACCTGGTAATCGATGGCTCTGTTCGCGGCAAAATCGCGAAACTGGCCGAAGCATTGAAATCTTGAGTTTGAAGGGGCAGCAGAGCAATGCAGCAACTCAATCCTTCCGAAATTAGTGAAATCATCAAGGGCCGCATCGACAACCTCGATGTGAGCTCCCAAGCCCGTAACGAAGGTACCGTCGTTTCGGTTTCCGACGGTATCGTGCGGATCCACGGTCTGGCCGACGTCATGTACGGCGAAATGATCGAGTTCCCTGGCGGCGTCTACGGCATGGCCCTGAACCTGGAGCAAGACTCCGTAGGTGCAGTGATCCTGGGTGCCTATGACACCCTCGCCGAAGGCATGAGCGCCAAGTGCACCGGCCGCATCCTGGAAGTTCCGGTTGGTAAGGAACTGCTGGGCCGCGTAGTCGACGCACTGGGCAACCCGATCGATGGCAAAGGTCCTCTGGGCAACACCGAGACCGACGCGGTCGAGAAAGTTGCTCCAGGCGTGATCTGGCGTAAGTCGGTAGACCAGCCTGTACAGACTGGCTACAAGTCCGTCGACGCCATGATCCCGGTCGGCCGTGGCCAGCGTGAGCTGATCATCGGTGACCGTCAGATCGGCAAGACCGCCATGGCCATCGACGCCATCATCAACCAGAAAGACTCCGGTATTTTCTGCGTTTATGTTGCTGTCGGCCAGAAGCGTTCCACCGTTGCCAACATCGTTCGCAAGCTGGAAGAAAACGGCGCCCTGGCCAACACCATCGTGGTGGTTGCCAGTGCTTCGGAATCCGCCGCACTGCAATTCCTGGCGCCATACGCCGGTTGCACCATGGGCGAGTTCTTCCGTGACCGCGGCGAAGACGCACTGATCGTTTACGATGACCTGTCCAAGCAGGCCGTTGCCTACCGTCAGATCTCCCTGCTGCTGCGCCGTCCACCAGGACGTGAAGCGTACCCAGGCGACGTGTTCTATCTCCACTCCCGTCTGCTGGAGCGTGCATCGCGCGTTTCGGAAGAGTACGTCGAGAAGTTCACCAACGGTGCTGTAACTGGCAAAACCGGTTCCCTGACTGCGCTGCCGATCATCGAAACTCAGGCTGGCGACGTTTCCGCGTTCGTTCCGACCAACGTGATTTCCATCACCGACGGTCAGATCTTCCTGGAATCGGCCATGTTCAACTCGGGCATCCGTCCTGCAGTGAACGCCGGTGTTTCGGTATCCCGCGTAGGTGGTGCTGCTCAGACCAAGATCATCAAGAAGCTGTCCGGTGGTATTCGTACCGCTCTGGCTCAGTACCGTGAACTGGCTGCATTCGCCCAGTTCGCCTCCGATCTGGACGAAGCGACCCGCAAGCAGCTGGAGCATGGTCAGCGCGTTACCGAGCTGATGAAGCAGAAGCAGTACGCGCCAATGTCCATCGCGGACATGGCCCTGTCGCTGTACGCCGCTGAGCGTGGTTTCCTGACTGACGTAGAAGTCTCCAAGATCGGCAGCTTCGAGCAAGCACTGATCGCCTTCTTCAACCGTGATCACGCTGAACTGATGGCGAAGATCAATGTGAAGGGTGACTTCAACGACGAAATCGACGCAGGCCTGAAAGCCGGTATCGAGAAGTTCAAGGCCACCCAGACCTGGTAAGCCGCAGCGGGGGCTCAGGCCCCCGCTTGCTAACCTGATAGGTGATACATGGCAGGCGCAAAAGAGATTCGCAGTAAGATTGCGAGCATCAAAAGCACGCAAAAAATTACCAGCGCCATGGAGAAAGTGGCGGTCAGCAAGATGCGCAAGGCACAAATGCGCATGGCTGCTAGCCGTCCTTACGCGGAGCGTATCCGCCAGGTGATCGGTCATCTGGCCAACGCCAACCCGGAATACCGCCACCCCTTCATGATCGAGCGCCCTGTAAAGCGTGCCGGTTATATTGTGGTGAGCAGTGACCGTGGTCTGTGCGGTGGCTTGAATACCAACCTGTTCAAGGCCCTGGTCAAGGACATGAACGCGAACCGCGAACAGGGCGTGGAAATCGACCTGTGCGTGATCGGCAGCAAGGGTGCGACTTTCTTCCGCATCTTTGGCGGCAACGTCGTAGCCGCGATCAGCCACTTGGGCGAAGAGCCATCGATCAACGATCTGATCGGCTCCGTCAAAGTGATGCTGGACGCCTACCTGGACGGCCGTATCGATCGCCTCTGCGTGGTTTCGAACAAGTTCATCAATACCATGACCCAGAAGCCGACGGTCGAGCAATTGGTACCGTTGGTGGCAACCCCGGATCAGGAACTCAAGCACCACTGGGATTACCTGTACGAACCCGACGCAAAAGAGCTGCTGGACGGCTTGATGGTGCGTTACGTGGAGTCGCAGGTATACCAGGCGGTGGTCGAGAACAACGCTGCTGAACAAGCGGCCCGGATGATCGCGATGAAGAACGCCACAGACAACGCCGGTGATTTGATCAAAGAGCTCCAGTTGATCTACAACAAGGCGCGTCAGGCTGCGATCACCCAGGAGATCTCGGAAATCGTCGGCGGCGCTGCCGCGGTTTAACGGTTCACATATTCAGAGGATCCAGCTATGAGTAGCGGACGTATCGTTCAAATCATCGGCGCCGTCATCGACGTGGAATTCCCACGTGACGTCGTGCCGAGTGTATACAACGCGCTGAAAGTACAAGGCGCGGAAACCACCCTGGAAGTTCAGCAGCAGCTGGGCGACGGCGTGGTTCGTACCATTGCGATGGGCTCGACCGAAGGCCTGAAGCGCGGTCTGGATGTCGTCGACACCGGTGCTGCCATTTCCGTTCCTGTTGGTAAGGCCACCCTGGGCCGTATCATGGACGTACTGGGCAACCCGATCGACGAAGCCGGCCCGATCGGCGAAGAAGAGCGTCGCGGTATCCACCAGCCAGCGCCTTCGTTCGCTGACCAGGCAGGCGGCAACGACCTGCTGGAAACCGGCATCAAGGTTATCGACCTGGTTTGCCCGTTCGCCAAGGGTGGTAAGGTTGGTCTGTTCGGTGGTGCCGGTGTCGGCAAGACCGTAAACATGATGGAACTGATCCGTAACATCGCCATGGAACACAGCGGTTACTCCGTGTTCGCTGGTGTGGGTGAGCGTACTCGTGAGGGTAACGACTTCTACCACGAGATGAAGGACTCCAACGTTCTCGACAAAGTAGCCTTGGTCTACGGTCAGATGAACGAGCCACCAGGAAACCGTCTGCGCGTAGCGCTGACCGGCCTGACCATGGCTGAGAAGTTCCGTGACGAAGGTAACGACGTTCTGCTGTTCGTCGACAACATCTATCGTTACACCCTGGCCGGTACCGAAGTATCCGCACTGCTGGGCCGTATGCCTTCGGCAGTAGGTTACCAGCCGACCCTGGCTGAAGAGATGGGCGTTCTGCAAGAGCGCATCACCTCCACCAAGGAAGGTTCGATCACCTCCGTCCAGGCCGTATACGTACCAGCGGACGACTTGACCGACCCGTCGCCAGCGACCACCTTCGCCCACCTGGACGCCACCGTCGTTCTGTCCCGTGACATCGCCTCCCTGGGTATCTACCCAGCGGTCGACCCACTGGACTCGACTTCGCGTCAGCTGGACCCGAACGTGATCGGCAATGAGCACTACGACACTGCTCGTGGCGTTCAGTATGTTCTGCAGCGCTACAAAGAGCTGAAGGACATTATTGCGATCCTGGGTATGGACGAACTGTCCGAGACCGACAAGCAACTGGTAGCCCGCGCTCGTAAGATCCAGCGCTTCCTGTCGCAGCCGTTCTTCGTGGCCGAAGTTTTCACCGGTTCGCCAGGTAAGTACGTTTCCCTGAAAGACACCATCGCTGGCTTCAGCGGCATCCTCAAAGGTGACTACGACCACCTGCCAGAACAAGCGTTCTACATGGTCGGCAGCATCGACGAAGCGATCGAGAAAGCCAAGAAACTGTAATTCCTGCGCCCCGCAAGGGGCGCTATCAGGTTGAGGCAAGCAGATGGCTATGACAGTCCATTGCGATATCGTCAGCGCGGAAGGAGAGATTTTCTCCGGTCTGGTCGAGATGGTGGTTGCGCACGGTAACCTGGGTGATCTTGGTATCGCTCCAGGCCACGCGCCTCTGATCACCAATCTGAAGCCAGGTCCGATCACGCTGACCAAGCAGGGTGGCGCCCAAGAGGTGTATTACATCTCTGGTGGTTTCCTCGAGGTTCAGCCGAACATGGTCAAGGTGCTTGCCGATACCGTGCAACGTGCTACAGACCTGGATGAAGCTCAGGCTCAGGAAGCCCTCAAGGCTGCCGAGAACGCCCTGAGTCTGAAAGGCGCGGACTTCGATTACGGCGCCGCCGCCGCACGTCTGGCCGAGGCCGCAGCTCAGCTGCGTACCGTCCAGCAAATGCGCAAAGGCAAGTAATCGGCCCCGGCTGATCACTGCTGTTGCGATTGAGTAAAAGGGTAGCCTCGGCTACCCTTTTTCTTTTTCCGAATTCCCCCTCGGTCATTTCTCTGACCGCCCAGGATTGGTAGCCAGTCAATGTCACTCGATATCGTTATTCTCGCCGCCGGCCAAGGTACCCGCATGCGCTCGGCGCTGCCCAAGGTGCTGCACCCGGTGGCCGGCAATTCCATGCTCGGTCATGTTATCCACAGCGCACGGCAGCTTCAGCCTCAAGGCATTCACGTAGTGATTGGCCATGGTGCGGAGCAGGTGCGTGAGCGCCTGGCAGCCGACGACCTGAATTTCGTTATGCAGGACAAGCAACTGGGTACCGGGCATGCCGTTGCCCAAGCGCTGCCGGCGATCACTGCCGACACGGTGCTGGTGCTGTATGGCGACGTACCGCTGATTGAAGTGGAAACCCTGCAACGCCTGCTGGCCAAGGCCACCGACCAGCAGCTGGGCCTGCTCACCGTTAACCTGCAAGACCCGACCGGCTACGGGCGCATTGTGCGTGATGCCCAAGGCAAGGTGACTGCGATCGTCGAGCACAAGGACGCCAGCGATGTGCAGAAAGCGATCAAGGAAGGCAATACCGGCATCCTGGCCCTGCCAGCCGCTCGCCTTGCCGACTGGATGGGGCGTTTGTCGAACAACAACGCCCAAGGTGAGTATTACCTGACCGACGTCATCGCCATGGCAGTGGCTGATGGCCTGGTGGTGGCTACCGAACAACCGCACGACCCGATGGAAGTGCAGGGTGCCAATGACCGGCGCCAGCTATCCGAACTCGAGCGCCACTATCAACTGCGCGAAGGCCGACGATTGATGGCACAGGGTGTGACCCTGCGTGACCCGGCTCGTTTCGACGTGCGTGGTGAAGTGACCGTTGGTCGCGATGTGCTGATCGATATCAACGTCATCCTCGAAGGCAAGGTCGTGATCGAGGACGACGTTCAGATTGGGCCTAACTGCGTGATCAAGGACAGCACCCTGCGCAAAGGCGTGGTGGTCAAGGCCAACAGCCATATTGAAGGCGCCGTGATGGGCGAGGGTAGCGATGCCGGCCCGTTCGCGCGTCTGCGCCCGGGCAGCGTGCTGGATGCCAAGGCCCATGTGGGTAACTTTGTCGAACTGAAGAATGCCCACCTGGGTGAAGGCGCCAAAGCGGGTCACTTGAGCTACCTGGGTGATGCCGAGATCGGGGCACGCACCAATATTGGTGCTGGCACCATCACGTGCAATTACGATGGTGCCAACAAGTTCAAGACTGTGATGGGCGAGGATGTGTTCATCGGTTCGAACAACTCGTTGGTGGCGCCTGTGGATATCAAGGCGGGGGCCACGACTGCGGCGGGTTCGACGATTACCCAGACTGTCGAGGCTGGGCAACTTGCCGTGGGACGTGCGCGTCAGCGTAACATCGAGGGCTGGAAGCGGCCGGAGAAGATCAAGAAGGGCTGATTATCCACAGCCCGTTCGATCGAAAGCCGACTTGTGTGAATAAGTCGGCTTTTTTATTGGCTGTAAAGGCATCGGAGGGGCAAGCCGCTGCACCGCGATCGGTGGCATTTATTTATCTACAGGCCGGTGATTTTTCAGATCGACAGCCTTGACGAAATCTCTCTCATAGGTTTTGATTGCAATCATTATCTTTCGAATCGAAACTTAAGCGCCCATGTCGAAACGAAATACCCCCCAACGCCGTCACAACATCCTGGCCATGCTCAGCGAGCAAGGTGAGGTCAGTGTGGACGCATTGGCCAAGCGCTTTGAAACGTCGGAAGTCACCATACGCAAGGACCTCGCTGCCCTCGAGGCCAATGGCTTGCTGCTGCGTCGCTACGGCGGCGCGGTACCGGTTCCGCAGGAGATGCTTGGGGAAACCGCACAGCCAGTGTCTGCCTACAAGAAAGCCATCGCCCGCGCTGCTGTCGGCCGTATCCGTGAACACGCGCGGATCATCATCGACAGTGGCAGCACTACTGCCGCGATGATCCCGGAGCTCGGCCGCCAGCCAGGCCTGGTGGTGATGACCAACTCTTTGAACGTGGCCCGCGCCATTAGCGAGCTTGAGCATGAACCGGTACTGCTGATGACCGGCGGCACCTGGGACCCGCACTCCGAGTCGTTCCAGGGCCAGGTCGCCGAGCAGGTACTGCGCTCATACGATTTCGACCAGTTGTTCATCGGCGCAGATGGCATCGACCTCAACCGCGGCACCACGACTTTCAATGAGCTGCTGGGCCTGAGCCGAGTCATGGCCGAAGTGGCCCGCGAGGTGATCGTGATGGTCGAATCCGACAAGGTCGGGCGCAAGATCCCCAATCTTGAACTGCCTTGGGGCAGTGTCAGCACCCTCATTACAGACGAACGCCTGCCAGCAGCGGCACGCGAACAGATTCAAGCCCGCGGCGTCAACCTGATCTGCGCCGCGATCAGCCAGGAGAAATAATCATGTGTGGAATCGTTGGCGCCGTAGCTGAACGCAACATCACCGCCATTCTCATCGAAGGCCTCAAGCGGCTCGAGTACCGCGGCTACGACAGCGCCGGCCTTGCCGTTTATACCCAGCAAGGTGAACTGCAGCGCCGGCGCCGCATCGGCAAGGTAGCTGAACTGGACGCTGCCAACGCTGCCGACCCGCTGATCGGCCAGTTGGGCATTGCCCACACCCGTTGGGCTACCCACGGCGCACCGACCGAGGGCAATGCGCACCCGCATTTCTCGGGTGAAGAAGTGGCAGTGGTACACAACGGCATCATCGAAAACCATGAAGAGCTGCGCGAAGAGCTCAAAGGCTTGGGCTATGTGTTCGTTTCGCAAACCGATACCGAGGTTATCGTCCACCTGATCCACCATACCCTCAAGACCATCCCGGACCTGGCGGACGCACTGAAGTCAGCGGTCAAGCGCCTGCACGGTGCCTATGGCCTGGCGCTGATCAGCGTGAAACAACCCGATCGTCTGGTTGCCGCGCGCAGTGGCAGCCCGTTGGTGATTGGCCTTGGCCATGGTGAGAATTTCCTGGCTTCCGACCAGTTGGCGCTGCGCCAGGTCACTGACCGCTTCATGTACCTGGAGGAGGGCGACATCGCTGAGATCCGCCGTGACCAGGTGAAGGTCTGGGATCAGGCCGGCAACGCGGTCCAGCGCGAAACCGTGCAGTATCACGAAGGCGCCGAAGCCGCTGACAAGGGCGCATATCGCCACTTCATGCTCAAGGAGATTCACGAGCAGCCGACCGTGGTTCAGCGCACTCTGGAAGGCCGCCTGGGCAAGGACCATGTGCTGGTCCAGGCCTTTGGCCCACAGGCTGCTGAACTGTTCGCCAAGGTGCGCAACGTGCAGATCGTGGCCTGTGGTACCAGCTACCACGCCGGCATGGTTGCCCGTTACTGGCTGGAAAGCTTGGCCGGCATCCCTTGCCAGGTCGAAGTAGCGAGTGAGTTCCGCTACCGCAAGGTGGTGGTCCAGCCGGACACCCTGTTCGTTTCGATTTCCCAGTCTGGCGAAACTGCCGACACCCTCGCTGCCCTGCGCAATGCCAAGGAATTGGGCTTCCTCGGCAGCCTGGCCATCTGCAACGTGGGTATCAGCTCGCTGGTACGCGAATCCGACCTGACCCTGCTGACACTGGCCGGCCCGGAAATCGGCGTGGCGTCGACCAAGGCGTTCACTACCCAGCTGGTATCGCTGATGCTGCTGACCCTGGCCCTGGGCCAGGTGCGTGGCACCCTCGAGGCTGGTGTGGAAGCGGAGCTGGTCGAAGAGCTGCGTCGCCTGCCGGCACGCCTGGGCGAAGCCCTGGCCATGGACCACACCGTCGAAAAGATCGCCGAGCTGTTCGCCGACAAGCACCACACCCTGTTCCTGGGCCGTGGTGCGCAGTACCCGGTTGCAATGGAGGGTGCGCTCAAGCTCAAAGAGATTTCCTACATCCACGCTGAAGCATACCCGGCGGGTGAGCTCAAGCATGGCCCGCTGGCGCTTGTGGATAACGACATGCCGGTGGTAACGGTAGCGCCGAACAACGAGCTGCTGGAGAAGCTCAAGTCGAACCTGCAGGAAGTCCGCGCCCGGGGTGGTGAGCTGGTGGTGTTCGCCGATGAGCACGCCGGTATGAGCAATGGCGAAGGTACCCATGTAATCAAGGTACCGCACATCGCTGACGCGCTGGCACCGATCCTGTACACCATTCCACTGCAGTTGCTGTCGTACTACGTGGCGGTGCTCAAGGGCACTGATGTTGACCAGCCGCGTAACTTGGCTAAGTCGGTGACGGTGGAATAAGCGCGGCAGCGTTCGACCCTATTGGTTTTAGAGAACTGTCGCAGGACGGTCAAAATTGGTGTTGATCAGAGGGAGCCGCTACTGGCTCCCTTACTTTTAGATCTTTGGGTGTGAATTCCCCGTACTTCCGCTTGATGGCTGTGCGAGAGGCAATCCGGTCGAGATGAGCGCGGCTGCCAATACGAACATACTGGAAACCCACAAGCAGGCCTCCAGCCCATAGGCTTGGAACACCCAACCTGAGAGTAGCGTGCCGACCAGCCGGCCCATGGCGTTGGACATGTAGTAGAAGCCTACATCCAGGGAGACGCCGTCTTCCTTTGCATAGCTGACGATAAGGTAGCTGTGCAGCGATGAGTTCACCGCGAACAGCACGCCGAACAGCATCAGCCCACCGAGCAGCACTACCTGCGCCGACCAGCCTGCTGACAGGCCCACGGCTATGAGCGCAGGCAGCCCGGCCAGGGCGATTGCCCAGATGAAGGCCGCTCTGCCGTCGGGCACATGACCGCGCTTCTTGCCGGTGATGTGAGGGGCAAGCGACTGGACGATGCCATAGCCGATCACCCACGCGGCCAAGAAACCACCGACCAGCCAGAAGTCCCAGCCAAACGCCGTGCTCAGGTACACCGGCAACGCCACGACGAACCAGACGTCCCGGGCACCGAACAAAAACAGCCGTGCGGCCGAGAGGATGTTGATGGCCCGGCTCTTGGACAGCATGTCGCGGAACTTCGGTTTGGCCTTGGCTTTGCCCAAGTCCTTTTTCAGCAGCATCAAACTGCCGATCCAGATCAGAGCCAGTACTGCTGCCATGGCCAGCACCGCCAGGGTGAAACCAAGCAGCGCAAGCAGTGCTCCCCCGAGGAAGAAGCCGACGCCTTTGAGCGCGTTCTTGGAGCCCGTGAGGATGGCCACCCACTTGTAGAGCGTGCCTTGCTGGCTGTCCGGCACCAGGAGCTTGATGGAGCTCTTGGCGCTCATCTTGTTCAGGTCCTTGGCGATGCCGGATAGCGCCTGGGCGGCCATCACCCACGGCACCGTCAGCCCGGTTGCCGGTACCGTGAGCATCAGCAAGGCCACAACCTGCATGCCAAGGCCGATGTTCATGGTGCGGTTGAGCCCCAGGCGGGCGCCGAGGTAACCGCCCACCAGGTTTGTGATCACGCCGAACACTTCGTAGAACAGGAACAGCGCCGCGATCTGCAGCGGCGTGTAGCCCAGCGAATGGAAGTGCAGTACCACCAGCATGCGCAATGCGCCGTCGGTGAGGGTGAAGGCCCAGTAATTGCCGGTAACCAGCAGGTACTGACGCACTTGTGCAGGCAGGGCTGACAACGCCTTCATGATCGCTGTTTACTCCGCTGCGCCGACCAAGCGTGCCAGCTCAACTGCACGGTTGGCGTAGCCCCACTCGTTGTCGTACCAGGCGTAGATCTTCACCTGGGTACCGTTGACCACCAAGGTGGACAGCGCATCGATGATCGAGGAGCGTGGATCGGTGCGGTAGTCGATGGACACCAAGGGGCGCTCTTCGTAGCCCAGGATGTCCTTCAGCGGCCCTTCGGCAGCGGCTTTCAGCAGCGCGTTGACCTCTTCAGCCGTCGTCTGTCGTTCCACTTCGAACACGCAGTCTGTCAGCGAGGCATTGGCCAGCGGTACACGCACGGCGTGACCATTCAGCTTGCCGCGCAGCTCGGGAAAGATCTCGGCGATTGCGGTGGCCGAGCCTGTCGTGGTCGGTATCAGACTCATGCCTGAGGCACGCGCGCGCCGCAGGTCCTTGTGCGGTGTATCGAGGATGCTCTGGGTATTGGTGAGGTCGTGAATGGTGGTGATCGAGCCGTGGCGGATGCCCAGGTTCTCGTGAATCACCTTGACCACCGGGGCCAGGCAGTTGGTGGTGCAAGAAGCGGCGGTGACGATACGGTGCTGCGCCGGGTCGAACAGGTGCTGGTTGACGCCCATCACCACGTTCAGTGCGCCTTTCTCCTTCACTGGAGCGCAGACCACCACACGTTTGACGCCCTGATCCAGGTAGGCCTGGAGCACGGCTACCGACTTCATCTTGCCGCTGGCCTCGATGACCAGATCGCAGCCCGACCAGTCTGTGTCCGCGATGGTCTTGTTCGCGGTGACCTTGATGCGCTTGCCTTCGATCACTACCACGTTACCTTCTGCGCGGGCTTCACGGTGCCAGCGTCCGTGGATCGAATCGAAGTTGATCAGATGGGCATGGGTCTCGGCGTCACCGGCCGGGTCATTGATCTGCACAAACTCGAATTCTGGCCAGTCCCAGGACGCGCGGAGCGCCAAGCGACCAATACGGCCAAACCCGTTGATACCTACTTTGATAGCCATGTTCTTGTTCTCGGATCGCGATTAGCGAAAGGTCAGAGGGTGTCGCTGAACTGGTTGATGTACCCAACGTGCGCAGCGTTGCTAGCACGGGGTACGGGTGCAGTTGCCTGCTCAGAAAGCCTCAAATGGATCGTTGGTTGACACGCTTGGACAGTTCCTCTGCCGACTCCTTGCGCTCGGAGTAGCGATCGACCAGGTAGTCGGAGCGGTCACGAAGCAGCAGGGTGAACTTCACCAGCTCCTCCATCACGTCGACGACACGGTCGTAGTACGAAGAGGGCTTCATGCGGCCCGCCTCATCGAATTCCAGATAGGCCTTCGGCACGGACGACTGGTTAGGGATGGTGAACATGCGCATCCAGCGGCCGAGGACACGCAGCTGGTTGACCACGTTGAAAGACTGCGAGCCACCGCAGACCTGCATCACCGCAAGGGTTTTGCCTTGGGTCGGGCGCACGGCGCCCATGCTCAGTGGAATCCAGTCGATCTGCGACTTGAACACGCCGGTCATTGCACCGTGGCGTTCTGGCGAGCACCAGACCATGCCTTCGGACCACAGCACCAGATCGCGCAGCTGCTTGACCATGGGGTGGTCATCGGGGGCGTCGTCCGCTAATGGCAGGCCGGACGGATTGAAAATTCGCGTCTCGGCACCGAAGTGCTCCAGCAGGCGGGCTGCTTCTTCCGTCAGCAGACGGCTGAAGGAGCGTTCGCGGGTCGATCCGTACAGCAGCAGAATGCGAGGCTTATGGGTGGACTTTTGCTCGACTGTCAGTTTGTCTGCGGTCGGCAGGTCGACCAGATCGTTGTCGATGTTGGGGATGTGGTGTTCGGTCATGATTTACTCCTGAGACAAGGCGCCAGGTGGCTGAAAGCGGTCTCGCAGAGGGTGTTGCGGCAGCTATTGGCTGTGCAGAGGAACAGAACTTTCATCGGTTCTTCTCGGCAAGGATCAGCAGCACGAGGCGACGCGTTGTGGGCGGTCACCCATGGAGTCCAGACGTTTGGTGCTGGTACTCAGCCATTCGCGGTTGGCTTCCAGCGTCGTCGCCAGGACCTCACGTACCCAGGCGGGAAGCGATGGATGCAGCCGGTAATAAACCCACTGGCCCTGGCGGCGGTCTTCCACCAGGTCACAGGTGCGCAGCTGCGCCAAGTGGCGGGAAACCTTGGGCTGGCTTTCTTCCAGCGCGCAGGTCAGTTCACAGACGCAGAGTTCTTCCTCGCGAGCGATCAGCAGCATCATCCGAATGCGGTTTTCGTCGGCGAGGCATTTGAAGACCTTGGTAGGGGTCAGCGAGTCAGTCATGGGTTACTCAGTATTTGGTCTTCACAAGGACGAACATTTTGATGCGCTCATGGATCTCGTGAAGGGTGTGTCGGAAGGCATCGTGTTTGTCACTGGTCGCTGCGCTGAAAGCGTCGAAATGCACAGGGTTCGTGTGCCGGAGCAAAGCTTGGCGAGCGAGCTGCGTTTGCGGTACAAACAAACAGGACGCGGATCTTGCCAATCCGCGCCTATATGTTTTTTCGAATATACGCTTTTCCGAATATATCGCAACCCTTCGATGATGGGTGTACTCATCCTGGATGAGCAGACACCCCCAGGCGGGAACTGGCGTAGCTACTGCGACAGCCTGCAGTTGTTCGCCCAGCGGAAAACGCAACATGCACACCTAAGGCTATGCTGCCCCTGCCAGTGACCCACCCACGCTGCGCTTCTCTCTTATAAAACACGTCACCATCGCCGCCACGCCAATGCTGAAGATATAAAGCGCCTGCGGCCCGGATTGCTCCATCATCGCACTGGCAATCAAGGGCCCGATGGTGGCGCCAATGCCAAACGTCATCAGCAATACCCCAGCCACCGCTACACGCAGCTCAGGCTCCAGATTGTGGTTGGCATGCGCCACACCCAGTGGATACAGGCAGAACTGCAAGAAACCGATGGTGGCGCCCGCCAACATTATCCACAGCTGTCCTGATGCCAGGCCCAGAGCCAGCGGCAGGTAAGCGATGCACAGCAATAAGGCCGTAGCCCGGATCAGCGTGATGCGCGAAAAATGATCCGACAGTTTGCCCAGCGGCAGCTGCGCCAGCAGCCCGGCGGCAATGCTGATGGCCATGAACTGCCCAACCTGCGCCGGGGTAAAGCCCAGTTGCGCGGCGAAGATTGGGGTCAGCCCATATAGGCAGCCGTTCAGCAATCCCGAAGCAAGGATGGTGAACAACGATTGAGGAAGCCGGCGCAGGTACAGCATCGGTTTGATCCGAGCCTGGCTGATACCGCTCGGCTGGGCGCCGCTGTGCAGGGCCACTGGGATCAAGCCAATGGCAAAGGCAATGGCCACGCCTGTCAGCGCCAGTGTGTGCAACCCATCTCCAAGGCTCAGCATCAGCTGGCCAAGCATCATGCCGACATAGCTGGCCACCATGTACAGCGACATGGCGCCGCCTCGCCGGTTAACCGGAGCACAGTCGTTGAGCCAGCTCTCGATGACCATCAACTGGCACATCATCGCTGCCCCCACGATAAACCGCAGGGCAAGCCACAGCGGCAAGCCATCACTGAGCTGGTGCGTAAGCACCGCAGTCACTATCACCCCGGCGCTCACCACAAAGGCCCGCGCATGGCCGGCCAGGCCAATCAGCCAGTAGCCGGAGCGAGCTCCGAACACCATCCCCAACGCGTTTGCGGCCATCAGCGCGCCGCCCCACAACTGTGCCACTCCGGCGGCATCCAGGCGCAGGGCCAGGTAGGTCATCAGCAGGCTGGAGCCCAGCTGCATCAACAAGGCAGCGACATAAATCGTACCGAACCTTTTACTTAGTGCGAACAATTGGCTTCCCCAGGGAAAGGGTCGGTAGTCAGGCAAGGCCGTGACGCTGTTTCCAGTCGCCCGGGTACACCACATAGCCGAACAGCGCGTGGCCTGCATAAACCAGTTGCGTGCCTTCGGGAATCCACAACACCTGGCCGGGCGATACCCGATACAGCTCGCCGTTGGCCTGGAGCTCAAAGCAGCCCTCGATGACGAAAATCACTTCGTCGTAGAGCACCGTCCAGGCCACTTCGGCACCTGCCCAGCGGGCAAAGCCTACGCCCAGGTTGGGCGACACTTCGTTGCTGATGGCGCGTGCGACCCACGCGTCACCCGGCGGGCCGCCACGCTGGGCAAAATCCAGGTCGCGATGATCGACCAGGCGCACCGGGCCTTTGCCGCTCGGCACGCGGCTCATACTTCGCGCCTGCTGTTGAACGCTGCCCAGCGAATCCGAGTGCGCACGCCCAGGCCCAGGAACGGCTCAGGCGGGTTGCGTGAGGGCATCCCGGTCACGGCGCGGATGTCGCTCAATTGCCGCGAGTCCGCGCCCACTGCCATGTCGGCCAGCAGCGTGCCGGAAATGGTGCCCCAGGCGGCACCAACGCCGTTGTCGCAGGCGGTTGCGTAGACGCCGTCATCGAGTTGACCGAAGTAATTGGTGAAGTTGCGCGAGATCGCATAGGCACCGCCCCAGGTATGCGTGAACGGCACCTGTTTGAGTTGTGGATAGCGCGCCTCGAACGCCTTGCGATGATCATCGCGAATCTTGTTGCGGGCGGTATCGGTGATGCTACGGCCGTAGCGAGGAACGTGCTTGTAGGTATTGCGAATGATCAGGCGTCGGTCCTGGGTCATGCGCACCGTGGTACCGGCGTGGTCGGCAGGGGTAAGCCCCCAGTCGGCCTGGGCGCCGATTGCTGCCATCTCGGCATCGCTCAGCGGCCGTGTCCAACTGGCGAAGGTCATCACCGGCAGCAGGCGGTTGCGCAGGTAACCGAACTCCTGGGTGAAAATGCTGGTGCCCAGCAATACCTGCGGGGTACGGATCAGTCCGTTGTCGCCGCGCAGCAGCCATTTGCCGCTGGGGTCTTTCTCGAGTGAGCGGATGGGCGACTCTTCAAGCACTTCGACGTTGGCCGGCAGCGCACCACCCAGGCCACGGACCAGGGCGGCAGGCTGCATCAAGTAACAACCCGGGGTATAGATAGCACGGCTGTAGTAGCGGCTACCGAGTACGCCGGCCAGTTCGTCACGCTCCACCACGCGATAGGGCTCACCCAGGTCGGCCATGAGTTTTTCGAAATGGTCCAGGTAGCCCTGGCCACGCTCGCCCACCGCGCCCTGGTACTTGCCCGCATGAGACCACTGGCACTCGATGCCATGACGGTCGATCAAGGTCTGCAGTTGGTCGATGGCGGCCCGGTTCAGCCCCAGCAGGCGCTGCTTGTGTTGCGGGTCGGGATGCTCCAGAGCGAACTTGTGCGGCAGGTCGATGACAAAGCCCGAGTTGCGACCCGAGGCGCCATAGGCGATGCGCTGGGCATCCACCAGGATAATGCGCGCCTGTGGCAGGTGCTCGGCCAGCCGCCGTGCGGCCGCAAGCCCGGCGAAGCCTGCACCGATCACTACATGGTCGGCATTCTGTTCGCCGCTCAGGCGCTTGCTCGGTGCCGGCTCAGGCAGCGCGGCGTACCAACCGCAGCTGCGGTCGTCGTGAGGCAGATTGACAATACTGTTCATGGTTCGGCCTCAGGCCACATGTTGCTGGGTGTCCTGGCAGCTTTGCAGCCAGGTATTACGTTGCAGTTGCGCCTGGCGCCCGAGCAGCACGAACCCGCGCAGGGCACCGGCGTGGTCGTGGAACGCCGCGCTCAATCCATCGCTGGTCGGATCGCAACGCCATTGCCCCTGACAGTCACCGGGTGGCGTCAGCAGGCACAGTGGGGCAACCGGGGTTTTCACGGTCACAGGCGCCAGTGGGTAGTGGGCAGCGGTCGGTTGGCCCAGCAACGTCTTGGCCAGGGCACGAATACCCTCGTTGATCGGCGCCAGGTAGGGCAGCAACTGGCCATTGATCTCGACGCAGTCACCCAAGGCGTATATGCCCGGGTGCGAGGTCTGCAGTTGTGCATCGACCTTGATCCCCCGGCCGCAGTCCAGGCCGGCCTCTAGCGCCAGTTCAAGGTTGGGGCGCAAGCCCACTGCGCTGAGCACCAGGTCTGCCTCGACCACTTGACCGTCGGCCAGAGTCAGTTGGTAGCCGTCGCTGTTGCGCTCGATGCGCTGCAAGGTGGTGCGCAGATTCCATTGCACGCCAAGGCCCGAAAGCGCCTGCTGCAAGTGCTGGCCTGCCGCCTCGGGCAGCAGGCGCTCCATGGGCCAGGCGCCCAGGCCGATCACCCGCACCTTGTAGCCATTGCTCGCCATATCGTTGGCGAACTCGCAGCCAATCAACCCGTCACCCAGAATTGCCACGCTCTTTACATCTTTGAGACGTTGGCGGAACGCCTGGTAATCGTGCAGGTTGTTGACGCTGAGCAGCGCCTCGGCGCACCCCTCGATAGGCAACCGCACCGCAGAAGCACCGCTGGCCAGTACCAGTTGGCCGTAGTCCATTTCGCCTAGGCTGGTATGCAGCCGTCGCGCCTGGGTATCAATACGCTCGACCTTGCATCCGGCATAGATTCGAATGCCCAATCGCTGCTCGATCGCCAGCGGGCTTTCAGTTGCCAGGGTTGCAGCAGTGCGCCCTTGGGCCAGGGCGATCGACAAGGCAGGTTTGGAGTAGATATGCCCCGACTCTTGGGTCAGTACGCGAATCTCCAGCTGCGGGTCGGCCTTGCGCAGGGCTTGTGCCAGGCCATAGCCGGCATGGCCGCTACCGATTATGACCACCGGTTGCGCCGGGCGGGCGACGACCACAGGTTGCGCCTGGATGACCGGCGCCGCCGCCACAGCAGCAATCGGAGTGCTCAGTTCGATCATTTCAAAGTCGGCCTTGCCGACCTTGCACTCAGGGCACAGCCAGTCCTCGGGCACATCTTCCCAGCGGGTGCCGGGGGCGATGCCGTCGTCGGGCCAGCCTTTGGCTTCGTCGTAGATCAGGCCACAGATGATGCAGAGCCAGGTTTTCATCGCGTTACCTCCTCACTCGCCCTTGATACGCACGGCCAGGTTTTTGGTCCTGACGTAGCTGTAGAGCGCCTCCTGGCCTTTTTCCCGTCCGAAGCCCGAGAGCCCGACCCCGCCAAACGGGGTTTCGATGCCACCGGCATACCACTCGTTGACGAACACCTGGCCGGCGCACAGGCGCCGTGCGCAGCGCAGAGCGCGGTTGAGGTCCTGGGTGAACACGCCTGCCACCAGCCCGAAGACGGTGCCGTTGGCAATGGCGATGGCCTGCTCTTCGCTGTCGAAGGGCATCACTGCCAACACCGGGCCGAACACTTCGGCCTGGGCGATCTCCATGTCCGGGGTTACATCGCGCAGTACCGTCGGCGCCATGTAGTGCCCACGCAGGCCAGAGATGGCCTCGCCGCCGGTTGCGACGACGGCGCCTTGCTGTTGGGCCCGCTGGCACAGGGCTTCGATACCCTCGAGCTGGCCTGCAGAGATCACCGGTGTGTGGTCCGGGTTGTCCTGGCCCAGGCCGACGCTCAACCCCTCTGCCATTGCCACGACATCAGCGACAACATCGTCGTAGACCGAGCGATGCACCAACAGGCGTGACATGGCCGAACATACTTGGCCTGCGTTGAAGAAAATGCCGCTTTTCACGCTGTTGATCACTTGCTCGCGATCGGCATCGGGGAACACCAGGGCAGCCGACTTGCCGCCCAGCTCCATGACGCTGGGGGTAGCGTGGTCGGCGGCGGAACGCAAAATGCTCTGGCCGGTAGCAACAGAGCCGGTGAAGACGATCTGGTCGACGTCGCGATGGCCGGCCAAATAGGCCCCCACTTCACGGCCCCGGCCGCAGATCAGGTTGACCGCACCCTGCGGCAGGCCAGCACGCTCGATGGCCTGCATCAGCACGCACAGGCCGAGCGGCGATAGCTCCGGCGACTTGATCACCACAGCGTTGCCCGCCGCCAGGGCCGGGGCCAGGGAGCGCGCGCAGATCGACACCGGGAAATTCCACGGCACGATTTGCAGCGACACGCCCATCGGGTCGTAGACGGTGAAGTCCATGTAGCCGTCGCCCAGCGGAATCGACTTGCCTTCGATCTTGTCGGCCATGCCGGCGTAATACTCGAAGTAGCGCGCAGCTTCGACGAATTCGTCACGCGCATCACGCAGGCTCTTGCCGTTTTCCTGGCACAGCACCCAGGCGCCTTCATCGGTGATTGCGCGAATCTGCGCCGCAATCTCAAGCAGCCAGGTCACACGCTGCGCCGGCCGCACGCGGCTCAACACATTGCTGTCGGCACAGCGTCGGGCGGCCTGCAGGGCGCGTTCGGCGTCGGCCACGCTGGCCTGGGCGACGGTCGCCACAGGTGCGCTGGTGCCGGGGTTGTGGATGGTCAGGTGCTGCTCACTGTCGGTCCACTGGCCGTCGATGAAGTTCAGCCAGTGCGGGGCTATCGAATGCATGGTGATCACCTCAGGCGCGCTGCGCGCAGTCGAGCAATTGGCGGGCAGCCCACTTGTGGAAGTAGTGAGTCGGCAGGTCCATTTCCGGCGAGAATGCGCCACCGCTATAGCCAGGGGAGAGGCGGCCCTTCTGCATACCTTCGACCGAAGCGATATCTTCGGCGAACACCACGCGCCAGGACTCCATCACGGCTTTGCGCGAGGCGTCGTAGTGGCTGTCCAGGGCCTGATCGCCGACATAGAACAGGCGCAGGTGTTCGATGGTTTTGCCTGGGGCCACGGGCTCCAGCATCATGGCGAAGGCGTGGTCGGCCTGGATGCCGAGCAGCACGTTGGGGAAGAACGCCACGTACTCGGCGGTGCGCAGGCGCTCCTGTGGCCAGGATGGGAAAATCGGCAAATGGGTGCCGGCAACGGCCGAGAGGTTGTAGGCGTGGCTGCCCTGGCCGGCGAACTCCTCGAACATGATGTTGTAGTGGTCTTCCAGGCGCGAGTAGCTGTTCAGGCTCGGGTGTACCCACGGCAAGTGGTAGGCCTCGCAGTAGTTCTCGACCGCGAGCTTCCAGTTGCAGTTGACCTCGATGCTCATGGCGCCGCTGTTCGCTTCACGGCGCAGCAGGTTCATGCCGTCGCTGCCCAGGAACTGGGTCCAGCGCTCGGTCAGTGGCTTGAGTTGATCTTCAAGGGCCGGTGCATCGCCGGACAGGTTGATGAACACCATGTCCATCCAGATCGTGGTGCGCAGTGCCTTCAGGCCATGCTTTTCGCAGGCGAAACGCTCGTCCTTGTGCTGATTGATCCCGCCGACGTGCGGTGTGCCTTTGAGGCCGCCATTGAGGTCGTAGGTCCAGGAGTGGTAGGGGCAGCGGATCACGCCCTGCACTTCACCCGCCTGCTGCACCAGTTTCACGCCGCGGTGGCTGCAGACGTTATGGAACACCTGCACCAGGCCTTCGCGGTTGCGCATCATCAACAGCGGCAGGCCCATGAAGTCCACAGGCTTGACGTAGCTGGTGGTCGGCAGGTCGCTGGCAAAACCGATACAGGCCCAGTTGCGCCCCAACACTTCATCGCGCTCAAGCTCGAAATAGCGCTGGTCGGTGTAGAACTCATTGGTCAGGCCATGGGCTTCATGGATCGGTGCCAGAACGGTTTCCAGGGCGTGGACGGGAATAAGGCGGGAATCAGTCGATACGGTCATTTTTGTTTTCTCTTGTCAGATGCACGGCAGGCAGTGCCTTGATGCCTGGCGCCAGTTTCAGCAAGAGAAGGAGGGCTCGACAAACGATTTATTTCAGCGTTATTTATCAGTTTTAATCATTAATGATTTGCGCGCAGGTTAGGGTCTTCGCAAAGGAATAGTTGATGAACGGTCATCTTCTGGATTGCCCACGTTTATGATTTTTTGTAATCAATTGATGACAAGAAATAGTTTGTCGAAGTGTGGGTGATTCTCCCATTTTGTCAGGGCCCAAGGGAGCGTGCCGTGCCTTGGGCCTACGGGAGGACCGCCGCCAGGGATCTGGCACCTGCCTGTGGCAGCGGCGCTATCCAGCCGTGACATAAAACCCTTGAACAAAAACAATAGGGGATAACCCATGCGTGCCGAATCTGGCCTGCTCAAAGGCCTCAATCCCACCGTGACGATATGGTCGTTGCTGGCCGTTGTACTTTTCGTGCTGTTTTGCGCCCTGTTCGCAGAACACGCGGCTGCTGCCTTTCAACGTGCCTCCGACTTTATCTTGCAGAACTTCAAATGGTTCTACCTGATCTCGGTCACTGGTGTGTTGGGGTTACTGTTTTATCTCATGTGCAGCCAGTTCGGGCACATCAAGTTAGGGCGTGACGACGACAAGCCTGAGTTCAGCTTCGGCTCCTGGATCGCCATGTTGTTCAGTGGTGGCATGGGCATCGGCCTGATCTTCTGGTCGGTTGCAGAGCCCATGTGGCATTACGCGGGCAACCCCTTTGCCACGGGCCTGACCGACGAAGCGGCGACCACCGCCATGCGCATCACCTTGTTCCACTGGGGCCTGCATCCGTGGGCAATCTTTACCATCGTGGGCCTTGGTCTTGCGTACTTTGCCTATCGTAAGGGCTTGCCGCTGAGCATGCGCTCGATCCTCTACCCACTGATCGGTGAGCGCATCTATGGGCCTATCGGTCACGTGGTCGATATCCTTGCAGTGGTGATCACTGCATTCGGTGTCTCCCAGTCGTTGGGGCTGGGTGTGGTGCAGATGAACACCGGCTTGAGCCAGGTGTTCGACCTGCCCATCAGCCTGGGGGTGCAAGTCACCTTGATCGTGCTCATTACCCTGGTGACCACCGTATCGGTGATGGCTGGTGTTTCGCGTGGCATGAAGCGCCTGTCGGAATGGAACATGCTGCTGTCGGTGATACTGGTGGTGTTGATCCTGCTGCTTGGGTCGACGCGCTACATTCTCAACCTGATGCTTGAAAGCACCGGCGACTATGCCCAGCACATCGTCGGCTTGAGCTTCTGGAGCGATGCCCAGAAGGACAGTGGCTGGCAGAACTGGTGGACGGCCTTCTACTGGCCGTGGTGGATGACCTGGGGGCCGTTTGTAGGTCTGTTCATCGCCCGGATCTCCAAGGGCCGCACCATTCGTGAACTGATTGCTGGCGCGCTGTTGGTGCCAACCTTGGTGACCATTGTCTGGATGTCGGTGTTCGGGGGTGCAGCCCTCAAGACCGAACAGGTCGACCGCCAGCACCACGAGCAGCAGGTAGCCAGCGGCGAACTGCAGGGCGACAAGGCCAAGTTCGAAGGTGGCACGGTGTTGCTGGCGACCAAGCAGGAAACCACCGCCGCCATGTTCACCCTGCTGCACAAGATCGAAGCAGGTACGTTGGGCAAGGTGCTGAGCGTGCTGGTCTGTATCCTGCTTGCGACGTACTTCATCACTTCGGCTGACTCCGGCACCCAGGTGCTGTGTACGTTGAACTCCATGGGCAGTGCCAACCCGCCGCAGAGTATCCGCCTGCTCTGGTGCATTCTGGAGGGTGCCATTGCTACGGCCCTGCTGATGGCGGGAGGGCTCAAGGCGATCCAGATGGCAAGCATCGCAGCGGGCTTGCCCATTGCGGGGTTCATCCTGCTTATCAGTTACACCCTGATGCGCAGCTTGCGCCAGGAAATGGCTGAAGGCGTGCTCGATACACCGCCGGGCGGGCGCATGCCAATCCCGCAGATCATCCCTCAGGGCATCACCCCGGTGACGGGCACACTGACGGGCGGGGGCCTTGATGGGGGGCTGACGGCGAAGAAAGCCAGCTGAGCCCAACCCGGTATGGATACCCAAGACTGGCAGTCATCCGCTGTCGGTCTTGGGCTTTTCTGGCAGCCTATTTCTGCACGGATGGCTGGGCCATCAACCAGTCCCGGAACAGCCGCACGCTTTCACGGGGGCCCCGCTCGTTGGTCGACTCCAGCAGGCAGAACTTGGCATCGGTCTGCAGCACCACATCGTTGGGCATGACCAGCGCGCCGCTGCTCAACGCATCGTCCACCAGGTTGCCCCAGGCCAGAGCCACGCCCTGGCCACTGATCGCCGACTGGATCAACATGCTGTAGCTGTTGATGTTCACGCGGTGCTTGGGCGTCATCGGCTGGTACCCCAGGCGTTTGAACCACTCCGGCCAACCTACCCAGTCGCGCTGGGAGTCCTCAAGCCACAGCCAGGTGCACGTCGCCAAACCTTCGATGCTGCTCAGTTGCGGATGCCTGGCCAGATAGGCCGGGCTGCATACCAGAAAGATCTTTTCCGAGAACAGCGGCGTGACAGTCATGTCCTTTGGCGGTGGGTTGCAGTAGTACAGCGCGAGGTCGCTCTCGAGCCTGGCGTAATCCTTCACATGATCGTGGGCGATGATCCGCAGATCGATGTCTTCATGGGCACTCTGGAACTCCGACACCTTGGGCAGTAACCAGAGTGAGGCCATGGCGGTACTGGTGGCCACCGTCACTTGCTGGTTGCCATGCCACTGGCGAATCTCGCCCGTGGTACGGGCCAGGTGCAACATGCACTCGCGCACCGTTTCGTAGTACTGCGTGCCGGTGTGGGTGAGGGTCATGGTGCGGGTGGTGCGGGTGAACAGTGCCTTGCCCAGGTAGTCTTCCAACAGGCGAACCTGACGGCTGATGGCACCCTGGGTGACGTTCAGTTCTTTGGCAGCAAGGGTAAAGCTCAAATGGCGGGCTGCAGACTCAAACGCATGCAGGCTGTTGAGCGGCGGAAGAGGCTGGATTTTCACGGCTTGGGGTTCCACTCATTATTATTATCAGCCGCTCTATATTAATGATCCGTTCAGTCTCCAGGGGGGCAGTCGGGAGAAATATTTTGAAGACTGGACCGGACCACAGGCCCCATGATTTGGGGCCTGCCGCAACAGCTTCAGTTATGTGAACTCGCTGTAAAAACCCCCATCGGAGGTTCGTCGTTCCGGGGTTTCGAACCTCAGATCTGCATCGCCATCCCATCCACATTCATCGCCGCCTGGCGCAAGGCCTCGGAGCGGGTCGGGTGCGGGTGGCAGGTGAGGGCGATGTCTTCAGCCGAGGCTGAGAATTCCATCGCCACGCAGAACTCGCCAATCATCTCGCTGACGCTTGGGCCGACCAGATGCACGCCCAGTACCTCATCGGTGTTGGCATCAGCGAGGACCTTGGCGAAGCCTTCGGTCTCATGGTTGATCTTCGCGCGGCTGTTGGCGGTGAAGGGGAACTTGCCCACTTTGTAGGCGCGGCCCTCTGCCTTGAGTTGCTCTTCGGTCTTGCCGACGCTGGCCAGCTCGGGGCGGGTATAGATCACGCCGGGGATCAGGTTGTAATTGACCTCGTGGGGTTTGCCGGCGATGCGCTCGATGCAGGCGACCGCTTCGTCTTCGGCCTTGTGCGCCAGCATCGGGCCGGAGGTGACGTCACCAATGACCCAGACACCGGGCACCGAGGTGCGATGATGCTCGTTGGTGAGCATGCCGCGTTTATCGGTCTGCAGCCCGACGCTTTCCAGGTTCAGGCCTTGGGTATAAGGACGACGGCCGATGGCAACCAGTACGTAGTCGGCTTGAAGTGTTTCTGCAGCGCCGCCGGCGGCCGGTTCCAGCGTCAGGCTGACCCCGTCGGGCGAGGCCGTCGCCTGGGTCACCTTGCTGCCGAGCTTGAAGGCCATGCCTTGCTTGGCCAGGGCCTTTTGCAGGGTCTTTGCGGTTTCCTCATCTGTGCCGGGGCAGATGCGGTCGAGGTATTCAATGACGGTGACCTGGCTGCCCAGGCGACGCCACACCGAACCCAGCTCCAGGCCAATGACGCCAGCGCCGATCACGATCAGGTGCTTGGGCACCTCGGGGAGGGCCAAGGCGCCCGTGGAATCGATGATGCGCTGGTTATCGATAGTCACGCCTGGCAAGGGAGTGGGCTCGGAGCCGGTAGCGATGACGATGTCCTTGGCTTGCAACGGCGTCTCGCTGCCGTCCTCGGCTTTGACAATGACCTTGCCGACGCCATCGAGGCGGCCCCAGCCTTTGATCCAGTCGACCTTGTTCTTGCGAAACAGGTACTCGATGCCCTTGGTCAGGCCAGTCACGCTCTCGTCCTTCTGTTTCATCATCTGGGCGAGGTTCAGGGTTGGCTTCACTTCGATGCCGAGGTGGGCAAACTCGTCACCGCTGGCAGCCTCATACAACTCCGAGGCATGCAGCAATGCCTTGGACGGCATGCAGCCGACATTCAGGCAGGTACCGCCAAGGGTCGAGCGGCCTTCCACACAGGCGACACTCAGGCCCAGTTGCCCGGCACGAATCGCCGCGTTGTAGCCGCCGGGGCCACCGCCGATGATCACCACGTCATAGGATTTCATGGGTTTTCTACTCCAGATGAAGAAGCGCGAGATGAACACAAGGTTAAGCTGAGAGCGCTAAATTGTATACAATCTGAGGTGTTCATAAGATCAGTTGGTTCTAGACCTTGGTCTCGTTCAGCGGAAACTTCGCACGAATGAACTACCCTGTTTCGGTGGTGTTCGAAATTTCATGTATCGAGCCCAGAAGGAGGGTCGTTCATGCTTGCGCAACTTCCGCCGGCGCTGCAGAGCCTGCATCTGCCACTTCGTCTGAAATTGTGGGACGGTAACCAGTTCGATCTGGGGCCCAGTCCGCAGGTCACCATCCTCGTCAAGGAGCCTCAGCTGATCGCTCAGCTGACCCATCCAACCATGGACCAGCTGGGCGCCGCGTTCGTGGAAGGCAAGCTGGAGCTGGAGGGCGATATCGGTGAAGCCATTCGGGTGTGCGATGAGCTGAGCGAAGCCTTGCTGACGGGGGAAGATGATGCACCGCCACAGCGTGTGGCTCACGACAAGCGCACAGACGCCAAGTCCATCTCCTACCACTACGACGTCTCCAACGCGTTCTATCAACTCTGGCTCGATCAGGACATGGCGTATTCCTGCGCCTACTTCCGTGAGCAGGACAACACCCTCGATCAGGCACAGCAGGACAAGTTTGACCACTTGTGCCGCAAGCTGCGCCTGCAAACCGATGACTACCTATTGGACGTCGGCTGCGGTTGGGGTGGGCTGTCACGCTTTGCCGCACGTGAGTACGGGGCGAAAGTGTTCGGCATTACCTTGAGCAAAGAGCAGCTCAAGCTGGCGCGGCAACGGGTCAAGGCAGAAGGCCTGGCCGACAGGGTCGACCTGCAGATCCTCGATTATCGCGACCTTCCTCAGGATGGCCGCTTCGACAAGGTGGTCAGCGTTGGCATGTTCGAGCATGTCGGGCATGCCAACCTGGCGCTGTATAGCCAGAAGTTGTTTGGCGCTGTGCGAGAGGGCGGCCTGGTGATGAACCATGGCATCACCGCCAAGCATGTCGATGGCCGTCCGGTGGGGCGAGGGGCGGGTGAGTTCATTGACCGTTACGTATTCCCCAACGGTGAGCTGCCGCACTTGTCGATGATCAGTGCAAGTATCTGTGCGGCCGGGCTGGAGGTCGTCGACGTCGAGAGCCTGCGCCTGCATTACGCCAAGACCTTGCACCACTGGAGCGAAAACCTGGAGAACCAGTTGCACAAGGCTGCCGCGCTGGTGCCGGAGAAGACCCTGCGCATCTGGCGTCTGTATCTGGCCGGCTGCGCCTACGCATTCCAGAAGGGCTGGATCAACCTGCATCAGATCCTTGCCGTCAAACCCTACGCCGATGGGCATCATGACCTGCCCTGGACGCGTGAAGACCTGTATCGCTGATTCCCCCGGGGCGCTTCAGCGGCCCCGGTTACCTATCAGAGTATCGGCGAAATCAACCGCGCAATACGCATCCCTAGCTGTTGAATGCGGTGGGTTTTACTGCTGTCCTCAGGCGTAATTTCCCTGGCCTTCTCGAAATCAGTGGTCAACATCGTTTCGACCTGATCCGCGAAATCCCGATCCACGGTCAGCAGGGTAATTTCGAAGTTGAGCCGGAACGAGCGGTTGTCCAGGTTGGCACTACCGATAGCACTGACCTCGTCGTCCACCAACACCACCTTCTGATGAAGGAAACCTGGCTGATAGCGGAACATGCGTACCCCCGCCCGTACGGCCTCGAAGGCGAACAGGCTGGAGGCTGCGTAAACGATCCGATGGTCAGGCCGCGCTGGAATCAGGATGCGCACATCCACACCGCGCAGCACGGCCAGGCGCAGTGCGGCGAACACGGCCTCGTCGGGAATGAAGTAGGGGCTGGTGATCCATACGCGGCGAGTCGCGGAGTGGATGGCTTCGATGAAAAACAGTGAGCAGGTTTCCTGGGAATCTGCCGGCCCGCTGGCCAGGGCCTGGCACAGCACACCATTGTCAGGATAGGTGTCCGGCAGGATCAGTGGCGGTAGCTGACGCGTTGCCCAGTACCA
Source organism: Pseudomonas sp. TR47 (assembly GCF_044143025.1). Lineage (NCBI taxonomy): Bacteria > Pseudomonadati > Pseudomonadota > Gammaproteobacteria > Pseudomonadales > Pseudomonadaceae > Pseudomonas > Pseudomonas sp. TR47. The sequence goes on along the minus strand of NZ_JBHFCS010000012.1, from coordinate 80,803 downwards.
GTCTTCGGCGAAAGACTCCTGCAGGCAGGCCAGCACCGGGCCGCCGATCTGCACGTGGGTATCACGCCAGGGCGAGAGCTGGGGGTTGCCGCCAAGGTATTCATCACCGACGTTGTGCCCGCCGATGAAACCGGTGACCCCATCGACCACGACAATCTTGCGGTGGTTACGGAAGTTCACCTGGAAGCGATTGAACCAGCCGCGGCGGGTGGCGAAGGCATGGATCTGTACACCTGCGTCTCTGAGGCTCTGGCTGTAGCTGGCGGGCAAGGCATGGCTGCCAACCCTGTCATACAGCACGAACACCTTCACGCCATCGGCCGCTTTGCGCAGCAACAGTTGCTGCAGTGCTTTGCCGAGGGTGTCGTTGTGGATGATGAAGAACTGTACCAGCACCACTTCTCGCGCTTGTTCGATAGCCGCGAAGATGGCGTCGAAGGTGGCCTTGCCATCGATCAACAGCTTCACTTGGTTATTGGCCAGGCATGGCATTCGCCCAAGTTTCGGCATGGCACGCAGGGCGGCGTAGCTCTGTGACTCCCGAGCGGTGAGGGCTTCCTCCACCCATGGCCGCCAGTTGAGGTTGGCCATGGCCACGTGCATTTCCTGGTTGGCCTGGCGCCGAGCCTTGATGTAGGCATTGAAGGAGCGGGCACCGAATACCAGGTAGGGGATGAGGGTGAAGTAGGGAATGAAGAACAGCGACATGGCCCAGGCGATGGCCCCTTGGGCAGTACGCACGGTAAACACCGCATGCAGCGCGGCGATGATGCCAAGCAAGTGAACGAGCCCGAGCACATAGCCGAAGAAGTAGGGGCTGTGGTAATCCATACGCATCCTGCTTGGCAAATACACAGCAGATAACAGAACACTTCCAGGGCCGCCTTGCAACCTGAAAGCGGATTTGCCGTCTAAGCCTTTGCCCGGCCATGAGCCGGTTATTTTGAGGAGCGTTCGTCCATGAAGATTCGTCTGCCAATGCTGGCCCTGGCTTTTGGCCTGGCTAGCCCACTGGTGCATGCGCAGATGTTGCAGCCTGGTCTGTGGGAGCTCACCACCAGCAACATGCAGGTCGACGGTAAGCAGTTGCCGGACATGCAGTTCATGCTTGGCCAACTGAAGAACCTGCCGCCCGAGCAGAGGGCTATGATGGAAGGGGCGCTGGCCAAGCAGGGCATCGCGGTAGCAGGTAATGGCGTGCGTTCCTGCCTGACGCCGGAGCAGGTGAAAACAAACGATATTCCCTTGCAGGACCCTCAGTCAGGCTGCACGCAAAAGATTACCGACCGGACCGGCAATGTCTGGAAGTTTCAGTTCAGTTGCCCAAAAGCTCAGGGTACCGGCCAGGCTACTTTCCTCAGCGATAAGGAGTTCACTACCCAGGTCAACGGGACATTCAATGCTTCGGGCGTTCAGCAACGGGGCAGTATGAATACCCGTGCGGTATGGCTGGGAAATGACTGTGGAACAGTAAAGCCGCGTACCTGAAGAGCTCACCATTGCCAATGGCTGGCGGCTACTGCGTCGTGGGCATGCAGGCTTTCTGCATGTACCACGCGCAGCTTGAAGGCCGTGGTCCATTCCATCTGTCGCAACGCTTCATGCAGGCGGCGGGCGGCATCTTCGCAGAACATCAGGTTCTGTCCGTTGGCCAAGGCGAATGCCTGTTCGTCTGCGCGTTTCACGGCTGTTTGAACGGCGGTGCCCAAGCTTGCCTCAATCTGGTCGATCAGCTCCGTGACCGGTAGTACTTCCAGGCTTTCGCCCAATCGTACGTGAACCTCAGCCAGGCTCCGTTGGCTGTGGGGGGTAGCAACGATGCCCTGGCTGCTGCCCAACCACTCCACGACCGCCTCTCGGTTCATTGCCTGCCCGGAAAAGTCTGCCTGGAATTGTTGCTGAATCAATTGCCGTGCAAGTGCCGCAGAGCATGGGCAGGTCGACGAATAAGGCACGCGAACCGATAGTTCCACGTGGAACATTCCATTTTCAACCTTGGCATTCACGGTGATCGAGTAGCTTTTCCATCCTGCCAATGGGCTGACAAGGGCCGGCCTTTTCAACAAATGATCGAAGGTCAAACGCAGGTAGGCGGCATGGGATAGGCCCTCATGACTAGCCAAAAAATCTGCCAGTATCTGGCGGATTGCCAACGGAGTCAGCGATTGACGTTCGAGACGCTCCAGTGACAGGTACAGCCGGGACATATGAATACCGCGCGAGGCGCCATCCTCCAGGCTTACACCTGCATCGGCCATGGCCGCCACGCTACGCCCGTCGAAGTGCACGAGCTGGGCGATCCCGCACATGCCCACCCAGGCCAGTGGCGTAGCATACTGATGTGTCTGTGCGGCGATATCGGGGAGCGTCAGGCTAGTCATTGGCAATACCAGATAAAAGAAATGTCAGCGGCAGCCACCGACCAGGCTGCAATGCAGATTGAACCGTTGGCCGTTGGAGCTGGAAACGCGGTTAAGAGAGGTCCAGCCAACTCGGCGGCTGTAGCCAACCCAGGCTTCACCATCGCTGGCCAGGCCGGTGAAGAATGTCAGCGCTCCATAGCGGCTGTTGGTTTGCGCCCATAAGCGGCGCGTCGCACTGTCGAAACCGCGCAGGTAGAAGTGGCTGCCCTCCGTACGCACGCTGTAGTAACTGCCATTGGCGCCCTTGCAGGCCAACAGCGTCGCGCTGCGTGTACATACCGCCAGCGTGTTTTGCTGAGGCATCGCAAGCAAGGATGTAGGCGCAGCGAGCAGCAGCAACAGGGCGGCAGGTGACAGGTTCATTTCCATCTCCGGGTACTCATCCGACGAGAACGGCTTGGCGAAATTGTATTGTTACTTTATAACATTGTGCAATGCATCGTTTCGAATGCGTCTGCCTGTAGAGGTTTCGCCATGCCCAATCGTCTTCCCGTTACTGTGCTTTCCGGCTTCCTGGGTGCCGGTAAAAGCACCTTGCTCAACCACGTCCTGCGTAATCGCGACAACCTGCGTGTCGCAGTCATCGTCAATGACATGAGCGAAATCAACATTGATGCCAGTGAGGTCCAGCGTAATGTCAGCCTGAATCGGGCTGAAGAAAAGCTGGTTGAGATGAGCAACGGCTGCATCTGCTGCACCCTGCGCGAGGACCTGCTGGAGGAAGTCGCACGGCTGGCGAATGAAGGCCGGTTCGATTATCTGCTGATCGAGTCCACAGGCATCTCCGAGCCGCTGCCTGTAGCTGAGACGTTCACTTTCCGCGATGAGCAGGGCCGTAGCTTGAGCGACATGGCACGGCTGGACACCATGGTGACGGTGGTCGATGGCCTGAACTTCCTGCGCGATTATCAGGCGGCGGACAGCCTGGCGAGCCGTGGCGAAACCTTGGGGGACGACGATGAGCGATCGATCAGCGACCTGCTGATCGAACAGGTGGAGTTTGCTGATGTACTGCTGCTGAGCAAGATCGACCTGATCAGCCAGCATGAGCGCGAGGAGCTCATCGCCATTTTGCGCAGCCTCAATGCCCGAGCGCAGATTTTGCCGATGGTCATGGGCCAGGTGCCGCTGGCACAGATCCTGGATACCGGCCTTTTCGATTTCGAGCAGGCTGCACAGGCACCTGGATGGCTTCAGGAACTGCGCGGTGAGCATGTGCCGGAAACCGAGGAATACGGCATTGCCGCTACTACCTGGCAAGCTCGCAGGCCGCTGCACCCACAACGCTTCTTTGATTTTATCCACAAGCAATGGAGCAATGGCCGGTTACTGCGCTCCAAAGGCTTCTTTTGGCTGGCCAGCAAGTTTCAGGAGGCTGGCAGCTGGTCGCAGGCTGGCGGCATGATGCGCTATGGACTGGCCGGTCGCTGGTGGCGTTTTGTGCCAAAGGAACACTGGCCGCAGGACGAACAGAGCGCTGCAGAAATTCTTGAACACTGGGTGGCTGAGAGTGGTGACTGCCGTCAGGAGCTGGTGTTCATTGGGCAGAATATCGACTTTGCCCAGTTATCCACAGACCTGGATGCCTGCTTGTTGACCGATGACGAGATGGAAATGGGCCATGCGGGCTGGCTGCGCCTGCCGGATCCTTTCGGTCGATGGCACACCGAGGAGGCAGCATGACGCCAGCGGCTCAGCCTGTGGATATCCGCCAAGTACACGGCGAATCGCCTCGGGTACTCACCGACATATTTCAAGAGGGCGTGAACCTGGCAGTCTGGCAGCGACGCTTGCCTGCCCAGGTTGAAGACTTCGCGGGATTGGTGGTCAGCCTCGGCCAACCGTTGGCGGACCAGCGGGTGCTCGAGGTGCATGAGCATGAGCCGCCGTTACTGCCGGGCTTTTTGGGGGAAGCGGCTGATCTGCAGGGCTATGAGAGTTTCGTCGCAGATGTGTGCTGGCTGATTTCAGCCTATACGTGCCTGTTGGGTGCACGTCGGGTCGGTCTGCGCGTGCGGGTACTGCACAATGCCATGTGCCCGCGCTTTCATGTGGATAACGTGCCTGTGCGCCTGCTCACGACTTATGTGGGCTGCGGCAGCGAATGGCTGTGCGAAGGAGCCATCGAACGAGCCGGATTGCAGCTCGCACCGGCACCTGTGGATAACATCCAACGACTGCAAGCGGGTGATGTTGCGCTGCTGAAGGGCGAAAAATGGGTAGGCAACGAAGGGGCAGGCCTGATCCATCGCTCGCCGGCTGGCCATGATCCTCGCCTGTTGCTCAGCCTTGACTGGTTGGCGTGACGGGGCATAGTGGAGTGAATTCCGGCCTGAAGTAAACGCATGCTGCAGAACATTCCTACCCATGTCATCGCTGGCCCCTTGGGTGCAGGCAAGACCAGCCTCATCCGTCAGCTTATGGCTCAGCGCCCGGCCGGCGAGCGTTGGGCCGTACTGGTCAATGAGTTTGGCCAGATCGGCCTGGATGCGGCCCTGCTCAGCCGTGATGAAGATGGGGTTGCCATTGCCGAAGTGGCGGGTGGATGCCTGTGCTGCGTCAATGGCACTCCGTTTCAGGTCGGGCTGGGGCGCCTGTTGCGCAAGGCGCGGCCCGACCGGCTGTTCATTGAACCTTCGGGTCTTGGTCACCCCTTGCAGTTACTGGCTCAACTGAATCAGGCCCCCTGGGTTGGAGTGCTGACGCTGCAGCCGATGGTGATGGTTGTGGATGCTCAAGCGCTGGCGCGAGGTGAGCCGTTACCTGATGCGCAACAGCAGGCCCTGGCAGCCGCGGCGCTGGTCGTTTTCAATAAGAGCGAGGCTGTTGATGAAAATAGTAGGTTGTTGATAAATAAGGAATTTGCAGCGAAACAGGGCGTTTGGACAGAGCAGGGGCTGTTAGCAGTTTCCAGGCTTCCTTATTCATCCACAGCCGCCGTGAGCGATGCTGCTGTGGATAAAAGGGTTGTGGACAATCACCAAGCGGCCGCAGGCGCCCTGTGGATAGACCCACGTCAGCCAATCTGTCATGCACAGCAAGGTGAGGGCGGCTGGAGTGTCGGCTGGCGCTGGCACCCAAGCCAGCAATTCGATCCACAGGCCCTGCGTGGCTTGCTTGACTCTCACTCATGGCGTCGGGCCAAAGGTGTTATCCACAGCCCGCAGGGGTGGCAGTCTTTCAACGGCCTTGACGGCAATTTGCCGGCTTGGCAGCCGAGTGACTGGCGCAAGGACACGCGCATTGAGCTTATTTTCGACCAGCCCCAACCCCTTCAAGCGCTGCAGGCTGCGCTGGAGGCTTGCCGGGTGGTGTGATCAGTTGTGCCAGCGATTGTGTTCCTGGCGCCATTGCTTCATCTCGATCACGTTGTCGGCCCGTGGCGGCGTATTGATCTCGAACGGGTAGGGCGCCAGCTCGATCTGCACGCTATGAGCGCCAAACTGAGTCACCGTGCCCGGGTGGCGTTGTTCGCCGGTGACAGTGAACTCGAAGGCATACACGCGGGCCAGGCGCTTTCTGCCGTTGGCATCGCGCAGGAATGCGATGCGCTTGAGCGCGACGGCATCGTCGAGCAGCTCCAGATCCAGCTTGGCACAATGCTGTTTGACCCGTTCCAGGGCTTTCTCGCGCAGCCCGTGGTTGTGCCATAACCAAGCGCCTGCCGTGGCCACCAGCATCAGGACGAAGAGATTCTCCAGGGTCAACATTTGCGTATGCTCCAAACAGGTCGATCCAGCTTAACTGCGTCCCTGGTCTGTCGTACAGGTGGCAATCGAGTTCATACTGCGCGACGCACAATCCTTGAAACAGCTTTGGAAAACGCCCGCATGAAACGCACTCCGCACCTGCTCGCCATTCAGTCCCACGTGGTGTTCGGCCACGCCGGCAACAGCGCCGCGGTGTTCCCCATGCAGCGTATCGGGGTCAATGTCTGGCCGCTCAATACCGTGCAGTTCTCCAACCACACTCAGTATGGCCAGTGGGCGGGCGAAGTGCTTGCTCCAGCGCAAATTCCTGCGTTGGTGGAAGGCATTTCCAACATTGGCGAACTGGGGCATTGCGATGCCGTGCTCTCGGGCTATCTGGGTAGCGCCGAACAGGGGCGGGCGATATTGGCAGGTGTAGAGCGGATCAAGGCGGTCAACCCGAAGGCGCTGTACCTGTGCGACCCGGTCATGGGGCATGCGGAGAAGGGCTGCATCGTGCCCCAGGAGGTGAGCGAGTTCCTGCTGGACGATGCGGTTGCCCAGGCTGACATCCTGTGCCCCAACCAGCTGGAGCTGGACAGTTTTTGTGGCCGGCGCGCGCAAAGCCTGGAAGATTGCGTGGACATGGCTCGCGGCCTGCTCGAGCGTGGCCCGCAGGTTGTGCTGGTCAAGCACCTGGCCTACCCGGGGCGTTGCGAAGACATGTTTGAAATGTTGCTGGTCACCCATGACCACAGCTGGCACTTGCGCCGCCCGCTGCTGGCATTCCCTCGCCAGCCGGTCGGGGTAGGGGACTTGACCTCAGGGCTGTTCCTGGCCCGGGTGCTGTTGGGCGACAGCTGGGTGCAAGCCTTCGAATACACCGCGGCAGCTGTGCATGAGGTGCTGCTGGAAACCCAGGCCTGCGCCAGCTACGAACTGCAGTTGGTGCGCGCTCAGGACCGCATCGCTCACCCGCGTGTACGCTTCGAGGCGCAGCCCCTGGCGTTTTAAAGGGCGTCGGTCTTCAGGTCCTGGTAACGCTTTTCCAGCTCCTGACGGATCTGCCGGCGTTGCTGGCCCTGCAGGAAACGGCGCTTTTCTTCACTGGACTGCGGCTGACGCGCAGGGACCGGGACCGGGCGGCGGTTGTCGTCGACCGCGACCATGGTGAAAAAGCAGCTGTTGGAATGCCGCACCGAGCGTTCGCGAATGTTCTCGGTCACCACCTTGATGCCCACCTCCATGGAGGTATTGCCGGTGTAGTTGACCGAGGCCAGGAACGTCACCAGTTCGCCCACGTGCACCGGCTCGCGGAAAATCACCTGATCGACCGACAGGGTTACCACATAGCTGCCGGCATAGCGGCTGGCGCAGGCATAGGCCACTTCATCGAGATACTTGAGCAGGGTGCCGCCATGTACGTTGCCAGAAAAGTTGGCCATGTCCGGGGTCATCAGGACGGTCATGCTCAGCTGGGCGTTTCCAGGTTCCATAGTGTGCTCACGGTGAGGTTGCGCTGAATCGGGGCGGGTATCTGCTGACACTTTCTGTTTCCCCTCTTGAAGTTGCCTTCCTGATACGGGACGTCGACAGAAGCGCCGTCGTCACGCCGATCATGCCATCAGGGGCCGTTGAACGGCCGATCTGTTTCCACATATTGCATCGGCATTATGCGGTTGGGTGCGATGTTAACCTGAGTAAGCCCATGCAACATGGGCCTTCCTGCACTCAATACAGTATGTATTTGCTGCTCGCTCGGGTTTGCCTTGGCAGAGGAGCGGTTTGCCCGGGCAACGAAAAGGAGTATCGCGCCATGCATGCCATCAGCTTCATCCAGGATCTGGCAGTGATCATGCTGGTCGCCGGGGTAGTGACCATCCTCTTTCATCGCTTCAAGCAGCCAGTAGTGCTGGGCTATATCGTTGCCGGTTTCATCATCGGCCCGCACACCCCGCCGTTCGGCCTGATTCACGATGAAGACACCATCAAGACCCTGGCCGAGCTGGGGGTGATCTTCCTGATGTTCTGCCTGGGGCTTGAGTTCAGCCTGCGCAAGCTGTTCAAGGTGGGGGCCACGGCGTTCATTGCAGCGTTTCTGGAAATCGTCCTGATGATCTGGATCGGTTTCGAGATCGGCCGCTGGTTTGGCTGGAGCACCATGGACTCGCTGTTCCTCGGTGCGATCCTGGCGATTTCCTCGACCACCATCATCGTCAAGGCACTCAACGACCTGAAGATGAAAAACGAGCGTTTTGCGCAGCTGATCTTCGGCGTGCTGATCGTCGAGGATATTCTGGGCATCGGCATTATCGCGCTGCTGTCGGGGATTGCGGTCAGCGGTACGGTCAGTTCCGGTGAGGTCTTTTCCACGGTCGGCAAGCTGTCACTGTTCATGATCGTGGCGCTGGTCATCGGCATTTTGCTGGTGCCGCGACTGCTGGCCTACGTGGCGAAATTCGAAAGCAACGAGATGCTGCTGATCACCGTCCTGGGCCTGTGCTTCGGCTTCTGCCTGCTGGTGGTCAAACTCGAGTACAGCATGGTGCTGGGGGCTTTCCTGATCGGTGCGATCATGGCCGAATCCCGCCAGTTGCTGAAGATCGAACGGCTGATCGAGCCGGTACGTGACTTGTTCAGCGCCATATTCTTCGTCGCCATTGGCTTGATGATCGACCCGAACGTGCTGCTCGACTACGCCTGGCCGATTGTGGTGATCACCGTAGCGGTGGTGCTGGGCAAAATGCTGTCCTGCGGCATGGGTGCATTCATTGCCGGCAACGACGGCCGTACCTCGCTGCGCGTGGGCATGGGGCTGTCACAGATCGGCGAGTTCTCTTTCATCATTGCGGCCTTGGGCATGACGCTGCAGGTTACCAGTGACTTCCTCTACCCGGTTGCGGTGGCTGTTTCGGCCATCACCACGTTGCTCACGCCCTATCTCATCCGCGCTGCGGACCCGCTGTCGCTGAAGCTGGGCAAGGTGATGCCGAGCCGGCTGTCGCGCGTGCTGTCGCTGTATGGCGAATGGCTGCGCAGTATCCAGCCGCAGGGTGAAAGCGCGATGCTGGCCGCGATGATCCGGCGCATCCTGCTGCAGGTGGGTGTCAACCTGGCGCTGGTGATCGCGATTTTCTTCAGCGGCGGCTATTTCGCTGTACGTATCGGTACTTGGCTCAGTGAATGGGTGAGCGATGTCAGCCAGCAAAAGGCGATAATCTGGGGCGCGGCGCTGTTGTTGTCGCTGCCCTTCCTTATCGCTGCCTATCGCAAGCTCAAAGCGTTGTCGATGCTGTTGGCGGAGATGGGTGTCAAACCGGAAATGGCAGGGCGCCATACCCAGCGCGTTCGCCGTGTAGTGGCCGAAGTGATCCCGCTGCTGTCACTGCTGGTCATCTTCCTGCTGCTGTCGGCGTTGTCGGCAAGCATCCTGCCGACCAACGAATTGCTGCTGATCATTGCCGTGGTGGCCGCAATAGTGGTGGCGGTGCTGTGGCGCTGGTTCATCCGTGTGCATTCGCGGATGCAGATCGCCCTGCTGGAGACGCTGGAAAACAGCCGGGAAAACACGCACTGAGCGGGAGGGTATCTGCGCTGGATTCCACCATTGTCGGAGTGGACGGAGCGGTAACGATGTCGCCAGGCGCTTAAAGCCTGGCGACCGTGCAAGTCATCAGCTTTCCAGCCAGACGTCCCGTGCCCAGTGCCAGACCGATTCCCAGCTGTCTTCACCAACCCCTTCCTCGTCGGCATCCCACAACACCACCGTGCCGTCTTCCTCGACGCAGTAGAAATTGTCGCCGTCCTGGCACAGCGGGATCAGGTCACGCGGTACTCCAGCATCCCAGGCATTGGCGGCCACGTCGGGCAGGTAGGTATGTGACTGGGGATCGGTGACGGTGACCGGTTCCAGGGAGCCGTACACCACGTCGCTGACGGTCAAGAGGAATTCTTTGAATACGAACGGAATGTTGATGAACAGTTGTTCCTCGATCTCGACCAGTTGGTCCTCGTCGGGAAGCTCCAGGGGCACCGGTACCGGTTCATTGGCTTCACGGAGTTGTTCGATCACTTCTTCCACGGTTCATTTCCTCCAACCTTGATGACATCGCTGCGCGTTATACCCTAGTAGGGCGGTCTGGCAAAAGCAAAAACCCCGGGGCTAGCCCGGGGTTTTTTGTGCAACGTGCGACGGTTAACCGTTTTGGCGGATACCGGCGACCAGCCAAGGCTGGTTCTCGCCCGGGGCACGAACCATGTGCCAGCTTTCGCTGAAAGGTTCGCCCTGGTCGAAGCGCGAGGTCTTCGACACGCCACGGAAGGTCAGGGTGGCGTCGGTGCGGTCGGCACGATCGTCGACACCGTCCAGTTGCACATCGAGATTATCGATGTAGGTAGCCTGGAAACCATCACCCAGATCAGCACGCTCACGCTTGAGGAACTCGAGCATCTGCGGGGTGACGAACTCGGCGATCTTGTCCATCTCGTTGGCATCCCAGTGCTGCTGCAGCGACTGGAAGTGGCTACGGGCTGCGGCCAGGAAGCTCTGCTCGTTGAACCAGGCCGGGGCGTTGATGACCGGCGCGGCTGGCGCTGCAGGTGCAGCCGAACCACCGAAGATCGACGGCTGGGCAGGCTGGCCGTGGGCTTCACGCTGGAACGGTGCGTGGCCCGGAGCGGCCATCTGCGGCTGCTGCTGGCGGCGCCGTGCGGCGATGAAGCGGAACACCAGGAACGCGATCAGGGCGACGATCAGGAAGTCCATGATCTGTAGGCCCTCGAAGCCGTCACCCATGAACATGGACGCCAGCAGGCCACCGGCGGCGAGGCCGGCCAGTGGGCCCAGCCAGCGCGAAGCACCGCTGGCGGCGGCCGGTGCACGGCCAGGAGCGGTCGGTGCAGCGGCGGGCGTGGTTGGCGTAGCCTGGCGGGTCTGGTGGATAGGCGCGGAGCCCGAGCTCTTGCCGCCGCCGAAGCGCTTGGCGTTGGCGTCCAGGCTCAGCGTCAGGCCGACGCAAAGCGCCAGTGCGATGCTAAGAAAACGTTGCATAAATGGGATTTCCCCTGTTGTGGATTGCACGCGCGTCATGTTGCACAGGTTCCTGTGCACATGACCAGCGACATAATGTTTCCAGCTTTTGCCTAAATATTTCAGCGCGCCCCACAGGCTTCAGATAGCTTCGAGCTTGGCATAGCCAAGCATCAGCCACTTGCTGCCTTCGGCAAAGTTCACCTGCACACGCGCCTGTGCGCCGGAACCCTCGAAGTTGAGGATCACGCCTTCACCGAATACCGAATGTTGTACCCGCTGGCCCAGATTGAAAGCGGTCTGCGGAATGTTGGCATTGGCGAACAGGCTGCTCGCGCTGGTGCTCTTGGCGCCGCCGAACGGGCGGCTGACGCTGTTCGAAAGACGCACTTCCTGAACCAGGCCAGGCGGAATTTCACGTACGAATCGTGAGACCTTGTTGTAGGTCTCACTGCCATACAGGCGACGCGTTTCGGCATAGGTCATAAATAGCTGGCGCATGGCGCGGGTAATGCCCACGTACGCCAGGCGGCGCTCTTCTTCCAGGCGGCCTGGCTCTTCCAGGCTCATCTTGTGCGGGAACAGGCCTTCTTCCATGCCCACCAAGAAGACGTAGGGGAATTCCAGGCCCTTGGCGCTGTGCAACGTCATCAGCTGAATGCTGTCTTCGTGCTCGTCAGCCTGGGCCTCGCCGGCTTCAAGCGAAGCATGGCCGAGGAAGGCCGACAGCGGCGAAAGGTCGGCGTCATCGTCAGTGGTTTCGAAGTTGCGAGCGGCGCTGACCAGTTCCTCAAGGTTTTCTACCCGTGCCTGGCCCTTTTCACCCTTTTCTTCCTGGTGATAGATGATCAGGCCAGACTGCTCGATGACCGTCTGCGTCATGGTATGCAGGGGCATGTCCGCGACTTTGCCAGCCAGGCTCTCGATCAGCTCGATGAAAGCGCCCAATGCACTGGCGGCCCGGCCTTTGAGTGCCTTGGCTGCCAGCAACTGGCACATGGCGCCCCACATCGACAACTGACCGTGGCGCGCATGTTCGCGGATGGCCTCGACGGTTTTTTCACCGATGCCACGCGGCGGCACATTGATTACCCGTTCGAGCGCGGCGTCGTTGCCACGGCCTTCCATCAAGCGCAGGTAAGCTATGGCGTTCTTGATCTCGGCGCGCTCGAAGAAGCGCTGCCCACCATAGATGCGGTAGGGGATGCGCTCGCGCAGCAGCGCTTCTTCCAGCACGCGCGACTGGGCGTTGGAGCGATAAAGAATGGCGATGTCGCTGCGCGAATTGCCTTGCTTGATCAGGCTCTCGATGGTCTCGACCACGTAGCGCGCTTCGTCATGCTCGTTGTAAGCCGCATAAAGGGTCAGAGGCTCGCCTTCGCCCAGGTCGGTCCACAGCTCTTTGCCCAGGCGCCCGCTGTTGTTTGCGATCAGCGCGTTGGCGGCTTTGAGGATGCCGCCGGTGGAGCGGTAGTTCTGCTCCAGGCGGATCATCTCGGCATCAGGGAAGTCAGCCGTGTACTGGTGAATGTTTTCAATCTTGGCGCCGCGCCAGCCGTAAATCGACTGGTCGTCGTCGCCCACGGCCATCAGGCTGCCGCCGCCCTTGCCAGCCAGCAGGCGCAGCCAGGCGTACTGCACGGCGTTGGTGTCCTGGAACTCGTCCACCAGCAGGTGACGGAAGCGCCGCTGGTAGTGTTCGAGCAGGCCCGGGTGGTCGCGCCACAGGTCCAGGGCCCGCAGCAGGAGCTCGGAGAAGTCGATCACCCCGGCGCGTTCGCAGGCCTGCTCGTAGGCCACGTAGATGCTGCGCATGGTCCCCAGGAACAGGTCGCCACCGGGCTGGATATGCTGTGGGCGCAGGCCTTCGTCCTTCTGCCCATTGATGAACCACTGGGCCTGGCGCGCGGGCCAGCGCTGCTCATCGAGGCCAAGCTCACGGATCACCCGCTTGACCAGGCGCTGCTGATCATCACTGTCGAGGATCTGGAAGTTCTGCACCAGACGGGCTTCCTGCCAGTGAGCGCGCAACAACCGATGCGCCAGGCCGTGGAAGGTGCCCACCCACATGCCGGCCGGGTTGATGCCCAGCAATTGCTCGATGCGCTGGCGCATCTCGGCGGCGGCCTTGTTGGTGAAGGTCACCGACAGGATCGAGTGCGGCGAGGCCTGTTCGACCTGGATCAGCCAGGCGATGCGGTGCACCAGCACGCGGGTTTTACCGGAACCGGCGCCAGCAAGCACCAGCTGACGCCCGAGCGTGGCCGCGACGGCCTGGCGTTGGGCATCGTTGAGGGAGTTCAGCAGGAGGGAGAGGTCATCTGTGTGCATCCGCCCATTCTAGGGGCAGGCCGGTTACGGGGCAAACGCCTACTGTATAAATATTCACCCTGCCGCGCCGCCGCCCATCGTTGCGTGGCGTACCTCTTCAGCCATGCCAGTGCCTGCCGTGCCTGGCCAACAGGCTGTTGGCCTGGTCTGGGCCATTGCTGCCGGCCGCATAATGGCGGGGGGCCTGAAAATGCTCCTCCCAACCCTTGATGATCGGGTCGACCCAAGCCCAGGCGGCTTCCACCTCGTCACGCCGCATGAACAGCGTCGAATCACCTTCCAGCACGTCCAGCAGCAGGCGTTCATAGGCTTCCCAGCGACGCGTCTGGCCGAACACCTGCGCCAGGTTGAGGTCAAGGTCCACCGGCTCCAGGCGCATGCCTTTGCCGGGGCTTTTGGTCATCATGCGCAAGCTGATGCGCTCGTCGGGCTGTAGCCGGATCAACAGCTGGTTGACCTGGCCACCGTTGAACAGCTCGTGGGGGACGGGCTTGAACTGGATGACGATCTGCGACGAGCGTCGTGCCATGCGTTTGCCGGTGCGCAGATAGAAAGGCACGCCAGCCCAGCGCCAATTGTCGATGTGGGCGTGGACGGCGACGAAGGTTTCGGTGTCGCTGTCATTGTCCACGTCCTTCTCGAAGTAGTAGGCGGGCACTTCCTGGCCGCCGATGTGCCCGGCACCGTACTGACCGCGCACGGTCTTGTCCTGAACGTCCTGGCCGGTGATTGGCTTGAGGGCGCGCAGAATCTTGACCTTCTCGTCGCGTACCGCCTCGGCCTCGAACTGCGCAGGCGGCTCCATGGCTACCAGGCACAGCAGCTGCAGCAGGTGGTTCTGCAGCATGTCGCGGGTGGCCCCGGACCGATCGTAGTAGCCGCCTCGGTTTTCTACGCCGAGGGTTTCACAGACGCTGATCTGCACGTGATCGACCTGCCCGTTGCGCCACACCGGTTCAAGCAGCGCATTGGCGAAACGCAGAGCCATGAGGTTCTGCACGGTCTCCTTGCCCAGGTAGTGGTCGATGCGAAACACCTGAGATTCCTCGAACACCGCGCCGATCGCTTCGTTGATGGCGGTGGCCGACTCCAGCGAATGGCCAATCGGCTTTTCCAGCACGATGCGCGCCTCATGGTCGGCCAGGCCCGCCACCCGTAGGTGGTTGGCAATCGGCACGAACAGATTGGGCGCGGTGGCCAGGTAATAGATGCGGGTCAGCCCGCCAGGCTCGCCGAGGTAGCGCGCCAGGCGCCCGAAGTCGGCACTTTGCGCGGCGTCCATGGGAAAGTAGTCCAGGCGTGCGCAAAAGCGTTGCCACACTTCTTCGTCGAAATCACTCCGGGCGATCTGCACTCGGCAATGGCGTTCGGCGAGCTTCAGGTACTCGTTGCGCGACAGGTTGCGCCGGGCCAGGGCAATGATGCGCACGGCAATGTTCAGGCGTGCCTCGCGATACAGGTGATAGAGCGCCGGCAGCAGTTTGTGCAGGGCCAGATCGCCAGTGCCGCCGAACACCAGAATGTCGCAAGGAATAGTCAAACCACCACTCTCCACGTTCGTTTAACTGGGCGGGTTGGCGTCCATGTAGTATAACTACAAGAAAGCTACATCCCGGCCAGCCGATCATAACCGAGTCCAGCCCGTGAATCTGTTGCAACATATCGCCCAATCGCGCCACCTGCTGCGCAAATCGGAACTGAAAGTGGCCGACCACGTGCTGCTGGACCCGGCTGCCGTCATGCACAGCTCGATGGCGGACCTTGCACACAGCGTGGGTATCAGCGAGCCGACCATCGTGCGGTTCTGCCGGGCGATCGGCTGTTCAGGTTTTCAGGACCTCAAGCTCAAGCTGGCGCAGAGCCTGGCTGCCGGCGCCAGCTTCGGGCAGTTCGCCATCCATGAGGACGACTCGGTTGCCGATTACAGCCTGAAGATTTTCGACACTACCTTGCACACCCTGATGGAAGTGCGCGAGCACCTTGACCCGCACGCGTTGCAACAGGCGGTGAGTGCCATGGCGCAGGCGCAACGTGTGGAGTTCTATGGCTTTGGTGCATCCGGCGCGGTTGCTGCAGACGCGCAGCACAAGTTTTTCCGCTTGTTGCTCAGTGCCGCCGCGTACTCCGACCCGCACATGCAGGCCATGTCGGCGGTCACCCTCAAGCCGGGTGACGTGGCGGTATGCATTTCCCAGTCCGGGCGCTCCAAGGACCTTTTGATCACCGCCAACCTGGTGCGTGAGAGCGGCGCCAACCTGATCACCCTGTGCCCCAGCCAGACCCCACTGGCCGAGCTTTCGACCGTCAACCTGGCGATCGATGTGCACGAAGACACTGAAATCTACACCCCGCTGACCTCGCGTATCGCCCACCTGGTAGTGATCGATGTGCTGGCCATGGGCGTGGCCATGGCCCGCGGGCCGAGCCTGGTCAATCACCTCAAGAGTGTGAAGCGCAGCTTGCGCAGCCTGCGGTTGTCGCCCAAGTCGATCAAGGCGATGGATGACTGATCGGCAATTGCGGAAGAATCTGCAAATTTCATCGATTTGTCACCAATCCTCAGCAAAACGGTAAAGCGCTCGAGCCAGTCTGAAACTCCCCGCACTCGATCAGGGAGACAGGCATGGCTCGTGATTTCGATGGCTCTTACCTACCTAGCGCCAAGGCTCGCAAACAGCAGGAAAAAGATCAGCGCCGCATGGAGTACCGCCGTGCGATCGAAAGCTACTGCGACCAACGTCAACTGCTGCGCGACCTTGCAGACTACCCGGAGCTGCAAGCCCTCACGGTGTGGCAGACTTCAGCGGCAGCTTCCCCGAAAAGCGCTCAACAAGCGCGCTGATCAGCGCACGTTCGCTGCGAATGAAAGCCAGAAAGGCCAAGGCTACCGGTGACTGCCGCTTGGCCTTGGCCTGCACCACACACCAGCTGCGGTACAGCGGTAGTTCCTCCACTGGCAATTCCTTGAGCACGCCCATGGCCAGCTCCATGTTCACTGCATGGCGGGTCAGCAGGGCGATACCAAGGCCGGCGATGACGCATTCGCGCTGGGCATCGGCCGACGCTACCTCCAGCGTCTGGGTGAAGTGCACACGCTTGTCCTTGAAGTACTCCTCGCAGGCTTTGCGCGTCCCTGAGCCCTGTTCACGGACCAGCAGTGTATGAGGCTCCAGGTCCTGCAGGCGCAACTGCTCCAGTTTGCACAACGCATGGTCCGGCGGCGCCACGGCGATGATCGGGTTGTTGAGAAACGGCAGGAACTCCAGGCCCATGTCCTGCGGCACCATGGACATGATGATCAGGTCGTCGCGGTTGTCGGAAAGGCGCCGAATCGCCTGGGCGCGGTTGACCACGGTAAGGGTCAGGTTGACCTCCGGGTGACGTTGCTTGAAGGCGGCGAACAGGTGTGGGACGAAGTATTTGGCGCTGGATTCGATCGCCAGTTTCAGTTGCCCTTGCAGTGAGCCCTGCATGTCGGAAAGCTGCATGTCGAGGCTTTCCAGGCGCCCGAAGATGTCCCGGCTGGCGCGCTGCAGCGCCTCGGCGGCTTCGGTCAGGTAAAGTTTCTTGCCGACGTATTCGAACAGCGGCTGCCCTACCAGCTCTTCCAGCTGACGAATTTGTAGACTAACGGCGGGTTGCGTCAGCGCCATCTCCTCGGCGGCGCGGCTGTATGAGCGCAAATCGCACACCTCATTGAAGACCTGCAACTGACGCAAAGTCATACGCATCAAGGACTTACGCATTTTTATTCTAGGCTCCGGTAAAACCTTGTTACCTAACTATAAGCTTTTGCTAATATAGTCTCTAACAAATATTGATTTTTGTTTATCGACCTACAGCGCTAGGGTGAATGTGCGACTGGCCAGCGACGCTTGGTCACGCGCCGACCGGTAGAACCGGCTCGACTGTTCCTACGGCTTTGGGAAGACTCCAGTGATAAAAAAAATCCTGATCGCCAACCGGGGTGAAATCGCAGTCCGCATCGTGCGTGCCTGCGCCGAGATGGGCATTCGCTCTGTCGCGATCTATTCCGACGCCGACCGTCACGCCTTGCACGTCAAGCGCGCTGACGAGGCCTACAGCATTGGTGCCGAGCCGCTGGCTGGTTACCTGAACCCGCGCAAGCTGGTGAATCTTGCTGTGGAAACCGGCTGTGATGCCCTGCACCCGGGCTACGGTTTCCTGTCGGAAAACGCGGAGCTGGCAGAGATCTGCGCCGAGCGCGGTATCAAGTTCATCGGCCCGGCCGCCGACGTCATTCGCCGCATGGGCGACAAGACCGAAGCGCGCCGCACCATGATTCAGGCCGGCGTGCCCGTTACCCCAGGCACCGAAGGCAACGTTGCCGACATCCACGAAGCCCTGAGCGAAGGCGAGCGTATCGGTTACCCAGTGATGCTCAAGGCCACCTCCGGCGGTGGCGGCCGGGGCATTCGCCGGTGCAACAGCCGTGAAGAGCTGGAGCAGAACTTCCCCCGCGTCATCTCCGAAGCTACCAAGGCCTTCGGTTCAGCGGAAGTGTTCCTGGAAAAGTGCATCGTCAACCCCAAGCATATCGAGGCACAGATCCTGGGCGACAGCTTCGGCAATGTGGTGCACCTGTTCGAGCGTGACTGCTCGATCCAGCGCCGCAACCAGAAGCTCATCGAAATTGCCCCAAGCCCCCAGCTCACCCCCGAACAGCGTGCCTACATCGGTGACCTGGCGGTCCGGGCAGCCAAGGCTGTGAACTACGAGAACGCCGGTACTGTGGAGTTCCTGCTCGCCGATGGCGAGGTGTACTTCATGGAAATGAACACCCGTGTGCAGGTCGAGCACACCATCACCGAAGAAATCACCGGTATCGACGTGGTCCGCGAGCAGATCCGCATCGCCTCGGGCCTGCCGCTGTCGGTCAAGCAGGAAGACATTCAGCACCGCGGCTACGCGTTGCAGTTCCGCATCAACGCCGAAGACCCGAAGAACAACTTCCTGCCCAGTTTCGGCAAGATCACCCGTTACTACGCCCCTGGCGGCCCGGGTGTGCGCACCGATACAGCGATCTACACCGGTTACACCATCCCACCGTTCTATGACTCCATGTGCCTGAAACTGGTGGTGTGGGCGTTGACCTGGGAAGAAGCCATGGACCGTGGCCTGCGGGCCCTGGACGACATGCGCGTGCAAGGGGTGAAGACCACCGCCGCGTACTACCAGGAAATCCTGCGCAATCCGGAATTCCGTAGCGGCCAGTTCAACACCAGCTTCGTCGAAAGCCACCCTGAACTGACCAACTACTCGATCAAGCGCAAACCCGAAGAGCTGGCCCTGGCCATCGCCGCCGCCATCGCTGCCCACGCAGGCCTATGAATGCAGCTGCAAGCTGTGAGCGACCCGCTGCAAGTTGAAGCGAATCGGCTTTTTCTTGCGGCTCGTAGCTTCAAGCTTGTCGCCATGAGGAGATAAGAATGTCCAAGAAGATCTTTGTTACCGACACAATCCTGCGTGACGCCCACCAGTCCCTGCTGGCTACCCGCATGCGGACCGAAGACATGCTGCCGATCTGCGACAAGCTCGACAAGGTCGGCTACTGGTCGCTGGAAGTGTGGGGCGGCGCCACTTTCGATGCTTGCGTGCGCTTTCTCAAGGAAGACCCGTGGGAGCGCCTGCGCAAACTGCGCAATGCGCTGCCCAATACCCGCCTGCAGATGCTTCTGCGCGGGCAGAACTTGCTGGGCTACCGCCACTACAGCGATGACGTGGTCAAGGCGTTCGTCGCCAAGGCGGCGGTCAACGGTATCGACGTGTTCCGCATCTTCGACGCAATGAACGACGTGCGTAACCTGCGCGTGGCCATCGAGGCGGTGAAGGCTGCCGGTAAGCACGCCCAAGGCACCATCGCTTACACCACCAGCCCGGTGCATACCATCGAAGCCTTCGTGAACCAGGCCAAGCAGATGGAAGCCATGGGTTGCGACTCGGTGGCGATCAAGGACATGGCTGGCCTTTTGACCCCGTATGCCACCGGCGAGCTGGTCAAGGCGCTGAAGGCCGAGCAGTCGCTGCCTGTGTTCATTCATTCCCACGATACTGCCGGCCTGGCCGCCATGTGCCAGCTCAAGGCTGTGGAAAACGGTGCTGACCATATCGACACCGCCATCTCCAGCTTTGCCTGGGGGACCAGCCACCCGGGTACCGAATCGATGGTCGCCGCGCTAAAGGGCAGCGAGTTCGACACCGGTCTGGACCTGGAACTGCTGCAGGAAATCGGCCTGTACTTCTATGCCGTGCGCAAGAAGTACCACCAGTTCGAAAGCGAGTTCACTGCGGTGGACACCCGCGTACAGGTCAACCAGGTGCCAGGCGGGATGATTTCCAACCTTGCCAACCAGCTCAAGGAGCAGGGCGCGCTCAACCGCATGAACGAAGTGCTGGCCGAGATCCCGCGGGTGCGAGAAGACCTTGGCTTCCCACCTCTGGTGACCCCGACCTCGCAGATCGTCGGTACCCAGGCGTTCTTCAACGTACTGGCCGGCGAACGCTACAAGACCATCACCAACGAAGTGAAGCTGTACCTGCAAGGCGGTTACGGCAAGGCGCCTGGCGTGGTCAACGAGCAACTGCGCCGCCAGGCGATCGGCAGCGAAGACGTGATCGATGTGCGCCCGGCCGATCTTCTCAAGCCGGAAATGGCCAAACTGCGTGCCGACATCGGCGCCTTGGCGCACAGCGAGGAAGATGTGCTTACCTTCGCCATGTTCCCGGACATTGGCCGTAAGTTCCTCGAAGAGCGTGAAGCCGGCACCCTGACCCCCGAAGCGCTGCTGCCGATCCCGGAAGCCGGTGCGGTCGCCGCCCCGGGGGGTGAAGGTGTGCCGACCGAGTTCGTCATCGACGTGCACGGTGAAACCTACCGCGTCGACATCACCGGCGTTGGCGTCAAGGCCGAAGGCAAGCGCCACTTCTACCTGTCGATCGACGGCATGCCGGAAGAAGTGGTGTTCGAGCCCCTCAACGAGTTTGTCGGCGGCGGCAGCAGCAAGCGCAAGCAGGCCAGCGCGCCAGGCCACGTCAGCACTACCATGCCGGGCAACATCGTCGATGTGCTGGTCAAGGAAGGCGACACAGTCAAGGCCGGCCAGGCAGTGCTGATCACCGAAGCGATGAAGATGGAAACCGAAGTGCAGGCGGCCATCGCCGGCAAGGTCGTTGCCATCCACGTGGCCAAGGGCGATCGCGTGACGCCGGGTGAGATCCTGATCGAGATCGAGGGCTGACATAAGCCCTCATCTACAAGCGGTTAACCTCTGGGGAGCGGATGCTCCCCTTTTTTTGGGTGGTTGTCAGGCCCCTTGCGATGCGGGCGGCGCTAGCTCAAATACCCCTCGGTTGCGCTGGACCTAGCGCTGATAGCCCTTGCCAAAATGCCGCTCCAGCCTGGCCTGGGCCAGTTCGAGCAGGATCGACAGCACCCAGTAGATCACTGCAGCTGTCGTCAGCATCTCCAGGTAGCGATAGCTTGAGCGCCCATACGACTGGGCCAGGAACATCACTTCCCAGACACCCATCACCGAAATCAGCGACGAGTCCTTGAGCATCGAGATGAACTGGTTGGCGCTCGGCGGGATGATGGTGCGCATTGCCTGGGGCAGGGTGATGTGCCAGAAGATCGCCACCGGGCGCATGCCCAGGGCGAGCGCTGCCTGGCGCTGGCCCAAGGCAACGCCAATGATGCCGGCTCGGAAGATTTCGCTCAGGTAAGCGCCATAGTTTAGCGACAGGGCGATGATGCCCGCTGCGATTGCACCTGGCACCAGGCCTACTTGGGGCAAGCCGAGGTAGATCAACAGGATCTGGATCAGCAGCGGCGTGCCGCGGAAGAACGAGGTGTAGAAGCTGGCCACGCCGAACAGCAGCGCACTCTTCGACAACCGTGCCAGGGCGGCGGCAAAGCCCAACAGCACCGACACCACCATAGAGCACAAGCACAGGAACAGGGTCAGCGCAGCGCCCTGCAGGAAGCCATTGGGGCCCAGCTTGAAGCCTGCCAGGTTGGGGAACTTCTCGACGATGATCGAGAATTTCAGATCAAAGCTGAGAAAGAAACCCACGAACAGCAACAGCAGTACCAGCCACGTCAGGTACAGACGGGTGCGAAAGCCGAACAGGCGTGAACCCGTCGCGGAGGCGACGGGCTTGGGTGCAGGTTGATGGGCGCTCATTTACTGATGTCGGCGCCGATCCACTTCTGCGACAGCTTGGCCAGCGTGCCATCGGCCTTCAGCTCGGCGAACACTTGCCGCAGCTTGGCGTCCCACTCTGGATCGCCTTTCTCGATGGCGACTGAGTTGGGCTCTTCGTAAAGCGGCGCGCCTGCCAGTTTGAAGCGCTTGTCCTGGGCCAGGCGTGGCTGCGCGGTCACCAAGTTGGTCAGGATCGCATCCAGGCGCACGCCTGCACCCAGGCCGAGGTCCTGGAAGGCGACGTTGTCGGTGTCATAGGGGGCAATCTGGACGAAGTCGAAGGGGTACTCGATCTTCTTGTCTTCCGCGCCTTCGATAACCAAGTTCTTGTTCAGGTAGCTCTCATAGCTGGATGCGCTGGTCAGGCCGACCTTGAGGCCGTCGAGGTCCTTGGCCGTGTGAATCCGCTCATCCTTGGCGTTGACCACGATCACCGCAGGCGAGGCGTAGTATTCCACCGGGAAGTCGAACACCTCGGCGCGGGCCTTGCTTGGCGTCATCGAACAGATGCACAGGTCGTAGCGACCACTCCAGCGGCCCGCAGCAATGACATCCCAGGAGGGTGTTTCCAGTCGCAGCTTTACGCCGAGCTTGGCCGCGACCGCCTTGGCCACATCGACGTCAAAACCATCGAGCTGGTTCTGTTCATTGAGGAAGGAGAACGGCGGGTAGCTCTCCATCAGTACGTTGACGACTTCCTTGCGCGACTCGACGCGGTCCAGTGTGGCACCGGCAAAGGCTGCAGAGGTGGCGCTCAGGGCCAGAAGGCCTGCGCAAATCAAGGAAGGCAAACGCATGAAGACACCTGGAAAAAGTTGTTAAAAAATCAGATTTCGATACTTAATAGTTATAAGTTTAAAGCCACCAGTGAATATTATTCATATCAATATAAGCGGAAGTTATATGGGCGATCGGACGTTGGAAATTCTTGATGGCGGTATGGGTCGGGAGCTGCAGCGCCGAGGCGCGCCGTTCCGCCAGCCGGAGTGGTCGGCACTTGCACTGAGCGAAGCGCCGGAAGCCGTAGTGGCGGTGCATGCGGCCTATATCGAAGCCGGTGCTGGGGTGATCACCAGCAACAGTTATGCAGTGGTGCCGTTCCATATTGGTGAAGACCGCTTCGCTGATGAAGGCTTCGCCTTGGCCGCCACCGCTGGTCAGCTGGCACGTACTGCGGCGGATGCCAGCCCACGGCCAGTGCGAGTCGCTGGCTCATTGCCTCCGCTGTTCGGCTCCTACCGCCCTGACCTGTTCGAGCCACAGCGCGTGTCCGAGGTATTGCTCCCACTCGTGGTGGGCCTGGCACCGTATGTCGATCTGTGGCTGGCCGAAACCCAGAGTGCGATCGCAGAAGTGCAGGCAATTGCCGGCCAGTTGCCAGCAGATGGCAAGCCGTTGTGGGTATCGTTCACCTTGCAGGATGAAGAGGTCGGCGACGTACCGCAGCTGCGTTCTGGTGAAAGTGTGACCGCAGCTGCCGAAGCAGTAGCAACGCTGGGCGTCAAAGCCATGCTGTTCAACTGCAGCCAGCCGGAAGTGATCGGTGCTGCCATCGACGCTGCGCGCGAAGTGTTCGAGCGCCTGGGTGTGGATATCGCCATCGGAGCCTACGCTAACGCCTTCCCGCCGCAACCCAAGGACGCCACCGCCAACGATGGCCTGGATGAGCTGCGCGAAGACCTCGACCCGCCGGGTTACCTGAGCTGGGCCCAGGATTGGCGCCAGCGCGGCGCCAGCTTGCTCGGCGGATGCTGTGGCATCGGGCCAGAGCACATCGCTGAGCTCAAGCGTAACCTGAGCTGAGCCTCAGCCCTGCTCCCGGCAGGCTTCCAGCGTTTTCGACTGACCCTCGTGGCGCTGGTTGTCGGCACTCAGCCAGCGCTCGAAAGCGGCCGCCACTGCAGGCCACTCTTGATCGGTAATCGAGTACCAGGCCGTGTCGCGGTTCTGGCCCTTGATCACCATGTGATTGCGGAACACACCCTCGTAGATGAAGCCAAAGCGCTCCGCTGCGCGCTTGGAGCGGGCATTGGCGTTGTTGCACTTCCATTCCAGTCGGCGATTACCCAGTTCAAAACCGAGCTTGCCCAGCAGGTATACCGCCTCGGTGCCCTTGGGGGTGCGTTGCATGGCTGCGCCAAAGGCAATATGGCCGATCTCGATGCGACCATGGGCAGGCACCATCGACATCAGGCTCAGAATGCCTTGTACCTGGCCGCTGCTGCGGTCGATGACGCTGTAAAACAGCGGATCGCGGCTGGCGGCATTGTCTGCAAGCCATTGATCGAACGGACCGCGCTCGGCAAACGGGCCATAGGGCAGGTAGTCCCACAGTGCTGGGTCGCAGTGCGGACCTTGCAGCACCTCCCAGAGATCGTCCGCATGACCCGCCGGATCGAGCTTCTCCAGGCGGATGAAACGCCCTTCAAGGGGCTCGGCCTGGGGCAGGGCTGCAGGTTGCCAGTTATTGGGTTGACTCATGCGTTGCTCCCGTCTCACAGCGTTTGGCGAAATTGGATGAAGCCGGGTCGCTCGGCGACCTGCTCGTACAAGCCGATGGCGGTAGCGTTGGTTTCATGTGTCAGCCAGTGCACCTTGCAACAGCCGGCCGCTTTGGCACTGGCGTTGACCAGTTCGATCAGTTGCCGGCCAACGCCCAGGCCGCGCTGCTTACCGTCAACGTACAGGTCCTGCAGGTAGCAGGCGTTGGCAATGCTCCAGTTGGTTCGATGATAGATCCAGTTGACCATGCCTACCGCCTTGCCATCGATCCAGGCCAGCGCCGAGTGGGTTGGCTCCTGCGAGTCGAGGATGCGTTGCCATGTCACGGCGCTGACTTCATCGGCCAGTTCGGTTTGATAAAAGCGCAGGTAGGCCTGCCACAGGGGCAGCCACGCGGCGTGGTCGTTGGCGCTGACGGGGCGCAGGATGACGTTGGGCATGGGGCTGTTCCTTCAGGGCGTGCGCATCTGCGCCGCCAGTTGATTGTTTAGCTGATCGGTACTGCTGGCCAACCCTTGGCGTACGCCTTCGATGTCCTGCGCCGAGCGGTTCTGGCTGAGTTTGCGTGCCCCCTGCAGACGTGCGATGGGCAGGCGGAAGCCGACGATGGCGCGGAGCATGCCTTCGATGTAATCGCTGGGTGCATCGGTGACCTTCCATGGGGTGCTGCGTCCTTGCTCGTGCAGGTCGGTCAGGCGGCTGACGATATCCAGCAGGTCGGGGCCGCCCTGCACTACTTCAGCGACGCCGTAGGCATGCACCGCCAAGTAGTTCCAGGTGGGCACAACCTTGGGGTTGTCGAGCTTGCTCGGGTAGTAGCCGGGGCTGACATAAGCGTCAGGGCCGGCGAAAACCAACAAGGCTTCTACACCTTGCTCCAAGGCCTGCCACTGATGGTTGGCACGGGCCAGATGCCCGTAAACGGTGCCCAAGTCACCTTCGCTGGTATCGATCAACACGGGTATGTGACTGGCCAGCAGACCTTGCTCGCCGTGGGTGACCAGCAGGGCCAGGCGGGTTTCCCGCATCTGTTGATGCAGGCGCTCAAGGTTGTGTTCCTGGTGCGGTTTGCTGTTGTACATGGGCGGATCCTTGTCGATTGGCTTCATCGTAGGCAGGCTATTGGTTCAGGTTAAGAGCCATTGGTGATGATTTTGATAGGTCCATTGTGATGAGCGAGCGCCCTTTGGTATTGCCATTCGATCCCGCCGGGATCGTCCTCGATCAACGCCGAGGGTTGAGTCAGCAGCTCTATCAAGCGCTGCGCGCTCGCGTGCTGGATGGGCGCTTGAGCAGCGGCACGCGCCTGCCGTCGACACGAGACCTGGCGGGCATGCTCGCGCTCTCGCGCAACAGCGTGGTGCGTGCCTATGACCAACTGTATGCCGAAGGCTACATAGAAAGCCGGGTTGGAGATGGCACCTATGTTTGCCATCTGCCGAAACTATCCACACAACTGTCCACAGGGTTATCCCATGGCTTATCAACAGGTTTATCCACAAAATGCTCAGAAAGCACTGATGATTTATCCAGATGTGGGCGTTCCAGTGAGCGTTTGGAGCGTCTGAAAAGTAACCATCTGCCATTCCCAAAAGTTGGCCCGCCGCGGGCGTTTCGGGTAGGTGTTCCGGCCTTCGATCTGTTCCCCTTTGAGGTCTGGGCCAAGCTGCAAGCGGGCTTCTGGCGAAATCCCGATCCAGCGCAGCTTGGCTATGGCGACCCGGCGGGCGAGCCGTTACTGCGTGAATTGATCGCTGCGTATCTACGTCGGTCGAGGGGGATGTCGTGCACGGCTGGACAAATTGTGATCACCAGTGGTGCGCAGGAGGCAATAAGTCTTTGTGCACAGTTGTTGTTGCAGCCCGGGGATGAGGTGGCTGTGGAAAACCCCGGGTATCGTGCCGCCGGGCATGCGTTTGCAGTAGCGGGCGGGCGGGTGAGGGGGGTGCCGGTAGATGAAGAGGGCCTCGACTGCGCCAGGCTTGCCCTCGCTGGCGACTGTCGCTTGGTTTACGTCACCCCGGCGCACCAGTACCCGACGGGGGTGACCATGAGCCTGGCCCGGCGCTTGGCGTTGCTGGCCTGGGCCGAGCGCCAGGATGGCTGGATCATCGAAGATGACTATGACGGCGAGTACCGTTACAACGGAGCACCGCTGGCGCCGTTGGCGGCTTTGGACCGGCAAGGGCGGGTGCTGTACGTCGGTACCTTTGGCAAGATCGCTTTCCCAGCGCTGCGCCTTGGCTATTTGGTATTGCCGGCGCGGTTGGTGCAGGCTTTCAGCCAGGGCAGGGCGCTGGCAGTGCGGCATTCCGAGGTGGGAACCCAGTGCGTGATGGCCGAGTTCATGGCCCAGGGGCACTTTCAGCGGCATATACGCCGCATGCGCCGTGCGGCGTTGAGCCGGCGCAATGTGCTGAAGGCAGGGTGGCCTGTGGGCGTGCCAGGGCTTGCGGGGATGCCGGATGTGGCAGCGGGGCTGCATGTGAAAGTCGATGTGGATAACTTTACACGCGAGCAGGAACTGGTGGCCAAGGCCGAGTCGGTGGGAGTGGAAGTGAATCCGCTCAGCAGTTACTGGCTTGAGGACAGCGAGGTGCCTGTGGATAAACGCGCGGGGTTGGTGCTTGGGTTTGCGGCAGTGCCAGAGGGAGAGATTGCTGAGGCGTTGATGCGCTTGCGCAAGGCCTGGAGGTAGGAGGGGCCTGGTGTCGCCAAAGGCCTGCAAAGCAGGCCGACGGTTTTTGCATGCCGATGAAATCCTGGGGCCGCAAAGCGGCCCGGGGATTTCTGATCAGAACGCCGGCACTACAGCGCCTTTGTACTTCTCGGTGATGAACTGCTTCACCTCAGGCGAATGCAGCGCAGCCGCCAGTTTCTTCATGTCTTGCGAGTCCTTGTTGTCCGGGCGGGCAACTAGGATGTTCACGTACGGTGAGTCGCTGCCTTCAATGGCCAGCGCGTCTTTTTCCGGGTTCAGTTTGGCTTCCAGCGCGTAGTTGGTGTTGATCAGGGCAGCATCGACCTGGGTCAGTACACGCGGGATGGTGGCCGCTTCGAGCTCACGGAACTTCACGTTCTTCGGGTTCGCGACAACGTCCTTCACGGTCGACAGGATATTGCTGTTGTCCTTGAGCTTGATCACGCCGGCCTTGTCCAGCAGCAGCAAGGCACGGCCGCCGTTGGTGGCGTCGTTGGGGATGACCACGGTGGCACCGGAAGGCAGTTCGTCGAGCTTCTTGATCTTGGCCGAGTAGACGCCCAGCGGCTCGATGTGCACGCCGGCAACGCTGACCAGGTTGGTGCCCTTGGCCTTGTTGAACTCATCCAGGTACGGCTGGTGCTGGAAGAAGTTGGCATCAAGGCGCTTCTCTGCGACTTGTACGTTCGGCTGGATATAGTCGGTGAACTCTTTCACCTTCAGGTTTACACCCTCTTTTTCCAGCTGCGGTTTGACGAAGTTGAGAATTTCGGCGTGCGGCACCGGGGTGGCGGCGACAGTCAGGTCACCGGCGTGGGCCGAGAACGCCGCGACAGCGGCAGCGACAGCAAGCAGCTTCTTCATGAATCACTCCTTGTGAGGGCCGCGACGGCCCCCGAACGGGTCGGCCGGGCCGACCCCATTGGGGTTACTTACGGGAAAAATGCACGACCAGTTTGTCGCCCACGCTCTGCAGTACTTGAACCAGAACCAGCAGCAGTACCACGGTGACCACCATTACATCGGTCTGGAAACGCTGGTAGCCGAAGCGGATGGCCAGATCGCCCAGGCCGCCAGCGCCGACAACGCCGGCCATGGCGGTGTACGAGACCAGGGTGATGGCGGTGACGGTAATGGCCGCGAAGATGCCCGGGCGGGCCTCCGGCAACAGCGCACTGGTGATGATCTGGCGGGTGGTGGCGCCCATCGACTGGGTGGCCTCGATGATGCCGCGGTCCACTTCACGCAGGGCAGTTTCCACCAGGCGGGCGAAGAACGGCGTGGCACCCACCACCAGCGGCGGGATGGCGCCGGCAACGCCCAGCGAGGTACCGGTGATCAGCACAGTGATCGGGATCATCACGATCAGCAGGATGATGAACGGCAACGAGCGCAGGATGTTGACCACCAGCGACAGCAGCGCATACACGCCCCGCTGTTCGAACATCTGCTTCGGCCCGCAGAGGAACAGCAGCACGCCCAGTGGCAGGCCCAGCAGCACGGTGAAGAACAGCGAGCCGAACAGCATGATCATGGTGTCGATGGTGGCCAGCCAGATTTCGGCCCAGTCGACGTTGGCGAAGAAATTCAGGGCGTCCATCAACGCAGTACCTCCATATGTACGTCAGCTGCCGTGAAGCGGTCGAACGCCGCTTCCATGTCGCCGCCGGTGACGGCCAGGGTCAGCTGCCCATAGGGCACATCCTTGATGCGGTCGATACGCCCGGCGAGGATGCTGTAATCCACCCCGGTTTCGCGGGCCACGGTGCCCAGCAGCGGCGCGTAGGTGGCGTCGCCCTGGAAGGTCAGGCGCACGATGCGGCCTGGCACGTGGGCAAAGTCGTCGCGCTGCTCGCCTTCATCGACCTGCTCGTCTTCCTGGACAAAGCGCTTGGTGGTGGGGTGCTGCGGGTGCAGGAACACGTCGGCCACCGAGCCTTGCTCGACGATATGGCCGGCGTCCATCACCGCTACGCGGTCGCAGACACGGCGGATCACGTCCATCTCGTGGGTGATCAGCACGATGGTCAGCTTCAGCTCACGGTTGATCTCGGCCAGCAACTGCAGCACCGATGCGGTGGTTTGCGGGTCCAGGGCGCTGGTGGCTTCGTCGCACAGCAGGATCTTCGGGTTGGTCGACAGGGCGCGGGCGATGCCGACGCGCTGCTTCTGGCCGCCAGAGAGCTGCGCCGGGTACTTTTTGGCGTGGTCCGACAGGCCCACGCGGGCCAGCAGCCCGGTGACGCGCTTGTCGATTTCGGCCCGCGACAGCCCGCCCGCCAGCGTCAGCGGCAGGGCGACATTGTCGGCGACGGTCTTGGAGGCCAGCAGGTTGAAGTGCTGGAAGATCATCCCGACTTGCTGGCGGAAGCCGCGCAGCTGGTTGGCGTTGAAGGCGGTAACGTCTTCGCCGTCGACGATGATCTTCCCGCCAGAGGGCTCTTCCAGCCGGTTGATCAGGCGCAGCATGGTGCTTTTGCCTGCGCCGGAATGGCCGATCAGGCCGAACACCTGGCCGTCTTCGATGGTCAGGCTGGTTGGGTTCAGAGCGGGGATTTCCCTACCGGCGACGCGGTAGGTCTTGTGTACATGTTGGAACTCGATCACGTAGCGAACCTTGTGGGGCGCATGGAATTTGGGTCAGCGGTTGGCTGGGGTGGCGCATTTTAGCCTTTTCCAATAGTTGTTCTTAGCATTTATTTCGTAATGGACCAATCCATCAGGCATAACGCGACAACTGGTAATCCCGATTGAACGCTCGCCAAAGCCCTCTAGTCACTACTGGAACGAGCCCGCAGAGGGCAAGCCTGAAGACTGATGAGGAGAGCCGACCATGACCAGCAAGAAAACGGACGCGCCCAAGCACAGTGAGGCCGCCGGCACGCAAACCCCCGACCGCGCCAACACCAACGCCAAGCTGCAGAGCCTGGAGGCGTTTCGCAGCGATGCCACTGGCCAGGCCTTGCGTACCAACCAGGGTGTGAAGGTAGCCGACAACCAGAACAGCCTGAAGGCTGGTGCTCGTGGGCCATCGCTGCTCGAAGACTTCATCATGCGCGAGAAGATCACCCACTTTGACCATGAGCGCATTCCCGAGCGTATCGTCCACGCCCGAGGTACCGGTGCCCACGGCTACTTCCAGAGCTACGGCAACCATAGCGAACTGACCAAGGCCGGTTTCCTCCAGGACCCCGAAAAGATAACCCCGGTCTTCGTGCGCTTCTCCACCGTGCAAGGCCCGCGCGGGTCGGGTGACACGGTGCGCGACGTGCGTGGCTTTGCTGTGAAGTTCTACACCGATGAGGGCAATTTTGACCTCGTTGGCAACAACATGCCGGTATTTTTCATTCAGGATGCCATCAAGTTTCCCGACTTCGTGCATGCGGTCAAACCTGAGCCGCACAATGAAATGCCCACGGGCGGTTCAGCCCACGACACGTTCTGGGATTTTGTCTCGCTGGTGCCTGAGTCGGCGCACATGGTCATCTGGGCGATGTCCGACCGAGCCATCCCGCGGAGCCTGCGGATGATGGAAGGCTTTGGCGTGCATACTTTCCGCCTGATCAATGCCCAAGGCGTGGCCAGCTTCGTCAAGTTCCACTGGAAGCCACGCCAGGGTGTGCATTCGGTACTGTGGGACGAAGCCCAGAAGCTGGCAGGCAAGGACACCGACTACCATCGCCGCGATCTGTGGGACGCGATCGAGACGGGTGATTACCCCGAGTGGGAACTGGGCGTGCAGATCGTCCCAGAGGCCGATGAGCACAAGTTTGATTTCGACCTGCTCGACCCGACCAAACTGATCCCCGAGGAACTGGTACCAGTGACGCCGCTCGGCAAGATGGTGCTCAACCGCAACCCGGACAACTTCTTCGCCGAGACCGAGCAGGTCGCTTTCTGCCCTGGCCATATCGTGCCGGGCATCGACTTCAGCAACGACCCGCTGCTACAGGGCCGGCTCTTCTCCTATACCGACACACAGATCAGCCGCCTTGGCGGCCCGAACTTCCACGAGATCCCGATCAACCGGCCGGTAGCGCCGAACCACAGCAGCCAGCGCGACGCCATGCACCGCATGACCATCGACAAGGGCCGTGCTTCCTACGAGCCCAACTCGATCGATGGCGGCTGGCCGCGGGAAACGCCGCCGGCGGCGCAGGATGGTGGCTTCGAGAGCTATCAGGAGCGCATCGAGGCACACAAGATCCGCCAGCGCAGCGAGTCGTTCGGCGATCATTTCTCGCAGGCGCGGCTGTTCTTCCAGAGCATGAGCCCGACCGAGCAGCAGCACATCATCAAGGCCTACAGCTTCGAGTTGGGCAAGGTGGAGCGCGAAGCAATCCGCGCGCGTGAGGTCAATGAGATCCTGGCCAATATCGACCTGAAGCTGGCAGCGGCTGTGGCGGCCAACCTCGGCTTGCCGGCGCCCAAGCAGGGCACGGTTCAGGTCAAAGGTAGCAAGCTTGCGCAGTCCAAGGCTTTGAGCCAGATGAACCACCCTGGAGATGTGGGCATCAAGGGACGCAAGATTGCCGTTGTGGTCGCCGATGGCGTGGACGCCGCGAGCGTCGACAGGCTGGTCAAGGCGCTCGAAGCACAAAGCGCGCGGCCCATGCTGCTGGGGCCATCCTCGGCGCCGGTGAAGAGCGCCGATGGCAAGCAATTGCCGGTGGATGCTTCGATCGAGGGTATGCCGTCGATCATGTTCGACGGGATAGTGGTGCCGGGAGGCAAGGCTTCAATCGATGCCTTGAGCGGCAGTGGTGTGGCCAAGCACTTCCTGCTCGAGGGTTACAAGCATTTGAAGGCGATCGTGTTGGCCAAAGAGGCCAAAGCGTTGCTGGGCAGCTTGGGCCTGAAGGAGGACAAAGGCTTGTTGCTTGGGGATGATCAGAAGGCAGTGGATGCCTTCGTCAAAGCCGTGGAAGGGCATCGGGTCTGGGAGCGGGAGGCGGCTGCAGAGGCGATCCCTGCGTAAGACGCTGCGTTGGTACCCATCGCCGGCTGCCGGCGATGGGCCCCCAGAAGTTTCAACGCTGATGCGGTACCAATACCACCTGAGCGGGCAACTTGCGCTGAATCTCGTGTTTTTGCTCAAGTGCGAAGCCGCTGTCGATCTTGCGAACCCGCTTTTCCAGCAAGCTCTTCAACCAAGGCGCATCTTCGGTGCGAGGTACCTGGAACACCACGTCGCACTGATAATTCACCACATCAGTGGCAATTTCATCGAGCTGCCGGCGCATGGCCCGGATGTCCGTGGTCTTCAGTGCAATGACCGTGCTAGGCGCGGTCGGGTCGATCACCCGCGCCTTGGGCTTGGCCTCGGCAGCTTTCAGGGCGGCCTCGGCTTTTTCCAGCTCAGCCTTGCGTGCCTGTGAGACCGCGTCACCGCCAGTCACGGCAGGTGCCTGCGGCATCAGTGCGCGGGCACGTGCCAGCGCGGTTGCGGCAGCGTTGACGTCACCCTTCTGAAGGACGACCTGGCTGCGTTTGAGGTAAGCCTCAGCCAACTGCCGCTGGTACTGTTCCAGGCGGCCATCGTCGGGCGATTGAGCCTGCAGCGAGGCAAGCTGATCTTCGGCTGTGGCCAGTTCATTGCTGTTGATACTTTGCTGCAGCTGCTGCCAGGCATCGGCTTGGGCAGGTGCACCGGGCTGCTCGACCGGCGCGCTTGAACAAGCGGCCAGGAACAGGGAAAACGCGGCAACAAGCAGATAACGGGATGCGAACGGCTTCATTCCTGCGACTCTCTATTTGCGCAAAAAGCGAGCAAGTCTACACCCAGGTGCGCACGCTCGAAAACAAGTCTTACAGACCCTTTACCCGCGAAAAGGTTGCAGGGTGTGCCATGGCGCACCCCGGGTTTCAGCGTTTGGGCAGGGCCAGGCTCAGCAAGAATAGCACTGCCGCGCAGACCACGATCGATGGGCCGGCCGGGGTGTCCTTGAACCAGGACATGGCCAGGCCGCCGCAGACGGCCGTGACGCCCAGCAGGCTGGCCCCCACTGCCATCTGCTCCGGCGAGCGCGCGTGGCGCTGTGCCGCAGCGGCAGGAATGATCAGCAGGGAGGTGATCAACAGCACGCCGACGATCTTCATGGCGACGGCGATGACCACGGCAATCAGCAGCATCAGCGCCAGGCGCAGGCCAGCGACCGGCAGGCCTTCAACCATGGCCAGCTCTTCGTGGACGGTAACCGCCAGCAACGGTCGCCAAAGGACTGCAAGCAGCAGCAGTACCAGCGCACTGCCGCCCAGGATCCAGGCCAGGTCAGTGGTACTGATGGCCAGCAAGTCGCCGAACAGGTAGGCCATCAGGTCGATGCGTACGTCGTGCATGAAGCTCAGCACCACCAGGCCCAGCGACAAGGTGCTGGGCGCGAGGATGCCGAGCAGTGTGTCGGACGCCAATGGCTGGCGTTGCTGCAGGGTTACCAGCAGCAACGCCAGCAACAGGCACCCCACGGTTACCGCCAGCGCCGGGCTGACGTCCAGCACGAAGCCCATGGCCACGCCCAGCAGCGCTGCGTGGGACAAGGTATCGCCGAAATAGGCCATGCGCCGCCACACCACGAAGGAGCCCAGCGGGCCAGCCACCAGCGCCAGGGAAAGACCCGCGAGCAGGGCGTAAAGAAGAAAATCAGCCATGCTTGCAGTGGTCTCCGTGAACATGGGTGCCAGGGGCGACCACCGAGCCATGCAGGTCGTGGCTGTGATCGTGGTGGTGGTGGTAGACGGCCAGGCTCGGTGCGTTCTGGCCGAACAGTTCGACGAAGGCGGGGTCGTTGCTGACCTGCTCGGGGTGGCCGGAGCAGCACACATGCCGGTTGAGGCAGACCACCTGGTCGGTGGCGCTCATCACCAGGTGCAGATCGTGCGAGACCATCAATACCCCGCAACCATGGCGGTCGCGCAGGCGAGTGATGAGGTTGTACAGCTCGGTCTGGCCGACCACGTCGACGCCTTGTACCGGCTCATCCAGTACCAGCAGCTGGGGCTCGCGCAGCAGCGCCCTGGCCAGCAGCACGCGCTGCATCTCGCCGCCGGAAATGGTCTGGATCGGGCTGTCGATGACCTGTTCGGCGCCCACTTCCTGCAGTGCCGACAACGCTGCCTGCCGGTCTACACCGGGTACCAGGCGCAGAAAGCGCAGCACCGACAACGGCAGCGTGGCGTCCACCTGGATTTTTTGCGGCATGTAGCCGATACGCAGTTTCGGCTTGCGCCACACTGTGCCGCGGTGCGGCTTGAGCAGCCCGAGCACAGCACGGACCAAGGTAGTCTTGCCTGCGCCGTTGGGCCCGATCAGGGTGACGATCTGGCCGGGTGCCACCGACAGGTCGATGCTGTCGAGCACGGCCTCGCCGCCGAACGTGACGCCGACCTGCTCCAGACGGATCAGTGCATCGCTCATGCGGCGCCCCGGCAATTGCCGCACAGGCCGACGATTTCCACCGTCTGCGTTTCCACGCTGAAACCCACGCCTTTGGCGCTGGCGATGATCGCATCGCTAATGCTGTCCTGCTCCAGTTCGATGGCGACGTGGCATTCGCGGCAGATCAGGAACTGGCCCTGGTGCGCGTGCTCGGGGTGGCTACAACCGATGAAGGCGTTGAGTGAAGCGATGCGGTGTACCAAGCCGTTTTCCAGCAGGAAATCCAGCGCCCGATAAACGGTTGGTGGCGCAGCACGCCGGCCATCCTGTTCGCTGAGCACGGCGAGGATGTCGTAGGCGCCCAGCGGCTTGTGGCTTTGCCATACCAGCTCCAGCACACGCCGGCGCAGTGCGGTCAGGCGCAGGCCCTGGCGGGTGCACAGCACCTCGGCCTCGGTCAGGGCGCTGTGCACGCAATGAGAGTGATCGTGGGGACGGTGGGCCAGCGGCGTGATGGACATGAGCAGCGACGGTTCTGGATGGAGACGTTATTATGTTACCTGTTTCTGACGAGTCGAGTATTCACCGTGTCCCGATTGCTTGTGCTTTTTGTCGCTTTTATCGCCTGCTCGGCGCAAGCCGACGTGCGTGTGCTGACCAGTATCAAACCGTTGCAGCAGATTGCCGCCGCTGTGCAGGACGGGGTTGGTAGCCCCGAGGTGCTGCTGCCTCCTGGCGCCTCGCCGCACCACTATGCCCTGCGCCCATCCGACGTGCGCCGCGTCGGCGATGCCGACCTGCTGTACTGGATCGGCCCCGACATGGAAGGTTTCCTGCCGCGGGTGTTGGGCAGCCGCAGCAAACCTGTCGTGGCTGTTCAGTCGCTGCCGGGCATGCAGTTGCGCCACTTTGGCGAGGACAGCCATTCACACGATGAAGAAGACCACGATGAGCATGACCACGATCATCGTCCGGGCAGCCTGGACGCGCATTTATGGTTGTCGTCAGTTAACGCCCGGGTGATTGCGGCGAAGATGGCGGCGGACCTGGCGTCGGCGGACCCTGCCAATGCCGCGCGCTACCAGAGCAACCTGAAGGCCTTCACTGCACGCCTCGATAGCCTGGATGCACGCATCAAGGCCCGGGTGGCGGGTATTGCCGACAAACCTTACTTCGTGTTCCACGAAGCGTTTGACTACTTCGAGTCTGCTTATGGGCTCAAGCACGCGGGTGTGTTCAGCGTGGCGGCCGAAGTGCAGCCGGGGGCGCAGCATGTCGCTGCCATGCGCAAGCGTCTGCAGGAAGTGGGCAAGACCTGTGTGTTCAGTGAGCCGCCGCTGCGACCGCGCTTGGCTGAGACGCTGACGGCCGGGCTGCCGGTGCGCTTGGCTGAGCTGGATGCGTTGGGCGGGAATGACCCAGTGGATGCCAAGGGCTACGAGCGTTTGCTGGAAAAGCTGGGCGCAGAGCTGGCAGGGTGCCTGGAGCAGCTTTAAGCCATTTGCATAGGCGCTGTAGGAGCGGCCTTGTGTCGCGAATGGGCTGCGCAGCAGCCCCAGACATGTCTGCGGCAGCGCGATATCCGGGGCCGCTTTGCGGCCCTTTCGCGACACAAGGCCGCTCCTACCGAGAGCCGTGGCGCTTCGGTCAGAGCGCGAACGGCAGGTGCAAAGCCACTTGCTGGCGCTGCGCCAGACGCACCTCGAACTCGCTCGGGTCATGGATCATCACATCCATCCCGGCAAACGACTCGGCCGCGATCAAACGCGACAGCCAGAAGCGCACGCACCCGACCCGCAACATCTGTGGCCAGAGCTCGGCCTCGGCTGCCGTGAACGGCCGTAGCGCTGCATAGGCCGCCAGCAGGGCCTGGGCACGAGGCATATCGATCGCGCCGGTTTCATCCAGGCACCAGTCATTCACGGTGATGGCGATGTCGTACAGCATCGGCCCCGAGCAGGCATTGTAGAAGTCGATCACGCCGGTCAGATGGGTGCCTTCGAACATCACGTTGTCGCGGAACAGGTCGGCATGCAGGTTGGCCCGCGGCAATGCCAGGATCTGCGCCTTGTGCGCGATGATTTCGTCCAGCGCCGGCTGCAACAGGGCAACCTGTTCTGCCGTGAGGCGCGGCATCAGCTCGGCACCGCTGGCGAGCATCCAGTCCAGGCCGCGATCGGTCTTGCGCTCGATGACGTGCTCGCGGGTGGCCAGGTGGATATGCGCCAGCAGCTCACCTACCTGGGCGCAGTGCTGGTTGTTCGGCGCCTTGATGTGCTTGCCCGACAGCCTTGGTTGCAGCAGTGCCGGCTTGCCGCACAGCTCGCGCAGGCCATTGCCGTCACGGTCACGTATGGCGTAAGGCACCGGCATATCGGCGGCGTGCAGCGTGTCGAGCAGTTCGATGAAGAACGGCATGTCCTCGCTGGGGCCGCGCTCGATCAGCGTCAGGACGAACTCCCCCTGTTCGAGGCTGACGAAGAAGTTGCTGTTTTCGGTGCCGGCGGCAATGCCCTGGAAATCGAGCAGACGGCCCAGCTGATACGGCGCCAGAAAGGTTTCCAGCTCAGGCCGGGTCACGGGGGTGAAGACTGACATGATGAAAGAATGCCCATACGGGCACTTCCGCCGGGAAGTGCCAGGTTGATGTGAACGGTACGCGTCAGATTACCACTCGAAGATCTTCCAGGACGGTATCAGCATGTCCGGTTGGTCGGAACGAATGAAATTGCCATCAGAGCCATCGGCGCGTACCAGAAAATAAGGCTTGCCGTTTTTCGGCGTGATCTTGATCGCATACAGGAAGCCGTTCTGCCGGTATTCCTGGATGGTTTTATCGCCTTCCGTGCGAATGGTCACCTCGGGATCTGCCGAGGGGGCGTCGTCCGCCGCCAGGGTGACGACTGGCATGGTTGCCAACAGGCTGAGCAGTAACAGGCGATTGAGTGTACGCATGATAACCTTGTCCCTTTGTCGTCATTGATCCGGCTATTCTAGCTCCGGACCCGCCGAAAAGGTTGATTCTGCTCATGAGCCAAGCGCCCCTCGTCCTGGTGGACGGTTCCTCCTACCTTTACCGCGCCTTCCACGCGCTGCCCCCGCTGACCACTTCCAAGGGCATGCCCACCGGCGCGGTCAAGGGTGTGTTGAACATGCTCAAGAGCCTGCGCAAGCAATACCCCGACAGCCTGTTCGCCGTGGTGTTCGATGCCAAGGGTGGTACCTTTCGCGATGCCATGTTCGCCGAGTACAAGGCCAACCGCCCCAGCATGCCGGACGACCTGCGGGTGCAGGTGGAGCCGCTGCATGCCAGCGTCAAGGCTCTGGGTTACCCGCTGCTGTGCGTCGAGGGGGTCGAGGCCGACGACGTGATCGGCACGCTGGCGCGCAGCAGTGCGGCACAGGGGCGGCCAGTGATCATCTCGACCGGTGACAAGGATATGGCGCAGCTGGTGGACGGCCACGTTACCCTGGTCAACACCATGACGGGCAGTGTGCTGGATGTGGCTGGCGTGCATGAGAAGTTCGGCGTCGGCCCGGAGCACATCATCGACTTCCTCGCCCTGATGGGCGACAAGGTCGACAACATCCCAGGCGTACCTGGGGTCGGTGAAAAAACCGCAGTAGGGCTGCTGACCGGTATCGGCGGCGGCCTCAGCGACCTGTACGCCAACCTGGACAAGGTGCCGGCACTGGCGATTCGTGGCGCCAAGACCCTGCCGGCCAAGCTCGAAGAACACCGTGACGCGGCGTTTTTGTCCTACGAACTGGCGACCATCAAAGTCGACGTGCCGCTGGATATCGAAGTGGACGCCCTGGTGTGCGGCGAGCCGGACCGTGAAGCGCTGCTGGCGCTTTATACCGAGATGGAATTCAAGAGCTGGATCGCCGACGTTCAGCGGGACGCGGCCAGGGCCGGCGATGAAGTTGCGCCTGTGCAGGCGCCTGCGGCCACGGTCGAGCCGAAATACGAAACCATCCTCGATCAGGCTCGCTTCGATGCCTGGCTGGAAAAGCTGCGTCAGGCGCCACTGTTCGCTTTCGATACCGAGACCACCAGCCTCGATGCGCAAAAGGCACAGCTGGTCGGCCTGTCCTTCGCTGTCGAACCCCATGAAGCGGCTTACGTACCGTTGGCACACGACTATGAAGGCGCGCCGGTGCAACTGGATCGCGAAGCCGTGTTGCTGGCATTGAAGCCGCTCCTGCAAGACCCGGCCAAGGCAAAGGTAGGGCAGAACGCCAAATACGATATCAACATCCTTGCCAATGGCTCGCCGGCGATCCAGATGCAGGGCGTGGCCTATGACACCATGCTTGAATCGTATGTGCTCAACTCCACTGCGACCCGTCATGATATGGACAGCCTGGCGCAGAAGTATCTCGACCACGCCACCATCGCGTTCGAAGACATCGCCGGCAAAGGCGCCAAACAGCTGACCTTCAACCAGATCCACCTGGACAAGGCCGGCCCTTACGCCGCCGAAGATGCCGACATTACCCTGCGCCTGCATCAGGCGCTGCAGGCCCGCCTTGCGCAGACACCGAGCGTGCAGCCGGTGCTGATGGATATCGAGATGCCGCTGGTGCCGGTGCTGGCCAAGATCGAGCGCCAGGGCGCGCTGGTTGATGCTGCCCTGTTACAGATACAGAGCGGTGAGCTGGGCGTGAAAATGGCCGAACTCGAGCGTCGGGCCTTCGAGCTGGCGGGTGAGGAATTCAACCTCGGCTCGCCCAAACAGCTCGGCTCGATCCTCTACGACAAGCTCGGCATGCCGGTGCTGAGCAAGACCGCCAAGGGCCAGCCTTCCACGGCCGAAGCAGTCCTGGACGAGTTGGCCGAGCAAGGCTACCCGTTGCCGGAGGTACTGATGCAGTACCGCAGCCTGAGCAAGCTCAAGAGCACGTACACCGACAAGTTGCCGGGGCAGAT
Source organism: Pseudomonas sp. TR47 (assembly GCF_044143025.1). Taxonomy (NCBI): domain Bacteria; kingdom Pseudomonadati; phylum Pseudomonadota; class Gammaproteobacteria; order Pseudomonadales; family Pseudomonadaceae; genus Pseudomonas; species Pseudomonas sp. TR47. The sequence goes on along the minus strand of NZ_JBHFCS010000012.1, from coordinate 41,595 downwards.
CAACCCGCGAACCGGGCGTATCCATACGTCTTACCAGCAGGCCGTGGCCGCCACTGGGCGCCTGTCGTCCAGCGACCCGAACCTGCAGAACATCCCTATCCGTACCGCCGAAGGCCGGCGTATCCGCCAGGCGTTCATCGCCAGCCCGGGCTACAAGTTGCTGGCGGCGGACTATTCGCAGATCGAACTGCGCATCATGGCCCACCTGGCCAAGGACGAAGGCCTGCTGCACGCCTTCCGCAATGACCTGGATGTGCACCGTGCCACGGCTGCGGAAGTTTTTGGCGTAGCCCTGGAAGCGGTCACCACCGATCAGCGTCGTAGCGCCAAAGCCATCAACTTTGGCCTGATCTACGGTATGAGCGCCTTCGGCCTGGCCAAGCAGATCGGCGTAGACCGCAAGCAGTCGCAGGATTACATCGACCGCTATTTCGCCCGTTACCCAGGCGTGTTGGCCTACATGGAACGCACCCGCGCCCAGGCTGCCGAGCAAGGCTTCGTCGAGACCTTGTTCGGCCGCAGGCTTTACCTGCCGGACATCAACGCCAAGAATCCGGCCCTACGCAAGGGCGCCGAGCGCACGGCGATCAACGCACCGATGCAGGGTACCGCCGCCGACATCATCAAACGGGCAATGGTCAACGTGGACAACTGGCTGAGCGAAAGCGGCCTCGATGCTCGTGTGATCTTGCAGGTACACGACGAATTGGTGCTTGAAGTGCGCGAAGACCTGGTCGAACAGGTGAAAGATGAAATTCGCGGGCACATGAGCAAGGCCGCGCAACTGGATGTACCGTTGCTGGTCGAAGTCGGCGTTGGTTCGAATTGGGACGAAGCTCACTGATTGAGCAGGGAAACCTGTGTAGGATCCGGGTTGCAGCGACGCGGATCCTGGCATGGCTCGATGCCATTAGTGCTACGGTTTCATGAAACTATCGCAAATAGTTTTGAGGGCTCTGGAACTAAACCGGTGAAGCGGAACTCAGAGTAACTGAATGGCTGGTGAAGCCCTTCGATGCTCCTATGTTGTGTTAAGTGTTGGCAGATATCTGGACCCCGCCCTAGCGGTCCGGACTTGGACCCCGAACTTCCCCCTCCCCATACGAAGTCCGGGGTTTTTTTTGCCCGAAATTTGGGGGTGACGATGGCGGCACTATCGCCAAAAGCCGGCCCCCACAGGGTGGGAAGCCGACTTGCCGGCGATGACGTCGCTTCAGGCTACCGGCTTGTCTTCCAGCTCCATCCAGCCCGCCAGCACCTTGTAGGCCTCTTCCAGCCCCAGACGCTTGGGGGCCGAGAACAGCTGGATGGTCACGCCATCCCCCCAACCTTTGCGGATTTCCGACTGCACCTTGAGCAGGGTGTTCTTGCCTGCGCCGTGGGTCAGCTTGTCGGCCTTGGTCAGCAGGATGTGCATAGGCATGCCGCTTGCCCTGGCCCAGTCGAGCATCATCTTGTCGAAGTCGGTCATCGGGTGGCGCACATCCATCATCAGGATGACGCCGCGCAGGCATTCGCGGCTGCCCAGGTAGGCCTCAAGGTGACGCTGCCAATGCTGCTTGAGCGGGATCGGCACTTTTGCATATCCGTAACCTGGCAGGTCGACCAAACGCCGTTCATCGTCCAGACTGAAGAAATTCAACAGCTGGGTGCGCCCTGGAGTTTTCGAGGTTCGCGCCAGGCTGGCATGAGTCAGGGTATTGAGGGCGCTGGATTTGCCGGCGTTGGAACGGCCGGCGAAAGCCACCTCGTAACCCTGGTCGTCCGGGCATTGTTCGACCTTGGCAGCGCTGAGGGCGAATGTGGCTTTCTGGCAGAGGCCGAGGATGGGGTTCTTGACTTGCATGGGATATCCGATGTGGGTGTTGCCAAAGCCTAGGCCGGCAAGCGGTGTCGTTTCCGTTTGGATGGCGGAAGTATATAATGCCCCAGTATTTGTGTGCTCATTCTCCCAGCGAAGGAGAACGGGCATGGGGTGTCGAACAATAGCTCGCGCATCAGAACGCAGCGCGTCCCCCAACCCTGTCAGGTCGTTCCGCATGGCGAAATGGCTGCTAGCTGTCGGTATGTTCCTGCCGTTTTTCAGCGCACAGGCTACACAGGATCCCGAGGCGTTGTACAACCGCACGTGTGCGGCCTGTCACGCCGGGCAGTTGCCACAGGCGCCCAAGAAGGGTGACCGGGCAGCCTGGGAGCCAAGGCTGGCGCAAGGCATGGAGGTACTCATGGCACATGTGACTCAGGGTTTCAAGGCTATGCCGCCGCGTGGATTGTGCAGGGACTGCAGTGCCGAGGACTACCGTTTGGTCATCCTTTGGATGAGCGGCAGTCCCGATACATAACATTTCACCCTTAGCCGTGTTGGATTAGCTGATGAACAAACTAGTCGTGAGTCTGCTGTTGACCATGGGTGTCGCAGGTGCGGCCAATGCTGCAGAACCTGTCAAAGGCGACGCCGCCGCCGGCCAGGCCAAGACCGCCATCTGTGGTGCCTGCCACAACCCCGACGGCAATAGCCTGGCACCCAATTTTCCGAAACTGGCCGGCCAGGGCCAGCGCTATCTCGAAAAACAGTTGCATGACATAAAGTCCGGCAAGCGTACCGTGCTGGAGATGACCGGCATGCTGGCCAACTTCAATGACCAGGACCTGGCCGACATCGCCGCCTACTTCGCCAGCCAGAAAGGCAGCGTCGGCGCCGCCGACCCCAAGTTGGTCGAGCGTGGCTGGGCGCTGTTCAATGGCGGCGATCTGGAAAAAGGCATGCCTGCCTGCACCGGGTGCCATTCGCCCAATGGCGCAGGCATCGCGCTGGCCGGCTTTCCACACCTGGGTGGCCAGCATTCGCAGTACGTGACCAAGCAGCTCACCGACTTCCGTGAAGGCAACCGCACCAATGATGGTGATGCCATGACCATGCGGACCATAGCCGGCAAGCTGAGCAACCATGATATCGAAGCGTTGGCCAGTTATATCCAGGGCCTTCACTGAGCTATCTGCGCATTAACATTCGGTTAATGCTGCAACGCTAAAGATGAAAGGGCGGCGCGGACCGCCCTTTTTTCAGTCCGCAGCCGGTACACTACAGAACTCGGGCCCTTCCCGACCTGTCTCAGTACAGGTCGTGTCGAGGCGACCAAAGACTGATCAGGAGTAAAGCATGCGTAAACTGATTCTCAGCGCTGCGCTGGTCGCCGCCAGCGTATTCGGTATGTCCGCCGTTCAGGCTGCGGAGCCTGCCACAGCCGGCAAGGAGTACCTCGAGCTGAGCAACCCTGTTCCGGTGTCCGTTCCCGGCAAGATCGAAGTGGTCGAGCTGTTCTGGTACGGCTGCCCTCATTGCTATCACTTCGAGCCGGTGATCAACCCTTGGGTTGAAAAGCTGCCGAAGGACGTCAACTTCAAACGCGTGCCGGCGATGTTCGGCGGTGCATGGGACGCCCACGGCCAAATGTTCCTGACCCTCGAAGCCATGGGCGTCGAGCACAAGGTTCACGCCGCAGTGTTCGATGCCATTCAGAACCAGCGCAAGCGCCTGACCGATCCCCAGGACATGGCTGACTTCCTCGCCACCCAGGGCGTCGACAAGGACAAGTTCATCGCCACCTTCAACTCGTTCGCCATCAAGGGCCAGGTCAACCAGGCCAAAGAGCTGGCGAAGAAGTACGAAATCACCGGCGTACCTAGCATGGTGGTCAACGGCAAGTACCGTTTTGACCTCGGCACCGCTCAGGGCCCGGAAGGCGTGCTGAACGTCGCTGACCAACTGATCGACAAGGAGCGCGCCGCTAAGTAAGCGGCGAACCCATGCCCCGCTTCAGAGCCGCGCGTGGTATTGGCCTGCATCAGCCGCAGGTCAACGAGCATCATCTGCAGGCCAATGGCCTGCCGGAAGATGGTCGCCTGCGGCTGCTCAGCTTCAATATCCAGGTCGGCATCAGTACCGAGCGCTATCGGCATTACCTGACCCGCAGCTGGCAGCATCTGCTGCCGCACACCGGGCGCGCCGGCAATCTGCAGAAAATCGGCGACCTGCTCAATGATTTCGACCTGGTGGCCTTGCAGGAAGTAGATGGCGGCAGCCTTCGTTCTGGTTACGTCAATCAGGTGGAGCACCTGGCCCAGTTGGGGGGCTTCCCTTACTGGTACCAACAGCTCAACCGCAACCTTGGGCATTTCGCCCAGCACAGCAATGGGGTGCTCAGCCGCCTCAAGCCGCATCTGCTGGAAGATCATCCTCTGCCCGGTCCCTCCGGCCGCGGTGCGATCCTGGTGCGCTTCGGCGAAGGCGAGGACGCGCTGATCGTGGTCATGATGCATCTTGCGCTTGGTGCCAGGACCCGCGCCCGCCAGCTTGCTTACATCCGTGAACTGATCGGTGGATACCGCCATCAGGTCCTGATGGGCGACATGAACACCCATGCCAACGACCTGCTCGACCATTCTCCATTGCGTGATCTGGGCCTGATTGCACCTCAGGTCGAAGCCACCTTCCCCAGCTGGCGCCCGCAGCGGTGCCTGGACCACATCCTGCTCAGCCCGAGCCTGACCCTGGAGCGGGTCGAGGTGCTGGCCCAGCCTATTTCCGACCATCTCCCGGTCGCCGTAGAGATCCGATTGCCTGATGCATTGACTGTGGATACGCTTCCGGCCCTGAGCTAGATCAGCAAAAGGCCATTGGAGCACTCAAGAGTTCCAGCCGTGCGCCGACAGCGTGTAACCATAGCCCACCGATGCATCACCCGTTGCGGATCCAGGCATGACCGAAGAAGCCGAGCGCTGGAAAGAAAAATACCTTAAAAGCATCGAACAGCAGGAAAAGCTGGAGCGCCGATGGGCAGCGCGGCTTGACCTGCTGCGTCGGGGCCTGGTGCGCAGTACCTTGGCCGCAGAAGGCAGCGACAAGGCGGTGGACCAATGCATGAAGGAAATGCGTGAGGTCATTCGCAGCGACAACATGGATGCCGGCCTTGCAGGGTTGATCCCGCGTCTTGAAAAGGCCGTGCTCGACTCCGAGCAGCGCCGCGAAACCCGCATGAACCAGGTCAGCGATGCGCTGACCGCGCTCGTGACACAACTGCAAGGCCTGCCGTTGTCCGGTGACGTATCGCGGTCGCTCAAGAAACTGGCGAAGAAACTCGACGGCGGCGTCAGCCAGTCGCGCGAGTTGCCGCCGCTGCTCGGAGAGCTGAGCGGGTTGCAGGGGCGGGCGCTGTCATCGTTGAACAGGCCGGATGAGGATGCCAGGCCGGGCTTTTTGCAGCGCTTGTTCGGCAACCGTGAGAGCGAACCACAGGGTGTAAACGCTGTAGAACCGGCGGCCCCTTCTGTAATCGCTGCGCCTGAACTGCAGCCATTGCCGGACGGGCCGGTGCTGGTGGATCTACCCCCCCGGGATATCGACGAGCTGCAGCCGTTGGTAGCACCTGAGGTTCATGACCCTGTGCCTGTGGTGCCTGTGGTGCCTGTGGTGCCTGAAACGCCTGTTGCCGCACCGCCCGCTCCAGGCGAGCCTGAGCCGCACGCACAGGAGCCGGTCGAGGTTGCACCCGTCTGCGCTGAGCAACCGCAGCGCCTCGAGGGCGCTCGAACCGAGCTGCCAATACAGGTCGATGAGCCTCAAGCGCTCAAGCCCCTGGAAGAAACCTTCGGCGAAGACGGACCCTATTCACTCCCTGACGCAGTCGAGCCGCCCTACAGTCAGGTTGCCGCGCATATCGAGCAAACCCTGATCGGCCTGCTCGATGACCTCAGCCTGCCGGAACGCCACAAGGCCCAAGCCCTGGAAATGCGCGAGCGCGTGGCGCGGGGGCTGAACTGGTACGAGCTGATCCCGGTGCTCGATGACCTGGCCGTGCTCATGCTGGCCATCACCGACAGCGGGCAACACGAATTCGAGACTTACCTGCAGCAGCTCAATGAGCGTCTGGAAAGCTTCCAGAGCCACCTTCATGAAGCCAGTGCCGGTCATGCCGACAACAGTTCTGCTGCGCGCGAGCTGGACAGCCAACTGCGTGAGCAGGTCGATGGCCTGCAAAGCAGCGTGCAGGGGGCGGCCGATGTGGACAGCCTCAAGCACATTCTCGAGAACCGCCTGGAAGGGCTGCTGGGCACCATGGATGAGCATCAGCATGAACGTGACCGCCGCGAACAGGAGCTCGCCGGGCGCCTTCAGGGCTTGGCCGAGCGCGTCGCTAACATGGAGCAGGAGGCCCTCGGCTACCGCGAACACCTGGAGGAACAGCGGCAGAAGGCATTGATCGACCCGCTGACCGGGCTGCCCAATCGCGCGGCCTGGAGCGAGCAGGTAGAGCGCGAAATGCAGGCCTGGCAGGAGAACGGCGGCCACTTGGCGATGGCGATTCTCGACTTGGACCATTTCAAGCGCATCAATGACAGCTATGGCCATCTGGCGGGCGACAAGGTACTGAAGATCGTCGCTGACCAGTTGCGCAAGCGCCTGCGGCCGCGCGATTTCATCGCCCGTTTCGGTGGCGAGGAGTTCGTACTGTTACTGGCGCAGACGTCACCCACCGTAGCTGCGCAAGTGGCCGAGGTGCTGCGTGCCGCGATCGAAGCGTGTCCGTTCCATTTCAAGGGCGAACGGGTGGTTATCACCGCCTCCATCGGTTTGAGCGCATTCCGCTCGGGAGAGCGCGGTGATCAGGTGCTCAAGCGTGCTGATGCAGCGCTGTACAGGGCCAAGGACCTGGGCCGTAATCGGGTGGAACAAAGCTGAGCGGGTGAGCCGGGTGCGCATACGTTATGCTAATGCGTCACTGCTAATTACCCTGGCTTCTTCCATGAAAGCGTTGTTCACTGCATTTTTGCTGATCGTACTGGCCGGTTGTTCGACCGGCCTGCGTATCGACCGCAGCCATCCCTCGGCCAACCATGACAACCGCATCCAGTTCGTCGTGCTGCATTACACCAATGCCTCGCTGGAACGCTCGCTGGCGCTGCTAACCCATGGCGAGGTCAGCAGCCACTACCTGATAGGCGATGGCCCAGCCACGGTTTATCAACTGGTCGATGAAAGCCGTCGTGCCTGGCATGCCGGGGACAGCCAATGGCAGGGGCGAACCTGGTTGAACTCGAGCTCAATCGGTATCGAGATCGTCAACCCAGGCTTTGACACCACGCCCAATGGGCGAGTCTGGTATCCGTACAGCGAAGCGCAGATTCAGTCTTTGATCGCGCTGCTCAAGGATATCGTCAAACGTAACAACATCGACCCTCGCCATATCATTGGCCACAGTGATATCGCACCCTTGCGCAAACTGGATCCGGGGCCGTTGTTCCCATGGAAGCGTCTTGCCGATGCGGGGCTTGGGGTATGGCCAGAGCCCAATGCCGTGGCGCGCCAGCAGGCGTATTTCAACGCCAATCCACCGAGCATGGCTTGGTACCAGCAAGAGCTGGCACGCTTCGGCTACGCCATCGAACAGACCGGGCAGCTCGATGTGGCTACCCGCCATGTCATTGCGGCGTTCCAGATGCGTTTCCGGCCACAGCGCTTCGACGGCATGCCCGATGCGCAGACAGCTGCCATGCTTCAAGTACTCAACCGGATGCGCTGATCCTCCGCGCGCCCTTGGGCTCCGCCAAACGGCCAAGCCAATACGCCATTCAGTTGCTATACCCTGTATATCAACTGGATGCTGCCCATGTCGGCTCTGATTACCGCGTTGCGCCAATTTTTTTACCGTCCCTGGATGCTGGCCTCTCTGGCAGCGTTGGCCAGCGCTGCGGTGTTGCTGACTGCCAGTATCGGTATTGCGCTGCAGCAGATGAAGCAGAGCGAGAGTGCGCAGATGAATGCGCAGGGCGAGCGTTTTCTTGACCGCCTCGAACAGGTTTTCGGCCAGTTGCGCGAGGGTGTCGACGACCTGCAGGCGCAGCCTTTGCGCGGCTGCAACCCGGCGATGCTGGCGTTGTTGCAGCAAGTTGGGCTGGGCTCGCGTTTCATTTATGAGGCGGCATACGTAGACGTCAATGTCGCCTGCTCCAACCGCGGGGGGGCACGGGCTTTCGTGCCCACGCGGGCTCCGGACATCCAGGGCCCGACTTACAGCTATTGGCTCAATACCACCACCGAACCCAACGAGAACCTTGCCGCGTTGATGCTTGCACGTGGCAACTTCCTGGTTTCTACGTCGCGTGGGCACTTGACCGACGTGGTTGACCTGCCGCCCGGAGGTAGCCTGTTGGTGGTGCTGGACAATGGCACCAGAGCGATACCGGTACTGGGCCCGCCACAAGTCTGGCCGCCAGCTGACAATTGGCCGCCACCCAGTGGCAATTCGTTGTTCGAACTGCATGACCGCCTTGTCTATCGCATGCTGACCAAATCGCCCGATTACCAGCTCGTGCTGATCGCCCCACGAGCCAGCCTGCCACTGCGGATGAACGGCATGCTCTGGCTATTGTTCCCAGGCAGCGTTCTGGCGGCCTGTTGTATCGGTTGGCTGGTACTGCAACTGATCCTGCAGCGGCGTTCCATGAGTTCAGAATTGCAGAACGCTTTGCGCCGCGGTGAACTGCAGGTGCTCTATCAGCCGATCATCGAACTCGACAGCCGGCGCTGTGTGGGCGCTGAGGCGCTGGTACGCTGGCGGCGCCCTGACGGGACCCTGACCAGCCCGGACCTGTTCATTCCGCTGGCTGAAAATACCGGGCAGATTCGCCAGATCACCGATTTCGTCCTGCAACGGGTGCTTGAGCAACTTGGCCAGTTGCTGCGTTCGCACCGCAACCTTTACATCTCGGTGAACCTGGCGGCCTGTGATGTGATGGTCCCGCGCATCGGCCGGGTGGCTGCACGGTTGCTGGCACTGCACAGGGTGGCTGCCAGCCAGATTGCCTTCGAGGTTACCGAGCGGGGGCTGATCGATGTGGTGGTGGCCCGTGACAACCTGCAGGCGCTTCGTGCGGTGGGGCATCAGGTGTTGATCGATGACTTCGGTACTGGCTACTGCAGCCTGGCTTATCTGCAGACCTTGCCGGTGGACTGCCTGAAGATCGACAAGGCCTTCATCGACGCGCTCGGGCACGATGCCGCCAGCAGTGGCGTGGCGCCTCATATCATTCGCATGGCCCATGACCTTCATCTACGGGTGATAGCCGAAGGCATAGAGTGCGAGGCCCAGGCAGTGCTGCTCAACAGCGAGGGTGTCAATTATGGCCAAGGCTGGCTCTTCGCCCATCCGCTCAACGCCCGGCAGTTCGTCGAGTTGGTGACGCGAGGCCGGCAAGTCCGCAGGCCACGGATAGATGATGAACCGTGAGCGTACTTGCAGTGGCCGGCAAGGCGTTGCCTCAACGACCTCTGCAGGTCAAGAAATCACACCGGAAGAGCCATGTAGAACTGTGTTCCCTGCCCGGGCCGGGAGAAGACGCCCATGCGGCCGCCGTGCAATTGCACGATTTCCTTGCACAATGCCAGCCCCAGCCCGGCCCCGCCCTTCTTGCGCCCTACCTGTACAAAGGGTTCGAAAATGCGCCCCTGCTGTCCGTAGGCAATGCCTTCGCCATTGTCCTCGACGCTGATGATGACGCGCTCCGCGTGGCGTCGCGCATGCAGGCGGATTCGCCCCCCGCTGCCGGTATGCCGAATGGCGTTGTGTAGCAGGTTGTCGAGCACACGATCCAGTTGGGCGATGTCGGCATGGATCCGAGGCAGCGGCGGCTCCAGCGCCTTGATCAGCTCGATCTGCTTGACTGATGCCTGCTCGCTGAACCGTACCTGGGCACGTTCGAGCAGTTCGTCGATGGCACAGGGGGCGAGTTCGAGTTTTTGCAGCCCGCTCTGGTAGCGTGAAAAATTCAACAGGTCGTTGATCAGTTGGGTCAGGCGCTGCATTTCCTCGCCGATGGTCTCCAACAGGTCATTCTCACGCGCCTCAGGTGGAAACTTCACGCGCTCTCGCAGCAGGCCGAAGGCCATGTGCATGCCGGTGACCGGCGTACGCAGTTCGTGGGAGGCGCGCAGTACGAACTCGCTACGCACACGCTCGAAAGCGCGCTGCTCGGTCACATCGTGCAGCACCATCACGGCACCGAGAATCGGTCCTTGCGGGTGGCTGACCGGGGTCAGGCTGTAGGACAGCAGGCGTGACTCTTCATCAACCTCGATACTCAGGTCCTCAGGTGGGCGGTCCAGGCTACCGCCGCGCAGCACCTGGCGCAGCTGTTGCTCCAGCTCTGGGCGCTGCAGTGCCTCTGCCAAGGGGCTGCCCAGGCGGTTGTTGCTCCAGCCGAGCTGGCGCTGGGCGACCGGGTTGAGATGCTCCAGGTTGCCTTGGCGGTCGATGATCAGCAGGCCATCGTCGATGCTGTCGAGCACAGCCTGCAGGCGTTGTTGGCCGGCCAGCAGTTCATCGACGTTGGTCTCCTGGTGCTTGCGCAGCGCCTCGGCCATCAGCCCGAAGCGGCGGGTCAGCTGGTTGACTTCTATGGCTTGGCTGACGGGCAACGTGACATCGAAGTTACCTTGGCCGAGTTGATCTGCAGCTTTAGCCAGGGCTTCGATGGGTTGCCCGAAGCGGCGGGCGATGTTGTGTGCGGTAAAGAAGCCGAGCATAAGCACCACCAAGCCCGTCAGGCCGAGTACACCACTGACCAGTAAAGCGCGGTCGCGGGACTGTTGTTCGCTGCGAGTGATGTAATCGATGGCAAGCTTGTGCGAATCGATCAGGTCGGTGCGCACTTGGTTGAACGCGGCGCCCAGTGGCTGGTCGGCACCCATGCTGTTTGCCGGTGCAGGGCTTTGGCGATAGGCACTCAGGAAGGCCTGATAGTTGCTGCTGGCCTTGTTGAAGCCGGTACGTTCACCGCCTTGTGCAAGCCCTTGGTCAAGCAGGTCCTGGAAATTGTCTTGCAGCGCTCGCAGGCTCTGAGGCGAAGTTTGCGCATCGAGGATGAGCATCAGTTGCTCGCCCAGGTTCTGCCGAAGCTTCAAGCCTATTTCCAGGACATGGGTGGTATTGCTCACCGAAGCTTGCTGCGCGGCAGTCATTTGCAACACGCTGACCAAACCTAGCATCAGGCCCAGCAGAGCGACTGTGATCAGCGCTGAAATGCTGAGGAAAAGCCGCGTACGCAGCTTCATCGGCCATCTCATAGGTTGTACTGCTTACGCTTGCGGTACAGGGTCGAGGCATCGATACCCAAGGTCTTGGCGGCCTGGTCCAGTGTGTCACTGGCTGCCAGCACAGCGCCGATGTGGGCACGCTCCAGTTCATCCAGGCTCAGCGCCGCACCAACCCGGGGAGCGCTGCCGGCAGGTTGCTCGCCCATACCCAAGTGAATGATCTCTACCCGGTCCTGTGGGCAGATGATGCTGGCGCGTTCGACCACGTTGCGCAGTTCGCGGATATTGCCAGGCCAACGGTAATTGAGCAGCGCGGCGCGGGCTTCGTCGCTGAAGCCGCGGGCAGGGCGCGCGTACTCCTTGACGAAACGGGCGAGGAAGCGATCGGCCAGGGTAAGGATGTCCTCACTGCGCTCGCGCAGGGGCGGCAGGTGCAGGGTGATGACGTTCAGGCGGTAGAGCAGGTCTTCACGGAAGCGGCTTTCGCGGACCATTTCTTCCAGGTTCAGGTTGGTCGCCGCGAGGATGCGCACATCGGCGCGTCGGGTGACAGGGTCGCCTACCCGCTCATACTCTTTATCCTGGATGAAACGCAGTAACTTGGGTTGCAATGTCAGGGGAAAATCGCCGATCTCGTCGAGAAACAGCGTGCCGCCATCGGCCTGGTTGACGCGGCCCAGCGTGCTTTCACTGGCGCCAGTGAATGCGCCGCGGGTGTGGCCGAACAATTCGCTCTCCATCAGCTCGGCGTTCAGCGACGGGCAGTTGATGGTCACGCAGGCCTTGCGTGCACGCTTGCTCCAGCTGTGAATGGCGCGGGCCAGTTCGCCCTTGCCGGTCCCCGATTCGCCAAGAATGAGGATGTTGGCGTCGGTGGTGGCTACCTGACGTGCGGTTTCTAGCACGGCCATCATTGCCGGGCTATGCGAGTCCAGGCCGTCTTTGGGCTTGCGCACTTCACCTTCGAGCGCCTCCAGGCGTGCCGACAATTGGCGGACTTCCAGCTGTTTGGCTGTGGCCAGGCGCAACTGGTCGGGGCTGCAGGGTTTGACCAGGTAGTCGGCGGCACCGGCCTGGATCGCATCGACTGCAGTGTCGATGGCCGAATGCGCGGTGACGATCACCACCCGCATCCACGGTGCCTGGATGCGCATCTGTGCCAGCACATCCAGGCCGTTGTCTTCACCCAGACGCAGGTCGAGGAAGCACAGGTCGAACACCTGGCGCTGGAGCAAGGCTTCGGCCTGCGCGGCACTGTTGGCGGTGGCCACGCTGTAGCCTTCATCTTCGAGGCAGTAGCGGAAGGTGCGCAGGATCGCGGACTCGTCATCCACAAGCAGAATACGGCCTTGGTTGTCCTGGGCTGATTCCATTTCCAGCGCTCCTTTGGGAAAGATCTTCATTTAGTGTGGGAAAAATCGGGCAAGTTGCATGGTCAATTCTGAAGGATTCTGTCCTATGCATGCTAGCCAATGGCCAAAGAATGCCGTGAACCCGCGATATCTCAATGATTGCCTTAGAGCATCGAGGTGGCACATTGGTTGCGATGATTTGTGGATTTAGCCTACAGAAGGAGTGCGGTCATGCCTTTTACCACTCGAACGGCTGTGTTGACGGCCAGCCTGTTATCCATTTGCACCCCAGCGTTTGCCGACCCGGTTCAGGATGCCCGCCTGGAGGGCTCCCTACAGACTGCGCTGGCACTCAACCGCATGCTCAACCCGTTTCGCATTGAGGTCGAGGTGGATGGCCAGCGGGCACGCCTGACGGGTGAGGTCGAGAATGAGGTTGAGCGCCAGCTGGCCGAACACGTCGCACAGGCGACTCGAGGCATCGAACAGGTCGATAACCAGTTGCAGGTCAACGCCGGGCTGGTCGAGCGCCCGCTCGAATTGCGGGCTTACGCTCAGCGTGTTGAGGATGCAACCCTGGCTGCCGTCATTCGTGCCCGTCTGCTGTGGAGCCGTACGACGCAGAAGGCGCCTATCGAGGTACAGAGCAGTGAAGGTGTGATCACCCTGCGCGGCAAGGTCGACAGCGCTGAAGCCAAGGAACTGGCTGGGGTGGTGGCGCGGACCACTGACGGTGTGTACCTGGTCAACAACCTGGTCAGTCTGGATTCCGCAGCCATGGCCCAGGCTCGCGAAACGCCGGTGGGCGTGTCCACCGGGCCGCAGCCAAGTGACAGTTGGGTGATCGACAAGATCCAGAACAGCTTCCGCTTCAGCCGCAACCTTGATGGCCTGAACATCAAGGTGGCCAGTGAGGGCGGCATGGTGCGGCTGTCGGGTGAGGTGGTCAGCAGCGAGCAGAAAACCATCGCCGTTGAGATCGCGCGGCAAATCATTGGCGTACGTGGGGTGGATGCCGATCTGCTCAAGGTGGCGACCAAGGTTGAAGGATGAATCGTGCAATACGCACGACGCCAAGACGGGCATCGTGCAGGATACGTCCTCAGGCCCAATCATGTGTTTGTATAAGTATCTGATTTATAAGGATTTATTAGAAATCGAGCCACTGGCACGCAGGCTGCAATTACCTGTTCAGGTTTGAATAGAAAAATTACAGCAGGAGAAGCCGGCATGAACCGCCAATCCGTCAACCGTTCGCAGATCGCCGCACTGCCACTGCGCCAGTTCCTGATACTGGGGATGGCGTTGCTGCTGGCTTTGGCCGCAGGCCTTTTTTACTACAGCTGGCAGACCGCGCGACTCACTGAGCAGGTTGCGGCGCAGACTGCGCTGCTGGCGCAAATCCAGGCTACACGTGCCAATACATTGGTGAGGGCAGCGCAAAAGCTGCCTTCGGCCAACACCTCGCCGGCCACAGTCGAAAAAGTCGTGCCCCAGCAACGCTGGGTGTTCTAAGGCGCTGCGGTTTCGACACCGACCGGATCGATTTCAAAAAAGAAAGGAGAAGCATCATGCTGAGTTGGGCTATCACTTTCCTCATCATCGCCATTGTCGCCGCCGTACTCGGCTTCGGTGGTATCGCCGGCGCTGCCACGGGTATCGCGAAGATCCTGTTCATTGTCTTCCTGGTCCTGTTCGTAGCCTCCTTCTTCTTTGGACGTGGTCGAGGTTGACGATGAGCAGGAAGCTTTGCAACGCCGTAGCTGCCGCTCTGCTGTTGGGGGGTAGCGCAGCGGCGATGGCGGCCAATGATGGCCAGGTCAGCGCCGACAAGTTGCTCGGCTCTGACCCTGAGTACCGGGAGACCTGGCAGGACGCGATCAAAGGCGAGGAACGCCTGCCCGACTGGGTGATCAACCTGACGGGCAGTGCGCAGCAGCAGATGTCCGCGGTGACCGAGGATGGTGACAAATATCTGGTCGGACCGCTGTGTGAGTCCAAGGACAACTGCACCTACAAACGCCTGATCGTAGCGTTCAGCTGGGACAAGGACGATGCCTACGGGATGCTGGTGGAGGTACCCGAGGGCCTGCCGAGTGACAAGGCCCCAACCCGCCATGCGCAGTATCGTTGGCTGGGTGAGCCGGATGAAGGCATGCAGGCGATGCTGAAGGAGCAGCTCAAGCGTGACCCGAACTGGTACTGAGTGTCAGGGACGATTGGTCGCGCACTGTCACGTAATAGAAGTGGAACCTTTCTATAGTTCTCGCTTCTATGATGCGCTGCCCCGAGGAGGGGCCGCACATGACCAAGGGGCCGGGCTGTTCTGATTGTTGCAGGATCGGAGTGGCCTAGGGGTACAGGGAGTGCCTCCAGCAATGGGCCGGGTCAGGCAAGGCAAAATCGGAGGTTCAGGTCAGCAGTGAGTTTTCCCACATAGAGCTGGCCTGACTTCCGAGATGCCATCTTCATTTCAACATCTCCCTTTCAGCTTTTTCCTGCTGAGACACATTTTGTCTTGACCGCACATCAATTTTTTTTCGCTCAACGCTGCCGTTGTCAGGTGTCATTTCGGCCATTCGGATTGTCGAACAGGCCATCAATGTCCTCTTTTGCGTACTGCCAAATCAGCCGAGATCTGGCGGTTTGGTCGTGTTCGGGTTTCCGAACGTTATAAATCAATGACTTGCGAATGCCTCATTTTGACGCATTGCTGTATGTCGAATCGGCATGGGGTATGCGCTTCCGGCATTAGATTTCGTCCTTGCCCATCGCAATAGTTGCCGCCTTTTCGCTGGCCCGAGCGCCCTGTCGCTCGCTTGCGGTGTCCTTACATGAGGCCTCCGGACGGAAGCTGTACGATGCCCGTGACGTTGCCAACGGCTCTGTTACGTGCTTTTCCGGTCGGTGCCCGTGATCACTAGAACAAAGGGTAAAGACATGAAGAAGGCAAAATTGAGCCTCGCCTGGCAGATCGTCATCGGTCTGGTCCTGGGCGTTGCAATCGGCGCGCTACTGAATCATTTCAGTGCAGAAAAGGCATGGTGGATCAGCAACGTTCTCCAGCCCGCCGGTGACATCTTCATTCGCCTGATCAAGATGATCGTCGTCCCGATCGTGATTTCGTCGCTGATCGTGGGCATCGCCGGGGTTGGCGACGCGAAGAAACTGGGCAGCATCGGCCTGAAGACCATCATCTACTTCGAGGTGGTGACAACCATCGCCATCGTTGTCGGCCTGGTGCTGGCAAACCTGTTCCACCCGGGCGCCGGCATCGACATGAGCACCCTGGGCACCGTCGACATCTCCAAGTACCAGGCGACCGCCGCCGAGGTGCAGCATGAGCATGCGTTCATCGAGACCCTGCTGAACCTGATCCCGTCGAACATCTTCGCGGCGCTGATGCGTGGCGAGATGCTGCCGATCATCTTCTTCTCGGTGCTGTTCGGCCTGGGCTTGTCGAGCCTGCAGGCAGACCTGCGCGAGCCGCTGGTGCGTACCTTCCAGGGCGTGTCGGAGACCATGTTCAAGGTCACCCACATGATCATGAACTACGCCCCGATCGGCGTATTCGCCCTGATCGCCGTGACGGTCGCCAACTTCGGCTTCAGCTCGCTGCTGCCGCTGGCCAAGCTGGTGCTGCTGGTGTACTTCGCCATCGCCTTCTTCGCCTTCATGGTGCTGGGCCTTGTCGCACGCATCTTTGGCTTCTCGGTAATCAAGATCATGCGCATCATGAAAGATGAGCTGATCCTGGCCTACTCCACGTCCAGCTCCGAAACCGTGCTGCCGCGTGTCATCGAGAAGATGGAAAAGTACGGTGCGCCGAAGTCGATCTGCTCGTTCGTGGTACCGACCGGTTACTCGTTCAACCTCGACGGCTCGACCCTGTACCAGAGCATCGCGGCGATCTTCATCGCCCAGCTGTACGGCATTGACCTGTCCTGGAGCCAGCAATTGCTGCTGGTGCTGACCCTGATGGTGACCTCCAAGGGTATTGCCGGTGTGCCGGGCGTATCGTTCGTGGTCCTGCTGGCAACCTTGGGCAGCGTAGGCATCCCGCTGGAAGGCCTGGCCTTCATCGCAGGTGTCGACCGCATCATGGACATGGCGCGTACCGCTCTGAACGTGGTCGGCAATGCCTTGGCTGCCCTGGTGATCGCTCGTTGGGAAGGCATGTACGACGCCGCCAAGGGCGAGCAATACTACGCCTCGCTGATTGCGGACAAGAAGGAAGCGGCGCTGGTTGGCGAGACCGCCAAGCGCTGAACCTGAGGCGTTGAACATTGAGCCCCGATTTATTCGGGGCTTTTTGCTGTCTGTAAGGGCCTCATCGCCAGCGAACCTGCGATGTGGCCAGCGCAGGCTAAAGCAGCCGTTGGTGCGTTATCATTCAGGCACTTTTCAGGGGGAACACACGGATGCTCAACTGCCTTTGGCTTGGCTTTTTCCTGGTGGCGGCCGTATCGGCCCTGGCCCAATGGCTGGTGGGCGGCAACGCCGGCATTTTCGCCGCGATGGTCGAGAGCATCTTCGCCATGGCCAAGCTCTCGGTCGAAGTCATGATCCTGCTGTTCGGCACCCTTACCCTCTGGCTGGGGTTCCTCAAGATTGCGGAAAAGGCCGGTATCGTAGAATGGCTCGCCAAAATGCTCGGCCCGCTGTTCGCCCGGCTGATGCCGCAAGTGCCACCCGGCCACCCGGCACTGGGCCTGATCACCATGAACTTTGCTGCCAACGGCCTGGGCCTGGACAACGCCGCTACGCCGATCGGCCTGAAAGCCATGCGCGCCCTGCAGGAGCTCAACCCCAGCAGCACCACCGCGAGCAACGCGCAAATCCTGTTTCTGGTGCTCAATGCCTCATCGCTGACCCTGCTGCCGGTCACCATCTTCATGTACCGCGCCCAGCAAGGCGCTACTGACCCGACCCTGGTGTTCCTGCCGATCCTGCTGGCGACCAGCGTTTCGACCCTGGTCGGCCTGCTGTCAGTGGCGGTGATGCAGCGTTTGCGCCTGTGGGACCCGGTGGTGCTGGCCTACATGATCCCGGGTGCTCTGCTGCTGGGCGGCTTCATGGCCTTCCTCGGTACCCTGTCGGCTGCTGCGCTGGCCAGCCTGTCGTCTGTCCTGGGCAACCTCACGCTGTTTGGTGTGATCATGCTGTTCCTGGTGATCGGTGCGCTGAAGCGGGTGAAGGTGTATGAGGCCTTTGTCGAAGGCGCCAAGGAAGGGTTCGACGTGGCCAAGAGCCTGCTGCCCTACCTGGTGGCCATGCTGGTAGCCGTTGGTGTGCTGCGCGCCTCCGGGGCCCTTGAGCTGGCCTTGGATGGCATTCGTCACGCGGTAAGTTGGATGGGTATGGACACCCGCTTCGTCGAGGGCCTGCCGACCGCATTGGTCAAGCCGTTCTCCGGCAGTGCGGCGCGGGCGATGCTGATCGAGACCATGCAGACCCACGGCGTGGACAGCTTCCCGGCACTGGTAGCCGCTACCGTTCAGGGCAGCACCGAAACCACGTTCTACGTGCTGGCGGTGTATTTCGGTGCTGTCGGCATCCAGCGCGTGCGCCATGCCGTAGGTTGCGCCTTGCTGGCCGAACTGTCCGGTGTCATTGCGGCCATCCTGGTCTGCTATTGGTTCTTTGCCTGAGCCTGAGCGCTTTGCGCGACGGTCCAGTTCACCACCTGCGCGGCGAGTTGATCGTTGGCCATGCCGAAGCCGGCCACCACGGCCGAAAGCTGCGTATCTGCCAGCAGCTGACGCACCTCGAAACGCTTGCTGGCAAGGATTCGCTGGCTGCGCCCGTGAACCAGACGCGCGTCATAGCGGATCACCACCTCCACCGTACCGGTTGGCCGGTACTCGCTCTGAAATGCCTGCAGTTCACCGGCCAGTTCATAGTCGGCCTGCAGGTTGCTGTCGTCGGCGCTCAGACGCTGTACACGCCCGTCGCGCTGGAAGCCATCGAGCAGGCGGTTGCGTAACAGCAACGGCACCGGGTCGCTCCAGCGGGCGCCTTTGTAGCTGCTGACCACATCGCCCTTGGGGATCACAGCGATGCGTGGCCCGGCCAGCACTTCGCTTGCCAGCGGCTTGTTCAAGCGTAACGACCATGGCACCGGGGTCGCGCTGTGGCTGGCCTGGTTGACCGGCAGCCGGTAGATATCCACAGGCTCGCTCTGGGGCAGGATCGAGCAGGCGGCAGACAGGCTCAGCGCGGCCGTCAGGGCCAGCAGGCGCAGCGACAGCTTCATGGCTGGAACTCCTTGTTGTTGTCGCGGCCAAGCAGGTAGCCGCTCGGGTCGGCTTCCAGGCGTCGGGAAATGCCCTTGAGTGAGTTGAGGGTTTCACGCAGTTCGCGGATGGCCGGTGTCAGCTGGTTGAGGCCTTGCGCGCCGTCGTCGATGGACTGGCGGTTGTCATTGAGCAGGCTGTTGATGGTCGCAGTGCTGGCGGCCAGCGATTGCATGGCCTGCTCGGCGCTGCCGATGGCCTGTTTGCCCTGGGTGCCGAGCAGGCTGTTGGCATTGCGCATCAGCGCTTGGGTTTCGGCCAGCGTGGCGTTGGCCTGTTTGCCGACCTGGGCCAGCTGTTCTATGGCCTGGGAAATGCCGCCTTTGTGGTTGGCGAACGCACTGGTGGTCTGTTCCAGATTGGCCAGGGTGTTGCTCAGGCGGTCGATATTGTTTTCCGAGAACATCTGGTTCGCATTGTGCAGCAGCAGGTTGATGTTGGTGACCAGGTCGCTGCTGTCATTGAGTAGCTGCGAGATGGGGGAGGGCGAGGCGATTATCACTGGCAACTTGCCGTCTTTGCCCTTGAGCTCTGGGCTTTTCGGAGTGCCGCCGCTGAGCTGGATGAACGAGTTGCCGGTGACGCCGGCGAGGGTCAGTTTCGCCTGGGTGTCTTCCTTGACCGGCGTATCGCCGCTCAGGCGAACCCGGGCCAGCACCCGGCGCGGGTCCTTGGGGTCCAGGCGCAGGCTGGTCACGTCACCGACCTTGATGCCGTTGTATTGCACGGGGCTGCCGCGGGACAGCCCGGAGACGGCTTCGTTGAAGATCACTTCGTAGTCCTTGAAGGCGTCGTCGACGCTGGACTTGGTCAGCCACAGGCCAAACAGCATGGCACCGGCCACCACCAGCACGGTGACCAGGCCGATGAGGACGTGATGAGCTCGGGTTTCCATCGTTCAGCGCTCCTGCCCGGCACGGTTGGCGGCCTGTTCAGCCGCCCGTCCGCGTGGGCCGTGAAAGTAATCGTGAATCCACGGGTCGTCGGTCTGTTCGACTTGGGCCAGCGGGCCTGCCACCAGCACCTTCTTCTGCGACAGTACCGCGATGCGGTCAGTGATGGTGTAGAGCGTGTCCAGATCGTGGGTGATGAGGAACACGCTCAGGCCCAGGGCGTCGCGCAGGGTGAGGATCAGTTGGTCGAAGGCGGCGGCGCCGATCGGGTCGAGGCCGGCAGTGGGTTCGTCAAGGAACAGGATGTCCGGGTCCAGGGCCAGTGCGCGGGCAAGTGCGGCGCGCTTGATCATGCCGCCAGACAGTGAAGAGGGGTATTTGTCTGCGGCCGAAATCGGCAGGCCGGCCAAGGCCAGCTTCACCCCGGCCAGGTGTTCTGCATCGGCGCGCGACAGGCCTGCATGCTCGATCAGTGGCAATGCGACGTTCTCGATGACGGTCAGCGAGGAGAACAGCGCACCCTTCTGGAACAACACGCCAAAGCGCCGTTCGACCAATGAGCGTTGCTCTTCATGCAGGCCGGCCAGGTTCTGGCCAAACACTTTGATCTGGCCTTCATTCGGCAGCCGTAGCCCTATGATGCTGCGTAACAGCACCGACTTGCCGCTGCCCGAACCGCCAACCACGGCCAGGATTTCACCGCGGTAAAGGTCCAGATCGAGGTTTTCGTGCACGCTCTGGCTGCCGAAGCGGTTGCAGATGCCCCGCGCCTGGATCACTGCTTCCGGGGTACTCACCAGCCCATCTCCATGCAGAACAGCGCAGCCACTGCGTCGAGCACGATGACCACGAAGATCGACTGCACCACGCTGGAGGTGGTATGGGCGCCTACCGACTCAGCGCTGCCGCTGACCTTGAAGCCTTCCAGGCAGCCAATGGCCGCGATCAGGAAAGCGAAGAAAGGTGCCTTGGCCAGGCCGACGAGAAAGTGCTGCACGCCAATATCGCTTTGCAGCAGCGAGAGGAACATGGCCGGCGAAATATCCAGTGAAAGCGCGCACACCACAGCACCGCCGACGATGCCGCAGATCATCGCGACGAAGGTCAGCAGCGGCAGCGAGATCAGCAGTGCCAGCACCCGGGGTACGACCAGCAGTTCGATCGGGTTCAGGCCCAGGGTACGGATGGCGTCGATCTCCTCGTTGGCCTTCATCGAGCCGATCTGGGCAGTAAAGGCACTGGCTGTGCGGCCGGCCATCAGGATGGCAGTCAGCAACACGGCGAATTCGCGCAGGAACGAGAACGCCACCAGGTCGACGGTGAATACGGTTGCGCCGAAATCGGCCAGCACGGTCGCCCCGAGGAAGGCGACCACCGCGCCCACCAGAAACGTCAGCAACGCGACGATAGGCGCGGCGTCCAGACCTGTCTGCTCGATATGCGAGACAACCGGGGTGAGCCGCCAGCGATGCGGTTGCAAGGCCCGGCGCAGCAGGGTCTCCAGGATCAGGCCGATGAAGCCGAGCAACTGCAGGGTGTCTTGCCACAACGTATTGACCGCGCGGCCGATGCGCTCCAGCAGCAGGAGCAGCACAGGGCGCTCGGGTTCCTTTACCGGGATGCAGTAGTCCTGAACCGAGCAGTAGACGTTCTTGAGCAGGGCGCGGCTGGCAGCGGGCAGCTGTTGAGTGCAGTGCGACAGGCGCTCAGAGCCCAGCAGCTCAGCCAGTAGCGAGGCACCGGCGGTATCGAGCTGGCCCAGTTGGCTGAGATCGGCTACGGCGTCGGCGCCGTATTGGGTGCGCAGGTGTTCGCTGTCGCGCTTGAGGCTGGCGTAGTGGGCCAGGGTCCAGTCACCGGCAATGCGCAGGCAGGCCGGTTGGCTGCTGGTGTCCAGAGTGGCGCTGGGGGTGGTCATAGGCTCCATGCATCTGACAGGCGTAGAGGCTGATCATAGCGCAGCAGGCATGGCGGGGTTTGTTGAAATGTGCTGAGTGCTGTTGGGGCCGCGTTGCGGCCCAATCGCCGGCAAGCCGGCCCCCACAGGAGCGCTTACTTCGCCGGCGCGTCGTCTACCACCTTGAAGCGCAGCACACCGATCACTTGGCCATCTTCGGTCAGTACGCGCACCTGCCATTTACCTGCGGGGTTTGGCGGGAAGTTCTGCTTGTGGGTCCACGCACGGTAGCCTTCCTTGCGCCCGCCATGGATATCCAGGGCGATACGGTCCACTTCCTTGCCGTCCTTCTGCCACACGTGGTAGATGCGCTCGTTGAGGCCGCGCGGTGCGTTGATGGCGGTGTAGGCATACAGGCCGCTGCTGCGAATGCGGCTGGCGGCAACTTCATCCAGCGATTCGCCGGGCTGGCGGTTCAATACCTCTGTGCTGACCGCCACTTCGGTCATCCACAGGGTGGCCGGTGGGACCCACGAGCGCAGTAACCAACCGCCCCCGCCGACCGCGAGGGTCACCAGTACCAGCGCCACGCCGCGCCGCCAGGTGTTGATCGGGAAACTGCTGGCCAGGCTCGGGAACGACAGCACCATGGCCGCAACCAGTGCCAGCTTGAAGCTTTGCGCGGTGGTCAGGTGCAGGATGATCGGCAGGGCCGTCAACAGCGCGGCGAACAGGGTGAGGGTGTGCAGCGCCATGAACAGCCAGCGCCGCGGTGCCAGCCACTTGTAGTACAGCGGGTCGATGATCGAGACCAGCCCGGCGGCACCGAGCAGGCCGGTGAATACCAGTTGGCCACTGTTCCAGGTGGTGGTGATGAAAAAGAACGGCAGTACGAAGAACAGGCTTTCCTGGTGGATCATCTGCGTCGCGTAGCGCAGCAGCGGCTGAGGAATTTCCCGTTTGAAGGTGCGGGCGAACAGGCCTGTCAGGGTGTTCTCCAGCATCAGCCAGATCCAGCTCACCAGCATGAGAATGGCGACCCAGCTGGCCAGGCTGGCCTGGCGGTCGACCAGAATGAAGCTGCCGATACCGGAGAGGAAACCGCCGAGCGCGATGATGCCGGGGTAGCGTTTGAGCAGTTCGATGACGCGCTGGACGATATGGGGAATAGGGGGCATGGGTATACAACAGAGTGATAGGGTGACTGTGCCGCGCCGTCGCGGGTAAACCCGCGAAGAGGCCGGTACTGGCGAAAGGATACCGCCGAATCACCGCTGCCGTGTAGCACCGCTCGGTGGTTGGGGTGAAGTACGCCGGCGACGTAGCAGCCCGGCAGCCAGGATCACCCCCAGTAGCAGCGCAATCAGCCCATACAGCTCGTCATACCCAAGCAACGGCTTCTCGATGCGCAGATAACCCTCATCCTTGAGCAATGCCTTCAGCGCCTCGTTGGCCTGCTCCAGGCTGACCTGTCGCAGCTGCCGGGCCGGGTCGGCAAAGCGCCCGTTGCTGTAGGCGTTGAGTGCCCCCCAGTAATAATCGGCCAGCGCGCTGTTGCCCTGGGTGCTCCAGCTTTCCTTGGCGACGGCGGCCTCCTTGATACGGGCGAATGTATCCGGATCAAGGCCGTCCTCGCGCAAGTGGTCGAACAGTTTCTGCATCACCTTGACCGCCTCGTCGACGTCGTCGCGCTCAAGGTCAGCGTTCAGGCTGAGCAGGCCGCTGTCGCCAAAGCTTTCGCGTTGTGCCGAAGGCCCATAGGACAGGCCGTTACGCAGGCGCAACTGGTCGTACAGGGCCCAGTCCAGATAGCGTGAGAGCAGGTCGAGGGTCGACTGGTGGTCGTTGTCCAGTACCGGCTCGATGAACAACCAGTGCAGTTTGACGCTGTCGCCCAGAAAACCACGGGTCAGGTCGCGTCGCTGTTCGGCCTGCTGGCTGATGCTTTCCAGGTTGCGCCGCTCCTGCGGCTCGGTGGCGGGCAGCTCGCCGTAGGTGCGCTCCAGGTAGGCCGGCAGCAGCCGATCGAGGCCGCCAACCATGATCAAGGTCATGTTGTTGGCGGCGTACCAGCGATCACGCAGGGCCTGCACCTGCTCCAGCGTCATGCCATCGAGGTTGGAGCGTTCCGGGCATTTGAGGCCCAGTTCGGTTGCCAACTGATCGCTGGCCGGATGGCCGATGTCCTGGCGGTCGAGCCAGCGTTGCAGATGGCCATAGTGGCCGCCGTCTTCACGTTCGATGATGCGCTTGGCCGTGGCCAACGCCTTGGCGTCGATGCGGGTGTCGCGCAGTACCGCCAGCAGCAGGTCGAGCACTTTGCGCTGGTTGCGCGCCGGGGCCTCGATGACGAAGGTGGTGTCGGCGCTGCTGGTGAAGGCATTCCATTCGCCACCCAAAACCTGCAGGCGCTCTTCCAGGCCGCCCTCACCGGTCTCGTCGATGCCGCTGAACAGCAAGTGCTCGAGCAGGTGCGGCAGCTCTTTCTGCTCGCAGTCGAAGTCGTCCAGGCCCACACCCACCACCAGGCGGATCGCCACATGATCGCGTTCGTAGCCGGATTTAAGAATAACCTGCAGACCGTTGGGCAGCAGGTAGCCCTCGACCCGCGAACGATCGAGGGCGAAGGAGTGCAGGCTACAGATCAGCAGGCAAACGAAGGTCAGGCAACGCATGGGCGAGCTTGGGTCTCCAGGTAGGCGAGATCAGGGTAGGCGGGCTTCGTCCGGCACACTGTCGAGCATTAGCCCGCCGGTGTCCGAGCCACCCAGTACCACATAGGCACTGCTGCAGAACAAAGAGTTCAACCGCTTCATGTCAGCGATCAGCTCCAAGTGTAGCGAACTGGTCTCGATACTTTGCACTACCTTGCGTTGCAGGCGGCTGACATGGGCATGGGCCAGGCGTCTTTCCTGGGCACGGAAGCGGCGTTTTTCCCGCAACAGCAAGCGTGCGCTCTCTGGGTCGGCGCTGAGAAATACCGAAAGGCCCAGGCGCAGGTTGGTCAGCAATTGCTCTTGCAGGCCGGCCAGCTCTTGCAGGCCGACCTGGGAAAACTCCCGGCGTTGGCTGGTCTTCTGCTGTTGGACCTTGCGCAGCATGCGTTCGACCAGGTCACAGGCCAGCTTGAGGTTGATCGCCAGTTCGATGATTTCGGCCCAGCGCCTGTTGTCCTGATCGCTGAGGTCTTCTCGGGGCATTTGGGCCAGGTACAGTTTGATGGCGCTGTACAGCGCTTCGGCATCTTCGCCCAGGGCACGGACCTGCTGTGGGAGGGCGGTCTGGGTGCCGCGCAGGGCGTTGAGCATGGCCTCGAGCAGGCTGTCGACGATATCGCCCAGGCGCAACGTTTCGCGGGCAGCATTGGCCAAGGCCAGGCTGGGTGTGGTGAGTGCCGAGGCGTCCAGGTGGCGTGGGCGCACTTGGCCGTTACCGTTCTCGCGCTCCGGCAACAAGCAGTTGCACAGGCGCCCCATGGGCTTGACGGTGGGCAGCAGGACCAGGCAACGCAGCGTGTTGTAGAGCAGGTGGAAGCCGATCACCAGCTCCTGTGGGCTGAAGCTCAGCGAGTCCATCCACGCCACCAGTGGATTGAGCACCGGAATGATCAGCACCAGGCCGATCAGCTTGTACAACAGGCTGCCCAAGGCCACTCGCCGGCCCGCGGCGTTCTGCATGCTGGTGCTGAGAAAGGCCAGCAGCCCGCTGCCGATGTTGGCGCCGACCACCAGGCCGATGGCCACTGGCAGGCTGATCAGTTCAGCGCCGGCCAGGGTAGCGGTCAGCAGCACTGCTGCCAGGCTGGAGTACGAAACCATGGCGAACACTGCGCCAGCCAAAGCATCGAGCAGGATGTCTCCGGTCAATGAGGCGAACAGCACTTTCACACCCTGAGCCTGGGTGATGGGGGTAGCCGCCTGAACGATCAGTTCCAGCGCCAGAATGATCAGACCCAGGCCGATGCCTACCCGGCCCAGCTGGCCCGCGCGCGTTTGCTTGCGCGACAGAAAAAAGATCACACCCAGGAATATCAGCAACGGCGAGAGCCATGAAAGGTCCAGGGTAAGCACCCTGGCCATCAGTGCAGTGCCGACATCTGCACCGAGCATGATTGCCAAGGCCGGGGTCATGGCCATCAAGCCCTGACCCACGAATGACGTCACCAGCATGGCGGTCGCGTTGCTGCTCTGCACTACGGCCGTGACCAGGATACCGGCGATGAATGCCAATGGCCGCCGGTTCATGTTCTGGCTCAGGACCCGGCGCAGGTTGGAGCCGAACACTCTCAGGATGCCGGTACGGACGATGTGCGTGCCCCATACCAGCAACGCGACGGCGGAAAGCAGGTTGAGCAGGGTCAGCATGGTGTAGCCCCCTCTTATCCGGGCTCCAAAGGCGGAGCCAATGGGTGAAGCGGTAAGCCTGGCCCGGGGGTGGGTGTTTTTATCCAGTGCTTACTCAAGCTTTAGTTGTTTTGCGGGCCTGTCGCCAGCTTGGCATGCTCGGCCAGTATTTGAAACCTGTCTGTCACGAAACCCAAGGCATGAAAAAGGGCCCTGATGAGGGCCCTCGAATACTGCGTTCGCGGTGCTTACTGACCCGGAATGTCCTTGCGCAATTTAACTGCGTCTTGCTCCTTGCCGCGCTTGCGCGCCATGGCGGTGCGCATGCGGATGTTGATGGCCTCCACCCCCAGGGAGAACGCCATGGCGAAGTAGACGTAGCCCTTGGGCACGTGCACATCGAAAGATTCGGCGATCAGCACGGTACCTACGACGATCAGGAACGAAAGCGCAAGCATCTTCAGCGAAGGGTGCTTGTCGATGAAGTTGCTGATGGCACCGGCGCACAACATCATCACCAGTACTGCAACGATGATTGCTGCGACCATCACCGGCACATGCGAAACCATGCCTACAGCAGTGATCACCGAGTCCAGGGAGAACACGATGTCGATGATGGCGATCTGAATGATGGTGAAGAGGAACGTGCCGCCCTTGCCCTTGGGCTCGTCACCGCTTTCGTCCTCGCCTTCCAGGCCGTGGTAGATCTCCTGCGAGCTTTTCCACAGCAGGAACAGGCCGCCAAAGAACAGAATCAGGTCGCGGCCCGAGATGCCCTGGCCGAATACCACGAACAGGTCGGCAGTCAGGCGCATGACCCAGGTGATCGACAGCAACAGCAAAATGCGGGTGACCATGGCCAGGGCCAGACCGAAGATTCGGGTGCGCGCCTGCATGTGCTTGGGCATGCGGCTGACCAGAATCGAGATCATGATGATGTTGTCGATACCGAGAACGATCTCAAGCGCAGTGAGGGTGAAAAAGGCAACCCAGATTTCCGGGCTGGTCAGCCATTCCATGTGTATTCCTTCGAACGATAGTGGCGAAGCGCCCCTGCACAGGGCACTTCGCGTTGCGGTGACAGGCGTTTATTTACAGACTGCTGAACAGCGGAAAAATGCCCATCAGCAGTGCGGCGAGCATTATGCACATGCACACCAGTACTGCCCACTTGAGGGTGAAGCGCTGATGATCACCGAATTCGATGCCTGCCAGCGCCACCAGCAGGTAGGTCGAGGGTACCAGCGGGCTCAGCAGGTGTACCGGCTGGCCGACAATCGAAGCGCGGGCCATTTCCACCGGGCTGATGCCGTAGTGGCTGGCCGCTTCGGCCAGCACCGGCAGCACGCCGTAATAGAAGGCGTCATTGGACATGAAGAAGGTGAACGGCATGCTCACGATCGCGGTGATCACCGCCAGGTAAGGGCCCAGCGCTTCGGGAATGACCGCCAGCAAGCTTTTGGACATGGCCTCGACCATGCCGGTGCCCGACAGGATGCCGGTGAAGATACCGGCGGCGAAGATCAGCCCGGTCACGGCGAGTACGCTGCCAGCGTGGGCGGCAATACGGTCCTTCTGCTGCTGAAGGCAAGGGTAGTTGACGATCATGGCGATGCTGAAGGCGATCATGAACAGCACCGGCAGTGGTAGCAGGCCTGCGATCAGTGCAGCCATCAGCGCAGCGGTGAGCGCACCGTTGAACCACAGAAGCTTCGGCCGGCGTGCGTCGGGGAACTGCGACACGGTGATTTCGCTGTGATCGATGTCGTCGGTAGGCAGGTGCAGTTCACCCAGGCGGGCACGCTCACGCTTGCCGTACATGTAGGCGATGGCCAGGATCGCCAGCACGCCAAAGACCATGGCCGGGATCATCGGTACGAAAATGTCCGAAGGGTCTACGTGCAGGGCACTGGCTGCGCGGGCAGTAGGGCCGCCCCATGGGGTCATGTTCATTACCCCACCGGCGAGTATGATCAGGCCGGCCATGATCCGCGGGCTCATGCCCAGGCGGCTGTACAGGGGCAGCATGGCGGCGCAGCAGATCATGTAGGTGGTGGCGCCGTCACCGTCCAGCGAGACCACCAGGGCCAGCACGGCGGTGCCGACCGAGACTTTCAGCGGGTCGCCCTTGACCAGCTTGAGGATCTTGCGCACCGCCGGGTCGAACAGGCCGGAGTCGATCATCAGGGCGAAGTAAAGGATGGCGAACATCAGCATGACGCCGGTGGGCGCGAGCTTGCTGATGCCTTCGAGCATCATCGGGCCGATTTTGGCGGAAAAACCACCGAACAGGGCGAACAGGATCGGTACCAGGATCAGCGCGATCAAGGCCGACAGGCGCTTGGTCATGATCAGGTACATGAAGGTGATGACCATGGCAAAGCCGAGGAAGGTCAGCATGGCAATACTCCAGGCGTGGCGCGGCGAAAGGAAAGTCGATCGGGCGAATCAGCGCGTTGAGCGCTGCGCGGGGAGCAAGCGGAGGGTTACTGCGAAAGGGCGGGCACAGGAATACATCAGAATCACCATTGTTGTTGTTGATTGGGCCGGGCGCGGAAGATTCCGGGTGCCCTGGCTGACCGGTCTTGTGCCGGTAGTGGTGGCTATCCTATGGGGGCAAGCTTTCAGCCAGCTTTCGCCAGGAAAAGGGCGACGGGAGGTAGGAGATGTCTGATGTAACTGAAGGTGGCTGCCATTGCGGCGCCTTGCGCTATTGCTTGAAGGGTGAGTTGACGGATATCGCCCATTGCCATTGCTCGATCTGCAGGCGGGTCAGCGGCGGCCTGCTGGTGACCTGGCTCACCGTGCCTCGCTCCGGTTTCCAATGGGTGGCGGGCAGGCCGCAGTGCTATGTGGCTCCGGCCAGTTGCAAGCGCTACTTCTGCGGTGATTGTGGTGCACATGTGGCGTTGGTGACGTCGCATAGCCCGGGCAGCATCGATGTAACGGTAGCGACGCTGGACCACCCGGAACGGGTGCGGGCCACGCGGCACATTTGGACCGGGAGCCGGTTGCCCTGGCTGCATGTGGATGAAGGTTTGCCTGAAGAGGAAGAGGAAAAACGCTAGCCTCTGGATGGCATTGCCCGCCCTGTCGCCGGTTTGCCGGCGACAGGGCCAGGAGGGCAATCAAGGCAGTTGCAGGCCGCCTGCTGCCTTGTGCAGCGCCCGCAGGTGCTCACCAATCAGCTTCACATTGGCCTCGACCGCAGCAATTTCCTTGGCCCGCGAAGGCTCCAGCAGCGCCCTGACTTCTCTGTCCAGGTCAGTGCTCAAGCGCAGCAACTGGGCCTGCCGTTCACTACTGACTTTTTCCAGATGCTTGCGCTCATCCGGCTGCGGCAGCCCGTATCCCTTTGTATCCAGCAGTTCGGCCGGGCGGCTGAGGAAGCCACTGTTGGCGAGCATCTGCTTCAGGGTCTGGTCGGCCTTGTTGATACTGCCATCTTTCAGCGCGGCCGCATTCAGATAGCGCTGCTTCACTTCATCCTGAGCCAGCAGCAGTTGGCGGCGCAGGCTGGCCTGTTCCAGCAGAAGCAAGGCGGCGCTGGTGCGCAGGTCGGCTTGCAAGAACCAGCCGCGGCGCTGTTCGGCGTCCTGGGCCAGCCAGTCCTCGACCTTGTCCTGCTTGACTGGCAGCTGTTGCTTCAGCACATCGAACATCGCTTGATAGCGGTCGCGATACGAGTCGAAACGGTAGCCCAGGCGCAAGGCTTCGCGCGGGTCGTCGAGCACGCTGGTATCGGCCAGCCCCCGGCCCTTCAATACTGCAAGCAAACCGTTGGGCATGATGCTGTCGAGGTCGTTCAGGCGCGGGTTGGCGGTGCCGCTGCGCAGCAGTTTCAATGACTCCACCGCACAGTTGTTGGACAGGAACCAGTAGTTGCCGTCATAGCTCCAGTGCATCTCGGCGGCCTGGCGTACCAGATTTTCAATTTCGTCGCGGTTGAGCTTCAACGGCACCGACGCCAGGCTGCGCAGTTCGGTCTTGGTGTATTCGTCGATCACTTGGGCCAGCGGTAGCACGAACAGCCTCGACGGATAGGCGCCAACCAGGCCATCCCAGCTGGACAGTTGAACGTCATTGACGAAGGCACGGTAGGAGAGCACCAGGTGCTGGTCGAGGTCCAGTCGGCAGTCTGGCCCGCGAGGCCGGCCGGGTTTGCAGATCACCAGGCGCAGCATGCTGTGGCCCCAGCGGCTCACCAGGTTCTGGTTGGCCTCGGCCAGGAGAAAGTCCACCTCATAGACCCGTTCCGGGTCGATTTCGCCCAACGGCTGGCGGGCGAAGTCGCTGCCGGCGTTGAGGAATGGCAAGCCCTTGGCGCACGTTGCCTGCTCGGGCGCCCAGCCGAAATGATCAGCCAGGTACTGATTGAGTGCTGGCCGACGGCAGCCGTAGCTCGGGTCCAGGAGGAAGTACTCCATGTTGACCGCGATGTATTCCTTGGGGCTGCTCAGCTCATAGCTGTCGGGGCTGCGCAGGAACTGGCCATTGTGCTGTTCGCGCTCACCGCGGCGGCCGACGTATTGCTGCCAGCCGGCCAGGTCGAGCAGGCGCGGGTCATCGCTCAGGGTAAAGCGGCGCTCGGCCTGGCCGCGGCATTGCTCGGGAAGACCGACCTTGCCAACGGTGCCTTGCTGGCGCTTGCAGCGGGCGATCAGCGAATGTTCAGCACTGGGCCAGAGCCGGGCTCGGTCGTATATGTGGGTAAGTTCGTGCAGGACTGTAGCCAGCAACTCCTCACGCACCGTGCCATGCGGACGGTTGGTGCGCTCCTGTGCAGCACTGCCGTCAGTCAGGCCGGGCAGCAGGCGCCGGTTGAGCTGCAGGGTCGAGACCAAGGAGGCCTGCCCGTAGGCATCGGCTGGCATGTTGTCGCTCCAGCTGACCTCAATGCGCCGGTCGAGCTGTTGCTTGAAGCGGGGAGGGAGCTTGGCCAAAGCCTCATCAAGCAGGGCTTGGGTGGCTTGAGCCTGCTGTGGGGCCAGGCCGGCTGCCTGCAGCTCGAGCTGCAGGCCGGCCAGGGCGGGCGTGCCCAGCAGCGTCAGGGCGCAGCCGAGCAACCAGGCACGTACGCGGTTCACAGTGCCAGGATGGCTTCGGCCAGCACCTGGTCGCTGGCGCCGCGCGCTTCAGGCACGCGTTCGCGCAGGGTGTTGAAGGCGGCCTCAAGCTGGGCGCCACGAATATCACCGTTGCTGGCGACGAAGCTGGCGGCATCGTCATGGGCTTCACGCACGACCTTGGAGTCGCGGATCGAGGTGGTGGTGTCAGAGGTGAAGTCGATCGAGCGGCCAAAGGCCCGCACGATGATGTTGCTGGTGGCCACCAGAGTTTGTGCCTGGGCCAGGTCGGCCAGCAGCAACATGCCGAGGGTAGCGGCGATCAGCGGTTTACGCATGGAGCATCTCCGGAAATGCAGGGAGTCAGATTTAGTGATTGGACGAGAATTGCTTCTGCCAGTTCAAGGTCGCCGACAGATTGACGGCCGCCGTCATGGCGCAGCGACTTGAGTGCTGCTTCCAGGCGTGCTCCGTGAATCAGGCCGTCGCTGGCGACGAAGGCCGCGGCATCGTCGCGAGCCTGCCTGACCAGCTTTCGGTCGAATGGGGCAGTCGTGACTTGGCTGGTGACGTAGCCTGTGATGACCAGGCCTTGCGTGGTGGTGTCCATGGCATGGGCACTGCCCATGGCGACTACGGAAAACAGCAGCGGCAACAGATAACGCATTGGCTTTCTTACGACAGGAACAGGAACGTCGAAGGCTAGCCCACAAGTACCGGCCAGGGCCAGCGCTTGTGGGCTGTAGCAGGTCAGATCGCCAAGATGGCCTGGGCCAATTGCGCATCGCTGGCCTGCAGGGCTGGCATGCTCGAGCGGATGTGCAGCAAAGCGCTCTCGAGCTTGGCGCCGCGAATGGCGCCCTGGCTGCCCACGTAGCTGGCCGCATCATCGCGAGCGGCCTGAACGATCTTGTCATCACGGAAAGACGAGGACACATCGGAGGTAGCGTCGGTGGAGGCGGCAACCGCGCCAACGACTGCATCAGTAGTGACAATGAAGCTGGTGGCGTGGGCAGTGCCGGCCAGGCCGAGCAGCAGGGCTGCGCCAATCAGGTAATTACGGGTCATGGTCGTGCACTCCTGGGGAAGATTCGGGTGGATCTGCTTATTGGACGCTCACACGGTTCGTCACGGTGGCTTTGAACATCTGGTTTTTACCAGACCGCCCAGTCAAGCGTATCACGCGCCGGAATTTATGGATGTCAATGAACGGCGCACAAGGTAACTGTTATGGTCTATTTTGATACTTTGAAAATTGTACTTGTTCAGTGATGGCAGGCTCTGCTTCAAGGGTGGCCGGGAGTTACCCCATAAAAAAACCCGCTGCAGTCTCCTGCAACGGGTTTGGGATTCACGGTGCCAGCTGAAGCCGGCGAGCCGGTGCTTAGCGCCAGAACGGCTTGCTCAGCTCCTCGTAACGCTGCGACTCGCTGATACCGGCATCGGCCAGCAGGCGGGCATCGAGACGCGCCAGCTGACGGCGGCTGGCCATGCGGCGCTGCCACAGCAGCAGGGTAGAGAGCGCGCGCAGCGGCAGCGAAGCGTTGGTTTGCTGGGCGTTGTTTTCGAAAACGAGACCGGAACTGAGGGTACGTTCCATGATGTTTCATCCTTCCGCTTATGGCGGGACTAGGGAGTGGTTTAACTGATGCCAATGATCCTCCTCTGCTGTCCATAACAGTAGATACAGTTCTACTGCATTACGATGGTTCAGTTAACTGTGTAACCCTACTGTTGCACTCGAAACAGGCGCAACTGTACTGGTCTGCACCGTTATGGTGCTTTTTCAGGTTTTATATGGCTTTGAGCAGGCGGGAGCGTGGCGAATTAACGGTACAGTAGTACAGTTTTATCTTATTCAGTGCTTGCTGAATCGGGCTTGTGCCGAGAAAGGGCTGCAGAGCAGCCCTCGAGGTATTGCTATGGCGTCCGGAATGCGTGGCGGCCTCGGGCAAAGGCAGGCCGCTGCTACAGATCAGCTGGCGAGCATGCGCCCACTTTCTTCCAGATTTTCGTGCCAGCTCAGCGCCTCACGCAGGATATGCGGAGTGTGGCCGCCACGCAGGCAAGCGCGATCGAAATAGTCGTTCAGCGCTGCACGGTAATCCGGGTGGACACAGTTATCGATGATCGCCCGTGCCCGTTCCCGTGGCGCGAGGCCCCGCAGGTCGGCAAGCCCCTGTTCGGTCACCAGGATGTCCACGTCGTGCTCGGTGTGGTCGACATGGCTCACCATAGGCACCACGCTGGAGATCGCGCCGCCTTTGGCGATCGACTTGGTGACGAATACGGCCAGGTGGGCATTACGGGCGAAATCGCCGGAGCCACCGATACCGTTCATCATCCGGGTGCCACAGACGTGCGTGGAGTTGACGTTGCCGTAGATGTCGAACTCCAGCGCCGTGTTGATGCCGATGATGCCAAGGCGGCGCACGACTTCAGGGTGGTTGGAGATCTCCTGCGGGCGCAGTACCAGCTTGTCCTTGTAGCGCTCCAGGTTGCCGAATACGTCGGCATTGCGACGGCCCGACAGGGTGATGGAGCTGCCCGAGGCAAAACTCAGCTTGCCAGCGTCGATCAGGTCGAAGGTCGAGTCCTGAAGTACTTCGGAGTACATGGTCAGGTCTTCGAACGGCGACTCGATCAGGCCACACATCACCGCGTTGGCGATGCTGCCGATGCCGGCTTGCAGCGGGCCGAGCCTGTTGGTCATGCGGCCTGCATCCACTTCGTTCTTGAGGAAGTTGATCAGGTGGTCGGCGATGGCCTGGGTTTCATCGTCCGGCGGTAGCACGGTGGAGGGCGAATCTGGCTGGTCGCTGATGACGATGCCGACGATCTTGGCGGGGTCGATCGGGATTGCGGTGCTGCCGATGCGGTCATCCACTTTCACCAGCGGGATCGGCGTGCGGGTTGGGCGATAGGTCGGGATATAGATGTCGTGCAGGCCTTCGAGGTTGGCGTTGTGCGACAGGTTGATCTCGACAATCACCTGCTTGGCGAAGATCGCGAAGCTCGCCGAGTTGCCCACCGAAGTGGTCGGCACGATGTGGCCCTGTTCAGTAATGGCCACCGCTTCGATTACCGCGATGTCCGGCAGTTTGAGCTGCTGGTTGCGCAGTTGCTCGACGGTTTCCGACAGGTGCTGGTCGATGAACATCACCTGACCGTCGTTGATGGCTTTGCGCAGGGTGCTGTCGACCTGGAACGGCATGCGGCGCGCCAGCACGCCAGCCTCGGTCAGTTGCTTGTCCAGGTCATTGCCCAGGCTGGCGCCGGTCATCAGGCTGATTTTCAGAGGCGACAGCTTGGCGCGTTCGGCCAAGGCATGCGGTACGGCCTTGGCTTCGCCGGCGCGGGTGAACCCGCTCATGCCGACGGTCATGCCGTCCTCGATCAGGCCAGCGGCGTCAGCCGCACTCATTACCTTGCTGTGCAGGGAGGACAAGCGGATACGATCACGGTACATGGATTGTTATCTCGGGCTACTGAAGCTACTGCAGCGCAGTCTAGAGATTTACCCCGGCGCCGTCCCGCGACCATGGTCGTATGAGGAGCCCGGGAATAGAGCCATTGATCTGGATCAGCAAAATGAAAAAGCCCCGGGAGGGATCTCGCCGGGGCTTCTTTATAGTCCACTGGGTGGTGGAAGCGGGGTTACTCGACGGCTTTGACCATATCCTCGATGACCTTCTTCGCGTCACCGAACACCATCATGGTCTTGTCCAGGTAGAACAGTTCGTTGTCCAGGCCGGCGTAGCCGCTGGCCATGGAGCGTTTGTTGACGATGATGGTCTTGGCTTTGTACGCCTCCAGGATCGGCATGCCCGCGATCGGCGACTTTGGATCGTTCTTCGCCGCCGGGTTGACCACGTCGTTGGCGCCCAGCACCAACACTACGTCGGCCTGGCCGAACTCGGCGTTGATGTCTTCCATCTCGAACACTTGGTCGTAGGGCACTTCGGCCTCGGCCAGCAGTACGTTCATGTGCCCGGGCATGCGCCCTGCCACCGGGTGGATCGCGTACTTCACGGTCACGCCGTTGTGGGTCAGCTTCTCGGTCAGCTCCTTGAGCGCGTGCTGGGCACGGGCTACCGCCAGGCCGTAGCCGGGCACGATGATCACCGTGTCGGCGTTGCTCAGCAGGAAGGTCGCGTCGTCGGCCGAGCCAGACTTCACCGGGCGCTGCTCTTTCGAGCCTTGCGCTGCGCCGGTATCGGTATCCCCGCCGAAGCCGCCGAGGATGACGTTGAAGAACGAGCGATTCATCGCTTTGCACATGATGTACGAGAGGATCGCACCGCTGGAGCCCACCAGGGAGCCGGCGATGATCAGCATCGAGTTGTTCAGCGAGAAGCCGATACCGGCCGCCGCCCAACCCGAATAGCTATTGAGCATCGACACCACCACCGGCATGTCTGCACCGCCGATCGGGATAATGATCAGTACACCCATGATGAAGGCCAGGACCAGCATCAAGGTGAAGGCGCTGTAGTGGCCGGTGAAGGTGAACAGCAGGCCCAGGGCAATCGTGGTCAGGCCCAGAATCAGGTTCAGCTTGTGCTGGCCGGCGAACTGTACCGGTGCGCCTTGGAACAGGCGGAACTTGTACTTGCCCGACAGCTTGCCGAACGCGATCACGGAACCGGAGAAAGTGATTGCACCGATGGCAGCGCCAAGGAACAGCTCCAGGCGGTTACCGGTGGGTATCGGGTCGCTGATGCTGGCGACAATGCCCATCGATTGCGGCTCGAGTACTGCCGCGATGGCAATGAATACCGCCGCCAGGCCGATCATGCTGTGCATGAAGGCGACCAGCTCCGGCATCTTGGTCATTTCTACGCGCTTGGCCATGATCGAGCCTGCGGTACCGCCGACCAGCAGGCCGACGATGACGTAGCCAATCCCGGCAGTTGCCAGCTCTGCCCCAAGCTTATAGATGAGGCCAACCGTGGTGAGGATCGCGATCCCCATGCCGATCATGCCGAACAGGTTGCCGCGCCGCGACGTGGTCGGGTGCGACAGGCCCTTGAGCGCCTGAATGAAGCAGACCGAGGCGACGAGGTAGAGGAGCGTTACCAGATTCATGCTCATGCTTACTTCTGCGCCTCGTTCTTGGTTTTCTTCTTGAACATCTCAAGCATGCGACGGGTGACCAGGAAGCCACCGAACACGTTGACCGCAGCCAGGGCCACCGCCAGGGTGCCCATCAGCTTGCCGGCCGGGGTCACGGTCAGCGCAGCAGCCAACATGGCGCCGACGATGACGATGGCCGAGATGGCGTTGGTGACCGCCATCAGGGGTGTGTGCAGTGCCGGGGTCACGTTCCAGACCACGTGGTAGCCGATATAGATGGCCAGCACGAAGATGATCAGGTTGTAGATGCCATGGGAAATCAGCATGTCTTCCATTGTCGTGCTCCTTAGCCGTTCTTGCGCACGACCTGGCCGTCGCGGCACATCAGGCACGCGGCGACGATGTCGTCTTCGAGGTTGATGACCAGCGCGCCGTCCTTGTCGAACAGCAGCTTCATGAAATCCAGCAGGTTGCGTGCATACAGTGCCGAGGCATCTGCTGCCACCTGGGCCGGCAGGTTGGTCGGGCCGACGATGGTCACGCCGTTTTCCATCACGACCTGGTCGGCCACGGTCAGCGGGCAATTACCGCCTTGGGCAGCGGCCAGGTCGATGACCACCGAGCCTGGTTTCATCTGCGCCACGGTTTCGGCGCTGAGCAGGGTCGGTGCCTTGCGGCCGGGGATGAGCGCCGTAGTGATGACGATGTCGGCCTGTTTGGCTCGCTCATGCACGGCCTGGGCCTGGCGCTGCATCCAGCTGGCCGGCATTGGCCGGGCATAGCCGCCGACGCCTTCTGCGCACTCGCGCTCCTCATCGGTCTCGTAGGGCACGTCGATGAACTTGGCGCCCAGCGACTCGATTTGCTCCTTGACAGCCGGGCGTACGTCGGACGCCTCGATGACTGCGCCCAGGCGCTTGGCGGTGGCGATGGCCTGCAGGCCGGCAACGCCAGCGCCCAGGATCAGCACGCGCGCGGCTTTCACAGTACCGGCGGCGGTCATCAGCATGGGCATGAAGCGCGGGTAATGATGGGCAGCCAGCAACACGGCCTTGTAACCGGCGATGTTGGCCTGGGACGACAGCACGTCCAAGCTCTGGGCCCGGGATGTACGCGGCGCGGCCTCCAGGGCGAAGGCAGTGATACCGCGCTCTGCCATCTTGCCGATCAGCTCGTTGTTGAATGGGTTGAGCATGCCCACCAGAAGGCTGCCGCTGTTGATCAGGGCCAGCTCCTGGTCGTTGGGACCGACCACCTTGAGGACCAGTTGGGCGCCGTAGGCATCGGCTGCACTTCCCAGGGAAGCGCCCACGGCCTCATAGGCACTGTCCGGAATGCTGGCATTGAGCCCTGCCCCCCGTTGGACGGTGACCTGATGGCCCTGGCCAATCAGTTTCTTGATGGTTTCCGGGGTCGCAGCGACCCTTGTCTCACCGGTCTGCGTCTCGAGAGGAACACCAATGTGCACGACTATTTCTCCTGCGGTGACCTTTTTGTCTTTATAGAAGCCAGCGCACTTCGGGTGGTGCGCGGGTTTGGCTGTTGAGCGCCAGTCCGCCGAATCCAGGGCGGGCGGAGCATTTTGCAGACGAACCCAGGGGCCTTCAACCGGTTCTGGAGCGAAACGAAGTTAAAACTACAAGTCACCCTGTGACCGTATGTCGCAACGAATAGGGCGCAGCCCGTCAAACATGGGCTATTGGCAGATTAGGGGATTTTTTGAAATTTTTTGCGCTGATTTCGCAGATGGACTCGCGAAGGTCGTAAAACCCTCTGAAAGCCGCGTGTTTAGCGGTTTTGTCGGGGTTTTTCGATTCACCTGAACAGTTTGCTTATATGCGACAAAAACATACATCTGTAGGTGTTCAAAATAATTGACTACAAGGGTAGGGAAGGTGCGATGTAATGCTGTGCCTGCCCCAGTAGCCAATCACGGAATGCCCGCAGCGACGCCGATTCGGCCTTGCGCTCGGGAATCATCAGATAATAGGCCTTGTCGCTGGACAGGGCGTATCTGTTAGCGACCACCAGTCTGCCTTCCTCCAGTTCCCGCTGGATCAGGAACGGTGGTATCAGCGCGATGCCCATCTCGTGGGTGGCAGCTTGGGCCAGCATTGAGAACAGTTCATAGCGCGGGCCTGTCATGTCCCCGGAAACGTTCATGCCCAGACCATTGAACCACTGTCGCCAGGCATAGGGCCGCGTGGTCTGCTGCAGTAGCGGCAGGTGGGCGATTCGCGTCGCGTCGAGCATGCCTTGCCCGTCCAGCAAGGCTGGGCTGCACACGGGTACCGGGTTTTCGCCCATCAGGCGGTGGGAGTGCGTGCCTGACCAGTCGGCATCGCCAAAATAGATAGCGGCATCGAAGGTGGTGTCGGCAAACAGGAACGGCCGTGTGCGGTTGGTGAGGTTGACAGTGACATCCGGGTGCCGTTGCTGGAAGTCCTTGAGCCGCGGCAGCAGCCATTGGGTGCCGAAAGTCGGTACTACGGCCAGTTCGATCACGTTGGCACCTTGCTGGCGCATTACCGACAAGGTGTCACGCTCTACAGCATCCAGCTGTGCGGCAACCTGGCGGCTATACGACAGTCCCGCCTCTGTCAGCTTGACGCCGCGCCGCGAGCGCCGGAACAGTTCCACGTTGAGAAACCCCTCGAGGCCGCCGATCTGGCGACAGACGGCGCCTTGGGTCAGGGCAAGTTCCTGAGCGGCCTTGGTAAAGCTCTCGTGGCGCGCTGCCGCTTCGAAGCAGACCAATGCGGTGGTACTGGGGATCTTGCGACGCATGTACGGCAACCTCACTTATAGGGTTTGCAAGATGGGGTTTTTGTGTGTTTCGGAGTGATAAATTATCACTAATACGTGCGCAATCCTCGTTTGTCCTCGTTGTAGATCAGGCCTAGGATCAAAGGCACAAGAATCTGCTCCCCTATTTCGAGGATTTCACTCATGGCCGGTAAAGCAAGCTTCAACTGGATCGACCCGCTGCTGCTGGACCAGCAGCTCACTGAAGAAGAGCGCATGGTTCGTGACAGCGCCTATCAGTTCGCCCAGGACAAGCTGGCCCCGCGGGTGCTGGAGGCTTTCCGTCATGAGCAGACCGACCCCGCTATTTTTCGCGAAATGGGTGAAGTCGGCCTGCTGGGCGCGACCATTCCCGAGCAATATGGCGGGAGTGGGCTCAACTACGTGTGCTACGGGCTGATTGCCCGGGAAGTGGAGCGTATCGACTCTGGCTATCGCTCGATGATGAGTGTGCAGTCTTCACTGGTGATGGTGCCGATCAACGAGTTCGGTACCGAAGCGCAGAAGCAGAAGTACCTGCCCAAGCTTGCCAGCGGTGAGTGGATCGGTTGCTTCGGCCTGACCGAACCCAACCATGGCTCCGACCCGGGCTCGATGATCACCCGTGCCAGGAAGGTGGACGGTGGCTATCGCCTGAGCGGCAGCAAGATGTGGATCACCAACAGCCCGATCGCCGATGTGTTCGTGGTCTGGGCCAAGGATGACGCTGGCGATATCCGCGGCTTTGTTCTTGAAAAGGGTTGGCAGGGCCTCAGTGCACCGGCGATCCATGGCAAGGTCGGGCTGCGCGCGTCGATCACCGGCGAAATCGTGATGGACAATGTGTTCGTGCCTGAGGAAAACATCTTCCCGGATGTGCGTGGCCTCAAAGGTCCGTTCACCTGCCTGAACTCTGCCCGTTATGGTATTTCCTGGGGTGCTTTGGGGGCTGCTGAAGCCTGCTGGCACACCGCTCGCCAGTACACCCTGGACCGTCAGCAGTTCGGCCGCCCGCTGGCTGCCAATCAGCTTATCCAGAAGAAGCTGGCCGACATGCAGACCGAAATTACCCTGGCCCTGCAAGGCTGCCTGCGTTTGGGGCGTATGAAGGACGAGGGCACCGCTGCAGTGGAAATCACCTCGATCATGAAGCGCAACTCGTGCGGCAAGTCGCTGGACATTGCGCGTATGGCCCGTGACATGTTGGGTGGTAACGGTATCTCCGACGAGTTCGGCGTCGCGCGTCATCTGGTCAATCTTGAGGTGGTCAACACCTATGAGGGCACCCATGACGTACACGCGCTGATTCTGGGGCGCGCGCAAACCGGCATCCAGGCCTTCTATTGATAAGGAGCCAGGGTATGGGCGCGCTATCTCATCTGCGGGTGCTGGACCTCTCCCGTGTGCTGGCTGGGCCCTGGTCTGGTCAGATTCTGGCTGACCTGGGCGCCGACGTGATCAAGGTCGAGCGCCCAGGCAGCGGCGACGATACTCGCGCCTGGGGGCCGCCCTTCCTCAAGGATGTACAAGGCGAGAACACCAGTGAGGCGGCTTACTATTTGTCGGCCAACCGTAACAAGCGTTCGGTGACCATCGACTTTACTCAGCCAGAGGGGCAGCGCCTGGTGCGTGAGCTGGCTGCGAAGTCGGACATCGTCATTGAAAACTTCAAGGTTGGCGGGCTGGCTGCCTATGGGCTGGATTACGCGAGCCTGAAGTCGGTGAATCCCCGGCTTATCTATTGCTCGATCACTGGCTTCGGTCAGACCGGGCCCTACGCTAAGCGCGCGGGCTATGACTTCATGATCCAGGGGCTGGGCGGGCTGATGAGCCTGACCGGGCGCCCCGACGGTGATGAGGGTGCCGGACCTGTGAAGGTGGGGGTAGCGCTTACCGATATTCTGACTGGGCTGTATTCGACCGTGGCCATACTGGCGGCCCTCGCCCATCGCGACCAGGCCGGTGTCGGGCAGCACATCGATATGGCCTTGCTGGATGTGCAGGTAGCCTGCCTGGCCAATCAGGCGATGAACTACCTCACTACTGGCAACCCGCCGCGACGGCTGGGCAATGCACATCCTAATATTGTGCCTTATCAGGATTTCCCGACCGCAGATGGCGACTTCATTCTTACCGTCGGCAACGATGGCCAGTTCCGCAAGTTCGCCGAGGTGGCTGGTCAGCCTCAATGGGCTGATGACCCACGCTTCGCAACCAACAAGCTGCGGGTGGCCAATCGGGCGGAGCTGATTCCGTTGATTCGCCAGGCCACGGTGTTCAAGACAACGGCTGAGTGGGTGAGCCAGTTGGAAGCTGCAGGCGTGCCCTGTGGGCCGATCAATGATCTGGCGCAGATGTTCCAGGACCCGCAAGTGCTTGCGCGCGGCCTGGCTGTGAGCATGCCCCATGCCTTGGCTGGGAGTGTGCCGCAGGTGGCCAGCCCTATCAGGTTATCGGAAACGCCCGTTGAGTATCGTCGTGCGCCGCCGCTGCTGGGTGAGCACACGGAGGCAGTTCTAGGTGATGTGTTGGGGTTGGATGGCGATGCGCTTGGGCGCTTGCGCAGTGCTGGTGTGCTCTGAGGCTATATATAGGTGATGAAAAGCGGGGAGGCCGACAGGCCTCCCCGCTTTGCTTTTTAGCGATAGTAAGGTTTATTGGAATTAAGCCTTGACGGGCGTCCGAATCCCCTTATAATGCGCCCCACTTCCAGCGTAGTCGGAACGAGAAACTCCTTGAAATTCAAAGAGTTGCTTAATCCAGGTAGTGCTGGTGGTGCTTCGATCGCCTGATCGT